>NZ_CP101824.1:3602205-3902757 GCF_024498195.1 Halovivax cerinus
CCTGCTCGTCGGCTGTCTGTTCGGCGGCCCCGCGCTGATGGTCGTCGCCGACGTCGGAGCGCGACTCGCGATTCCCGGAATACAGCTCCCCGTCGGCGTCGTGACGGGCCTCGTCGGTGGCCCGTACTTCCTCTACCTGATGCGGACGCGCCAATCGATGGGTGAGCTCTGATGCCCGGACCACGACACTCGACCGACGCCCTCTCGACCGATCGCGACCGACGATCCACCGAGCCGGACGACTCGACAGGCGACTCGGAGCGGCTCACCGACGGGGACGGCGTCGGCGTCCGGAGTGCGCTGATCGGCGAGGATCTCGCGCTGCGGTACCCGACGAGCGACGAACCGGTCGTCGAGTGCGCCCGCCTCGACGTCCCGGAAGGGGCCGTGACCGCACTCGTCGGGCCGAACGGCAGCGGGAAGTCCACGCTGCTGAAAGCGCTCTCGAACCACCTCGACCCGGCGCGAGGCGTCGTCACGATACACGGGGAGGAACTCGAGTCGTTCGGCCGGAAGGAACTGGCGCGCGAACTCGGCGTCCTCTCCCAGGAGAACGACTCGCTGGGTTCGATCACCGTCGAAGACCTCGTCTTCCACGGCCGGTACCCGTACCGAGGCTTCGTCGAGGGCGTCACCGAGGCGGACCACCGGGCGGTCGACCGCGCGTTCGACCTCACCGGTATCGAAGCGTTGCGGGATGTCGAACTCGGTCAGCTGAGCGGCGGGCAGAAGCAACTCGCCTGGATCGCGATGGTTCTCGCCCAGGAGACCGACGTCCTCCTGCTAGACGAACCGACCACCTTCCTGGACGTCCACCACCAGTTCCGCGTCCTCGAGACCATCCGCCAGTTGAACGAAGAGCAGGGTGTCACCGTGGCAATCATCCTCCACGACATCTCGCAAGCGGCCCGGTTCGCCGATTACCTGATCGCAATGTGTGACGGCGAGCTGTACGACTGGGGGCCGCCCGACGAGGTCGTCACCGAAGAACTCCTCGCAGACGTCTTCGGCGTCGAGGCGACGGTCAGGACGGAACCGGACCTGCAGGTACTGCCGAGAAGGGCGTTGCCAGATCGATGAGCGACCGTCGAGAATCGGTTCCCGGCCGATCCGCACGATTCTGAAGCGAACCGGGCACTTTCGGAACGTTTTTGTAAATTTAGGCCAACCTAAAACCGATGACCGACGATTCGCGGTTGACCAGACGATCCGTCATCCGAACGGGAGCTGCCGCTGCGGGCGTGAGTGCGCTGGCGGGTTGTCTTTCGGAAGGTGACGAGGGCGAGAGTCCAAATGACGACGCAGCTGAAAACGGAAGTACGAACGACGACGGCGCAGCTGGAGACGGTAGTTCGGGCACCGACGAAGACGAGAGCAGTGGCTCGTACAGCGTCTCGATGCCGCCGGTCGGCGCGGTCGAGTTCGACGCCGTCCCCGAAGCGTGGGCGGCGAACAACGGGAGCTGGGCGGACATGGGGATCGCGTTGGGACAGTCGCCACCCGAAGCGGTGTACCTCGCCTCGCGCTATCACACCCAGTATTACGACGAGATTCCCGGTGTGAGCGTCGACAAGAGCGACATGACGTCCCTCTGGGAGGGCGAGCTGACGCCGGAGAAGTTCATGGGGCTGGCCGAGGACGTCGACGTGTTCGTCAACGACCCGAACTTTATCCTCGGCCGAACCTCCAGCTGGGAGCAGAGTGACATCGACCTGATCGAGAAGACGGGCACGCCCTTCTTCGCGAACAGTATCTTCTCCAGAGGCTACGACTGGCACGACTACGAGTATCTCTCGCTGTACGAGGCGTTCGAGAAGCTGGCCGAGGTGTTCCAGCAGCGAGAGCGCTACGAGGCCATCGCGTCGCTCCACGACGAGTTCCAGACGACGCTGTCAGACGTCGTTCCAGCCCGGAACGAGCGCCCGAGCGTCGCGGTCATGTGGGGGACCGAAGCGAACATGGGCGAGTTCTCGCCGTATCTCATCGACGAGGGGACGAGCTTCAAACAGTGGCGCGATCTGGGCGTCGTCGACGCGTTCGCCGAGACGGACGTCAGGGACTTCCACAGCTCCCGTGGCGCGGTCGGCTACGAGACGTTGCTCGACATCGACCCCGACGTCCTCCTGTTCCGCGGCAACGAGGCGAAGACGGCAGACGAGTTCCGGAAGACGATCGTCGCCGCCCTGGAGTCCGACACGACCGCGAGGAAGCTCACCGCGGTCCAGAACGGCGACGTCTACCGCGGCGGGCCGCTCTATCAGGGCCCGATCACCAATCTCGTGGTGACCGAACGGGCGGCTCGACAGCTCTACGGCGTCGAGAAGGACCTGTTCGATCGCCAGTCGGTGGCCGATATCGTCGCCGGAGACCACTAACGATGGCCGATTCAGACTCGTCGACCGACGGCGACGCCGCGCGCGCGACGACGCTCCGGGACGCCCGCCAACGGATCGAAGACCTCTCGGTCGCCGACGGCCACTTCGTCGTCGCGTGCGTCCAGACCGGCGTCGTCCCCGAACCGGTCACGGACGCCAGATTCGACTCTCACGAAGCGGCGGAGCGCGCCTGTGCGGCCGCCTGTCGGTACCGCGAAACCCTCCAAGAACTCGACCCGTCGCTGTCGCGATACGACCTCGACGTCTCGGAGCCGATCACCGAACCGGTCGACGTGGCGACCGTCCGCGAGTCGACCGACGAACGCCGACCGAACGGCCTCCCGCGAACGCGCCGAACCGCGATGGTGACCGGCGACGGAACCGACCAGTGGATTCGTATCGAAAATTGTCCGATCGTCCACCTGTCGGGACCCGACTCGCTCCTCGACGACGAAGTGATCTCCCGACAGCTACGGTCGAAGCTCTGACCGGGTACAGACAACGCGGTCGGGTCCGCTCTGCCCAGTTGCCGCGTATCGTCAGTCGATCAGCCTCGATCGCAGGAGCCGAGTCTAGACGCTGGTCGTCGAGGCGGGGCAGAGCTCACTCGCGGTAACCGACGCACCGAGTCCCGCCCGGTTCGTCCTCCGTCGGCGGCTCGTTCGGGAGTGAACTCACGCATCGAGTACCCGGGCGATGGCCCGTTCGTCGGGTTCGATCCGTCCGGTCGATCGATCGTACGTGAGGACGTTCGCGTCCGCGAGTCGGGGAAGGTGCGAGTGGTGGAGTTCGATGACGATCTGCGCGACGTCCCCGGGGTCGACGGCCGCACGCCCCGCGGCCTGGGTGGCGATCGCGGCGGCCAGTTCGCGGAGACGGATCGGTCCGGAGACACGGTCGAGCACGACTACCGCCTGCCGGCGTCGCTCCGCGGCAAGGAGGTCGTGCGCCGCTCCCCGTTCGAAGTGGGCCTGTGCGTCGTCGGTCGGTGGATTGGTCTGTTTTCGGGACATGGGATATCGTGTCGTGGAGACGGTGCTCGTCCGACCCGATCGATCGGACCCATCCCCACTAAACCCGACCTAGACGTATCTAGCGAATTCGGTCGTGAGCGTCGCGTTTGGAAACGTATCCGTCACGGATAGTTCGAACCGCTGTCGTTCGATCGGCCGCCGAGCAACCGTGTCGTCGTCGGAGACTCCATCGACGGAACCCTGATGCCTGTGCGTAGTGTACCCACGTCAATGGGTGCCAACGGACTCACGGACGCACTCCGGGAGACGCTCGCCGTGTTCACCGAATCGGGCGAGCCGCGGACGACGCCGGACGTTGCCGACGAACTCGATCTTGGGCGACGGAGTACCTACGCTCGGCTCGAGCGCCTGGCCGACCGTGACCGCCTTCGGACGAAGAAAGTCGGCGCGAACGCTCGCGTGTGGTGGCGACCAGCGGTGGTCGAGGATGCCGACCGAACACAGTTCGACTCGCTCGTCGACGCCGTCTCGGAGTACGCGATCTTCCTCCTCGACGCCGACGGCTACGTACAGACCTGGAATCCGGGCGCCGAACGGATCAAGGGGTACGAGGCCGACGAGATCGTCGGTCGGCACGTCTCGACGTTCTACACCGACGCGGATCGGGAGGCGAACGTCCCGGCGCAGAACCTCGCCGCGGCCGCCGAGGCTGGATCGATCCAGAACGAGGGCTGGCGCCGTCGCGCCGACGGCGAGCGCTTCTGGGCGAACGTGTCCTTGAGCGCGATCTACGACGACGGCGAACTCGACGGCTACGCGAAGGTGACGCGGGACATGACCGAACGACGGGAGTACGAACGACAGCTGCGCCGGGAGCGAGACCTCAGCGAGCAACTCCTGGAGACGGCGCCGGTCAGTCTCGGCGTCGTCGACGCCGACGGTGAAATCCAGCGGACGAACGCTCGGGCGAAACGGCAGTTCGGACTGGACGACGGCTCGATCGAGACCGTAAGCGACGTCGACGTCGACGACGCAGACGGCGAGACGATCACGGCCGCGACGCACCCGATCACGCACGTCGTCGAGACGGGAGAACGGATCGACGACTGGCAGGTTCGACACGAACGGCCGGACGGCGAGCGACGCTGGGTGTCGGTCACCGCAGCACCGTTGCCGACCGACGACGACCCGGCTGTCGTCGTCGCCGGAAAGGACGTCACCGACATCAAACGGGCCGAACGGCGGCTCTCGCGAGAGCGCGACGAACTCCGGGCCGAACTCGACGCCGTGTTCGAACGGATCGACGACGGCGTCTTCGCCGTCGACGAAGAGTGGACGCTGACCTTCGTCAACGAGACCACGGCCGCGGCGATCGGCGCCGACCCGGAGACGATCGTCGGCGAGTCGCTCTGGTCTGCGTTCCCGGGACTCGAGGGAACGGAGTTCGAAGCCGTCTTCCGGAACGCGATGGAAGATCAGGAACCGCAATCGGTCGAAGGGTACTACGAACCGTTCGACGGCTGGGTCCGCGAGGTCGCCTACCCGTCGGAAACCGGTCTCTCGGTATACTTCCGCGACATCTCCGACAGGAAGGCGCGTGAGCGCGAACTCGAACGCTACGAGACCATCGTCGAGGCGGTCAACGACGGTATCTACGTCGTCGACGAGGACGGGCGCTTCACCCTGGTCAACGACACCTACGCGTCGATGACGGGTCACTCCCGGGACGAACTCGAAGGGGCGGCGGTCTCGGCCGTCATCGACGACGAATCGCTCATCGAGGCGGCGAAGGAACTCGAAGCCTCGCTCGTCAGCGGCGACCGCGAGAGTGCGTCGCTCGAAGCCGAGTTCGGCGATCTATCGCGCATCGGCGAGGCCTCGTTCGCCATCATGGACACCGACGACGGCTACGAGCGCATCGGCGTCGTCCGCGACGTCACGGACCGAAAGGAGCGCGAACACGCGCTCGAACGGTACCAGCGGATAGTCGAAACGGTCGACGACGGCATCTACGTGCTGGACGGCGACGACCGCTTCGAGCTCGTAAACGACGGGCTCTGTGAGATGACCGGGTACGACCGCGCCACGCTCCTCGGGGCGCACGCGGAAACGATCTTCGGCGAGGCGTTCCACGAGATCGCGAGAGAGCGACGCGCTGCGCTCGAAGCGGGGGACATCTCGATCGCCGCTATCGAAGAGAACATCCATCGTCGCGACGGGTCGTCGATCGTCGTCGACAGTCGTTTCACCCTGTTCGACGTCGACGACGAGATCGGTCGCGTCGGCGTCGTCCGCGACGTCACGGACCGAAAGGAGCGCGAACGCGCGCTCGAACGACAGCGCGAACAGCTCGCGGCGTCGAACAGCCTCCACGAGGTCGTCAGTGACGTGACCGAGGCGGTCATCACCCAGTCCACCCGCGAGGAGATCGAGGAGACGGTCTGTCGCCGACTCGCCAGGGCGAATTCGTACCAGTTCGCCTGGATCGCCGAGGTAGATCCCTCGACCCAGACCGTCTCGGCGCGGACCGAAGCCGGCGTCGACGGCTACCTCGACGACACGACGATCTCGGTGGATCCCGAGGATCGCCACAGCCGGGGACCGACCGGCCAGGCGTTCGCGACCGGGGAGGTCCAGACGACCCGGGACGTGGAGATGGAGTGGCAGGACACGCCCTGGCAGTCTCACGCGACGGACTACGACATTCGGTCGTCCGCGGCGATCCCAATAACCCACGAAGAGACCGTATACGGCGTCCTCAACGTCTACGCCGGCCGACCGCGAGCGTTCGAAGGGCGAGAGCGAGAACTCGTCTCCCGGCTGGGCGAGATCGTCGGCCACGCCATTGCGGCGGCCGAGCGCAAACAGGCGCTCATGAGCGAGGAGGTCGTCGAACTGGCGTTTTCGATGCAGGACGTCTTCGAGGCGCTCGACATTCCCGGTGGAACGGCGGGGACCATCACGCTCGATCACGCGGTCCCGACCGGAGCGAACGCGTTCACGGTCTTCGGAACCGTGACCCCCGACGCCATCGAGACGGTTCGAGCCGCGACCGACGCACTCCCCCACTGGCGGTCGATCTCGGTGTCCGACGGCGGCGATCCGATCGAGTTCGAAGTCGAACTCACGGACCCGCCGGTTCTGTCCACGGTCGCGTCGCTCGGCGGCACCGTGGATCACGTCACCATCGAAGCGGGTGATCTCAGGCTCGCCATACTGCTCTCACCGACCGTCGACGTCCACCGGGCCATCGAGGCCGTCGAGGAGGCGTACCCCGAGGCGGAGTTGATCCGTCGGCGACAACGCACTCGCGCGGAGGTCGACCCCGGCCCGGTGTTGTCTCCCGTCGAAGAACTGACCGAGCGCCAGCGGACGACGCTCGAGACGGCCTACCACGCAGGGTACTTCCAGTGGCCCCGGAATCGGTCGGGGGAGGCGGTCGCCGAGTCGCTCGACATCGCTCCCGCGACGTTCCACCAGCACCTGCGGAAAGCACAGCAAAAGGTCTACGACGCGGTATTCTCGTCGCACATCGACCTCTGACGATGGGCGCGGCCGACGCCTGTCCGGTCGCGCGTACCCTCGATATCGAGGGACGCAACAGAAGAGGCGCCCGCTGGTTCTAGCGACAACGCTACGTGGTCCTATGGCTAACCGGAACGACTCTTCCCCCACGGACGGCGCCGAATCGATGCCCGACGCAGATCCGGCCGAACGGGACGGTTTTGCCTCCGGCGCCGATCCGACCGACCGTCGTCGACGGGACCCAGACGGATCGTCGACCGCAACCGTCACGATCACTCGTGAACGCGGGGAGACGCCCGCTCACAGCGTCGTCAGAGGAGTTTCCGCGGTGACGAACACCGATCCCGCCACGCTACAACCGCTGTACGATACGATCGACCCTGACGCACTGAATCGCCTGTTCGAACGGCGAACCGGCGCGGACGGCGGATCCGCGGGCACCATCTCGTTCCGGTTCAACGGGTGTGACGTCACCATCTCCGCCGACGGCCGCACCACCGTATCCAGAGTCAACTGACGAGGGCGAGCACGCCCAGTACCCCGACAGCGCGGGCCCGGCCCACTTCCGGCCTGAAACCCTCTGAGACGGTGCGTCGACGGTGCTCACAGCGGCCATCGAGGAGCCGTCGGTCTTCGGCGGCGCTCGTGGATACGGCAGCCGAAGACGCACTGTCCGAGTCGGTCTCCGAAGACTGTCGTCTCCCACAGTAATCGCCTACTCCGACCGGTCCCCGGGGTCGTCCTCGAACAGCGTGGCGAGGAGGTTCCGTTCGGCGGCGTGGATGGTCTCCGAGAACGCGGCCGACGAGACGTCGAGGCGTCGTGCGACAGCCTCACCCGTACACTCGCGGGGCCAGTCGTAGTAGCCGGCCTCGTAGGCGGTCTCCAGAACTTCGCGCTGACGTTCCGTCAGGTTCGTCTCGAAGGCCTGGCGAATCGCAGATCCGGGCAGGAGCGGATCGACGGACGATTTGGTCCGCTTCGTCACGAGGTCGGCCTCCGGAATCTCGGCCAGGAACCGTTCGACGATCGCCGCGTCGTCGTACGTTCGGGGGATTTCGGCGACGATACATCCCTCACCGTCGACACCTTCAACCGTTCGTGGAAGCGCGCCGAGGGCGGCGAGACGGTACGCCGGGCAGTTTCCGGAGACCAGGAATTCGAACAGGCACCTGTCGTCGGTCCGGTGGAGGAAGGTCGCATCCACGGTATCGGTCTCACCCGCGACGGATTCGATCTGAACCGGATCCGCGCCGGTGACGTTCACGAACTCGGCGTAGCGGTCGTCGTCGCGTTCGATCATCGTCGTGAGTTCGACGTGACAGTCGGCCACCGCCGACAGCTCGACGAACGGATACGACGCCTCAGAGAGGTGAAATTCGACCTCGGAGACGGCCCGCTCGTTCGTGGGGGTACGCATCACGCCATCGTACTCACACGTGACGTATCAGGTTTCGGCCGATTTGTTGGGAGTCGTCGGATCGGCCGTGCGCCGTCGGCACGCCGATATGCGTCGTGCGTGCGAGACATGGACCTGCGGGCGACGCCGACCGGCAACCGCCTACGGTGGCGAGATCACCCGCCACTCGTCGTCGCGTCGGTGGCCAACCGCTCGTACAGGTAGTACGAGTAGCCGACGGAACCGATGGCAGTGACGACCACCGGACCGAGGAGGAAGTAGACGGCGTACTCGTCGAACCCGAGCCCGATCGCGGCGATCACCGCCGAGAGTTTGAACAGGTGACTCGCCAGGTCGTGCGTCCGGTCCCACACCTCGTCGCTCGCGAGCGTCCACGGCGTCCGGACGCCGACGAACCAATTCCGCTCGACCCGCCCGAGCAGGACACCGACTCCGTAGAACAGGCAGGCGGCGGCACCGAGGAGCGCGAGCGTGACGTCGAACGCGTACCCGAGGTTGTACGCGATCACGCCGCCGTGTACGACGGCGAGGAACCCGGCGAACCCGACGACGAACCAGTCGTACGCCGGGCGAACCGACGCGACGGTGTCACCGAGCGGATCGATGCGGGGCACGACGGCGAGCAGCGCGACGACGACAGTCGCGAGCGCCGGGGTCGACGCCAGCGCGGGCCACTTGTCCATCGACCCGTCGGGGGTGCCCGCCGCGTTCCAGTGCGTGACGAGTCGCTCCGGGAGCGCCGGTGCGGCCGCGACGGACACCACCGCGGAGAGGCCGACGATGCCGAACGCGATGGCGAGACGCTGCCGAGTGTTCACGCCGGGTGAGAGGAACGCCGGGCTGATGAAGGCGGCGGGTCGTCCCGACACGCGCGTCCGTTCGAACGCCTCGGTCACCGGTGCGAACATCGCAGGCACAGGCACGAACGCCTCGGTCACCGGTGCGAACGCTGCGGGCACAGGCACGAACGCCTCGGTCACCGGTGCGAACGCTGCGGGCACCAGCGTCTTGTCGGATCCGGTCACGGCGAACCGAATTCAGTCGTCGGCGCTCCGCCGGAGGAGGGCCGACACGCCGTCGAAGTAACCGGTCCCCCAGAGCGCGACCAGAACGGCGCCGAGTGCGTTGTAGACGAGATCGAAGACGATGTCGTCCGTACCGTACTGGGCGAGGACGGCCTCTCCACCGACGAGGCTCGCGAGTCCGGCGGAGGCGAACTCCGCGATCTCCCAGAGGACGCCGAACGCGAGAACGAAGAGCAGGATGAACACGACGCGGAACTCGCCGGGGAGGTCCACGGACGTCCCGGAACGGTCGATCGCGTCGACGATAGCGTATCCCGCGCCAGCCACCAGCGTCGCCGAGACGGTGTGCGTGAGCGAGTCGTACCAGCCGAACATGGTGTAGGGACCGAGCGCGCCGACTGCGTGGAGGAGCGCGGCCGTCGAGATCCACAGCGCCAGACCGGCGCCCGTTCTGTGGCCGTACACGCGGCGAACGAGCGCCGGGAGGGCAGTGATCGCGAGCGGAATGGCGGCGTTGACGACGAGTGTCGCGTTCGTCGTGACGACGGCGTAGCCGACGACGAGTACCAGGGCGGCCTGCGCGAGGCGGACGAGTTGCCAGACCCGTCGATCCGGCAGGGCGAGAATCGCGACGGTCGTCACGACGCCTCACCCGACCCGTCGAGACTGGCGTCGTCCCGCCGCGACACGTAGACGACGAAGAAGACACCGAAGAGGCCGCCGAAGGCGGTCGCGAAGACGAGATCCCACATCACTTCCTCGACCGACGTGAGAAACGCGGTCCCGACCGCCGCGTCGGAGACCCACTGGGCGATCACCCACAGTCCCGCGACGGCCATCGTCGTCACGACGACGAATCCGGCGGCGAACCGCGGCGTCATCTCGACCGGCGTGTACGCGTCGAGTTCGACCGTGACGAGGAGGGCGATGGCCGCCACTGTGAGAAACCCCGCGATCGGGAACGCGCCGAACAGCCGCACCCAGACGGGGACGGCCGCGACGAGCAACACCTCCCAGGGCGGGAGGACGAAGGGCGTCCGCCTCCGGAACGCGGGGAGCACCGCGAGTGCGACGATCGTCGCGGTCAGCGACGTCCAGAGGACGGCCCCGCGAACGAGGGTGGCGACGGCCGCGAGTCCCAGTCCGATGACGATCACCCACCCGATCGCCGCGTTCGATCGCTCACGCCGGAGGAGAGCGTTTCTGTCAGTCATCGAGTGGGGATCGTCGGGGACGGGAAACGCGGCGTCGGCCGACGCGACCCTGGCCGAGGTGGTGCTAGACGGCGAGCGGTCCGAAGCCTGCGATCACCCATGGCCGTCGGACGACGGCCGCGGTGAAAATCGTCCGGCTTACATCCGCCACCAGCGACGAAAGGTGCGGCCGTGACGACGAAGTGATCCCGGTCCCGTTCGGCGGTCGCACTCCGCAGCCAGCAGTCGAGATCTGTTCCGGGCGACGAACTCGGCACGCGTCGACGACCGATCACTCGAGTGTGTCGCACGATTCGAGCCGTGGACTCCGCGCATCGACGCGGACGCGTTCGCATTGCCAGTCGCGTTCGTCCGTGCCGCGCCAGACGCCGTAGAGGGTCCAGGCCGGCGATTCGATTGCACAGAAGCGGACGGCCAGCGTGTAGAAGGGTGTTCGACCTCGCGCCAGGGAGCCGAGGCCTCGGCGGGAGGCGTTCGGGGAACGCGACCGGCGCCCAGAGCGTTCCCCGACCGAAACGTGATGCCGAGTTTAGATTTAGTTACTAAAGTATACACACCACATTTATTATCTAATGGTGCTCAGATGCACCTATGGTCGAAGGTGTTAAAATTGAAGAGGGGGATCGGGATCGGCTCGCGCTGCTCGCCGTCACGACGACCGGCTTCGTCGTCGGCGTCGGCGGCCTCCTGGCCGGTCCCGGCGGCCTTCCGCTGTCGGCCGTCTGGGGTGGGCTCGTCGTCCTCTCGGTCGTCGGTGGAATCGGCCTGGGCTGGCAGGTGGTCACCGAGCGTCGCTCGCCGAACGAGGCCGAGCCCGCACCGCCACCGGTTCCGGATCCACTCCGTCGCGAAGTCGTCGAGGACCGCGCCGAAGGACACTGCGAATTCTGTCGCACGGACTCCGATGCGCTCGACGTCGAGCACGTCACGCCCCGATCCGACGGGGGTGCGAACGTCCGGACGAACCTGATCGCGCTCTGCCCGGTGTGCCAGGAGAAGGTGACGAACGACGTCTACGATCGGTCGGAACTCGCGGACAAGGTGCGTCGCCGCGAGCACCCCGAAAAGACGATGTTGTAGCGACGGTCCGTCGTCGACGACGCGAACCCGCGGCGCTGTTCTCCCACCAGCTCGACCGGCGAACCGAACGAGCGGGTCCCCTACCGCACGACCGGGCCGCGAAGTCTGATCGGTTCGTCGTGTGGCCGCCCGGCGACCGCGACGACGCGCATCGTCCCATCGCTCCGGAGTTCGACGGCACTCCCGTCCGTGATCGGCCGCACGTCGCCCGCACCGAACGCGGCTGCGTCGTCGGGGCCAGACCTGTCGGCGCCATCGCGTCCACTGCCGGTGTCGACGATCCGCCCGCTCCCGTCGATTCCGTAGACGAAGCCGGCCCACCCGTCGTCTGGAGACCACGTCCAGGCGTCGGTGACGCGGACGTCTACGTACTGCATCGGCGTCCGTGGTTCGAGCGGCGACCCCTCGCCGACGACGGTCGTCACCGTCGCGCCGTCGAGTGTTTCCGTCGGAAGGTCGTCCGCAGTCGCGTCCGCGTAGTCCGGATCGGCCGTCTTCGCCTCACGGGGAAGGTTGATCCAGAGCTGCAATCCGTTACAGGCGGCGTCGTCGGCGGGAAACTCGGAGTGCTCGATACCGGCACCCGCTGTGATGTGCATCGCCTCGTTCGCGGACGCGGTGTGCTCGACACCGAGCGAGTCGGCGTGATCCATCCCGCCACCGAGCATGTACGTGACGATCTCGAACCCCTCGTGGCGGTGCATCGGAAACCCCCGTCCCGGTTCGATGGAAAAGCGCTCGAAGAGGACGAACGGGTCGAGACTGCTCGGGTAGGCGTCCGTCGGAAAGGCTCGGTTCGCGGTGACGCCGGGTCCGTGTCGGACCGTCTGACCGGACACTACGGTTCCTCGGTCGTCCGTCGCTCCGGGTGATTGCATGGATGAATGGAGGGCCCTGAGCGGGAAAAGGGCACGCCTCGGCGAACGCGGCCGAAGCAGCGGTAGGTTCGGATGCGGCTCTCCGGAGACGCTGGGTACGGATGGGGCTCTCCGGAGACTGTAGGGCGGATGCGGAAGCCCTCCTGGGCGGCGCGACGTCCCCGTCCGGAGTGACGTCACGCACCGGGATGCGTCCCGTATGGACGCTACCCCCGCAACGCCTGAACCGCCGCGAGTGACAGCCAGCAGCCGCAGGGACTGGCAGTGTGGGTGTGCGGGCCGGACGACGTGACGCTGACGACGGGTGTCTCACAGCGTGGGCACGGCGGGAACGGACAGTCGTCCGGATCGGGAGCGTCGGTCATCGGTTCGCCCCGCCGAGCATGGTGGCGACGACGTCGGCCGCCAGCGGACAGCCGCACGGATCGGCCGTGTGCAGGTGCGGTCCGAGCGTCCGGATCGTGATCACGGGCTCGTCGCAGTGCGGGCACGGCGGGTACCGCTCGCGCGGCACGACACCGATGCGGTTCGGGTCGATCGGTCGCTCGACGTCGACGCGGAGCGACTCTCCGGACGAACCGGGTGTGGCCGCGTGGATCGGCGGGACCGGGAGTGGATCGAAGCGCGAAGCGGGCTGGCGCGGGGTGCTCCGGCGCGGGGTGCTCCGGCGCGGGGCGCTCCATCGCTGGGTGGTCCGGCGCTGGGTGTTCCGGCGCGGGATGTTCCGGCGCTGGGTGGTCCGGCGCTGAACGCTCGGTGGGAGGGACGCGATGCTCTTCGCATCCTGGCGGTAGGCGGGCTGTGCACGGGATTTATGGTCGTCTGGTGTGTAGCGTGTCATGGCTTGCGTAAAACCCTCGGTCGGGTTTCGGAAGCCACGTCTCGGGTGCTCTAACACCCGGGGCATTTCTGCCGACTCCGGAACCCCGGAGCCAGTGGCTTCCACGCGGAGCGATGGGCTACAGCGTATTATATCTACTGGAAACTATTATGATTTTAGGTATCCTGACTCGTATGGCATCGTATTTCGGACGAACGAGAGATACCGGGCGATGCAATTCGTCGGCACCGAATCGAGGACAGGGTCGTTTTGGAAGATTGGTTCTGTGGACCTCCGTTGTCGGACAAATATCCGGTCAGAATATTCCGTGAAATATAACAGTGCGAAACGTACGCCAAACCAGATTTGCCTTCTGTACGGAGGGTCGCCCAACCCAAATAGGAATTCGCCGTGCGGTCGTCGAATAGTGGATCACCTATGGAGTAGGACTGTAATCGGGGAGTATTGATATTACCATCCCTAACGAAGTTTTATTGCAGGTCGGTTGGGATACCAGGACGATGCGATCACCCCATTGGAGATCTCGCACCACCGATCCGAGCGGGTCCGAAGCGACGTCCACATCGGCAGTTTCGACTGAGCGAGGGACGATCCGACGTCGTGTGTTGGTGAGCGCGGGGGCCGGCATCGCGTCGGTAGTCGGCGTCCGCTCTACGCAGGCGACACAGACCACCGGTGGTGACGAACTGTGGCACTTCAACACATATGGCACCGTCACCGCTGCGCCGACGATACTCGGTGGCACCGCCTTCGTGGGGAGTTGGGACGCGAATCTGTACGCGATAGACGCCGAGACAGGGGAGGAACAGTGGCACTTCGAAACCGGTGACAGTGTTCGATCGTCGCCGACGGTGATGGATGGCACCGTCTTCGTCGGAAGCGACGACGCGAATCTGTACGCCGTGGATGCGGAAACGGGCAACGAGCTGTGGCGCTTCGAGACTGGGATTCAGATCACGTCGTCGCCCACGGTAGCCGATGGAACCGTCTTCATCGGGAGTTCCGATGACAATCTGTACGCGGTAGAGGCTGAGACGGGCGTGGAACAGTGGCGCTTCGAAACCAACGGCTACGTCTCATCGTCGCCGACGGTCGTCGGCGGCACCGTCTTCGTCGGGAGTCGGGACTCGAATCTGTACGCACTAGACGCCGAGACAGGAGAGAAACAGTGGCACTTCGAAACAGGGTACAACGACGGGTCGTACTACTACGTCGACTCGTCCCCAACGGTCGTCGACGGAACCGTCTTCGTCGGGAGTACCGATTACAACCTGTATGCAGTGGACGCCGAGACGGGCGCAGAACAGTGGCGCTTCGAAACCGATGACGACGTCGACTCGTCGCCGACGGTCGTCGATGGCACCGTCTTCGTTGGAAGTGACGATGAAACCCTGTACGCACTAGACGCAGTGACCGGCGACGAACAGTGGCGCTTCAACACGGATGGTCGCGTCGAATCCTCGCCGACGGTGGCAGGGCAGACTGTCTTCGTCGGGAGTTATTACAACAAATTGTACGCAATCGACGCCGAGACGGGCGAGGAACGGTGGACCTTCGAAACCGGTGACAGGATTCGATCATCGCCAACGGTGGTCGACGGGACCGTCTTCGTGGGGAGTCACGATGGTCTGTACGTAGTAGATGGAAAGATTGCTGGCTCAAGTGTGGGTTCGCGGGTCTTGTCGGGGACACTTGGACACCACTCAGGCTGGCAGGGTGTCGGAGCCCTCCGTGTCGAAACTCGTGACGCCATCGAGATCGATCACACCGCGGCCACGCTCAACGGCGAACTCGCCGAATTAGACGGCGGGGAGAACGTATCCACCTATTTCGAGTGGGGCGAAGTAGGTGAAACGGTAGACAACCGTACTGAAGAGCAGGGACGCGACGCGACAGGGACGTTCGACGCAACGATCACCGATCTCGACCCGGGTACCGAGTATCGATTCCGTGCTGTGGCTACTGTTGATGGGCGGGCGGCCCGAGCAGGCTCGCATTCATTCACGACAGATGAAGGGTGTTTCATCGCCACCGCAGCGTGCGGAACCCCCGATCACGAGCAAGTAGAAGAACTTCGCTCGTTCAGAGATCGTACCCTCAAAGGCACCCGGTTTGGCGACCTGTTCATCAGGACGTATTATGCGACGAGCCCTCCCGTCGCATCGTGGATCGCGAGAAGCGGACACAGGCGAGTACTCGTACGGACTACCGTCGTTCGGCCGGCCGCAACCGCGGTGCGGTCTATTCGGCGAATTGTATCGTGGTTCTAAGACGGGTCCCGCATTTCCCCGGATGATTCGAAGGGAAGCGAATTGGATCCTCCGGGAGCTAATCGGTACAATAGTGAAGGTGAATCCGTGTCGCACTCATCGTTGGAACGCGTCTTTGTGGTTGGATAGAAGTCCACCTCTGCACGGGCGAAGCGATGGACGGAATCGTCTGGTCGCGGTCGCGACGGAAAACGGGAACTCGCGACTGCGGTGACACGATCGGTGGGTGTGTACAAACTGAACCGCGCTAACGGGCTCGGTCGCTGTCTCAGGGTCGGTCGCCGTCTCAGCGTCGATCGCTGTCTCAGGGTCGGTCGTCGCAGTCCAGTCGATCGTCGCCGTCGAACGGCTCGTGGCGCTCGATCACGGCCTCGATACCCGCCCTGATGGCCTCGCTTCGATTGGGATAGACGTCGGCCGAGACGAGCGATTCGATCGCGTCGATTTGCTCGTCGGTCGTCCGAAACGTGATCCGATCGAGGGTTCGACGAGGCGCGAGACGCGAGCGATTTTCGTCGGCAGCGTCGTCCACCTCCCGCAACGGCTCGGTCATGCTTCGGTACCGTCGATACCACAGTCACGTACTCTCTCGACGGTTCTCACGAGTTCCCGCTCGCCGCTGTCTGACCACCGGAGCCGACGGTCCGATGCTCCCGAACAGACGGCGTCGGATCGCGACGTCGTCCCCTCGATATCCATGTACGCGAGAGATGGCGCGCGTGAAAAAGCCCTCGCGTAGCGCGGCGAAAGTGAATATCCGGTGTCGCTCTCGTGACCGTCTCGTCCGCGAGCACTTCGACTTCGACCGCCGGGGACTAGCACGGAACGTGGGATCCGCGCTGACCGCACGCAGCCCGTCGCCGATCGGGCTCAGGATTCGATCTTCTCGACGATCTCGGTCGCCTGTTCTTCGGCCTTGTCCTCGCCCACGGACCTCTCGATGAGGACGGACTCGACTGCCCAGTCGTCGCTCCCTTCTCTCTGTCCCATCCGAACCTCGCTCCCCTCGGAGACGGAGTGGGCGGGGTTCTCGGCCCAGTCCGGCGTTCGAATCTCGTCGAACCGGTCGGGGTCGCGAAATCGGACGTGGATGTACTCGTCTTCCGTCTCGACGGTGGACGCACTCGGCATAGGCGGCGGTCTGCCGTCCGAGCGGATAGCCGCGAGGGTGGGATTCGCAAGCAGGTTTCACGCCGCACGCTGGTCGACCAGGGAGACCGTCGTTCCTCCAGATCCACTGACCACTCACGGGGTCCCTGCAGTCTACCGTCACGACCGGCGAATAAGCCGCGTACGGGGTTCCGGTCTGCTGGCCTGGGTTCACGGTATCGCCACGAGAGCACCGCGAACGCTCGGGCCCCTCCACATCCCGTCGAATCCCGAAACGGACGGTACGAACGCACGTTCGTCGACCGAACCGAGAAGACCGGCGGCCACTTTAGACAATCGATAGGTATACAAAGGTGAAGTTAATTTTTTGCGGTATGACGGTCGATATCGGACAGTCACTCAGTGAAGGAACCGGTCGAACGTTCGAGCGAAACGGATTGATACTCGTCGCCGCGTGGGTGCTCCTGGGCTCGGCATCCCTGCTGGCATCGAACTCCTTGATTGCCGGTTTATTCGACATCCTGTTCGCCGATATGTCCGCCGAGTCTCCGGAGTTCGGACCGGCGCTCGACATCTCCCCGCTGATCGCGTTGATCGCCCTCCTGTGTCTCTCCCTGGTCTCGCTGGTATTCTCGGCCGGAGCCCTACGCACGTTCGTCACGAACGAAACGGAGACGCTCCCCCAGCAGTATTTCACGCGTAACCTGGGCTGGATGCTCCTCAACCTGGTCGTCGGCGGCCTGGTCTTCTACATCGCCCTCACGATCGGGTTCACCCTCCTGTTCTTCCCGGGACTCTTCCTGCTGGTGTGTCTGTACTTCTGGTACGTGCTGGTCGTCGTCGAGGATCAGAACTTCGTCGAAGCCTTCTCGAACAGCTGGGCACTGACGAAGGGGAACCGGTTGCACCTGTTCGCTCTCGGGGCGATCGTCGTGGTACTCTTCTATATCGCGTCGGCAGTGCCCGCCATGATCCCCGGCTGGATCGGGTTCGGTCTCTCCGGCATCGTCACCGCGGTGGTCGGCGTCTTCAATCTCGCGACGGCCGCCCGGACATACGTCCAGCTGGCCGACGACACGCCCTCGACGACGGCGTGACGGAGCCGGTCGATGGGAACGTCGGGACATCGTCGTGGTGAGCCGCGACGCGACGCCGGTTTATTCTGACCGAGAAAAGTCCGTCCGTATATATGTAGACGCGGCCGGAAGGGGCGAGTGCAATGTCTTCGATCGACGCCCCGCTGACGAGACGGGTCCTCCCCGTCGCCGCCGTCGTGGCACTGCTCCTCCTCGCAGGATGTTCCGCCGTCACGCTGGACGGCGACCCCGACCCGGAACGGATCGGCGAACTCGCCGAGGAACGCTACGACGACATCGATAGCTACAGCGCGACGATCACGTATCACGCGGACGGCGAGCGACTCTCCGTCCAGGAGGTCGTCGCCGCACCCCACGAGAACAAACAGTACATCGAGACGGTCGAGTCCGGCGGCGAATCGAGCGAACTGGTGACCGTCTCGAACGGATCGGTGACGTGGACCTACCAGCCCGACGAGAACACCGTACGGCTGTTCGATCAGTCCACCCCGCTCGAGAACGTCTCCTACTCGGAACAGATCGAGGAGATGGTCGAGAACTCGGAGATCTCATACGACGGAACCGACACCGTCGACGACCGCGACACCCACGTGGTGACGGTCGTCCCCGACGACACGAACGGGACAGAGACGACCTACTGGCTCGACCAGGAGACGTACTTCCCGGTGAAGTACGAGTTGACGCACCGGTTCGACGGCGAGACGTCCGTCATGACGGTCGAATACACCGACCTCGAGTTCGACGTCGATCCCGATCCGGCTCTGTTCGAGTTCGATCCGCCCGCGGACGCTGTCGTCGAACGGATCGCTACGCCGTCGTTCGAACGATTTGACACGATCGCGACCGCCGAAGACGAGACGGGAATCGAGGCGCCGACTCCCGACGTTCCGGACGGGTACGAATTCACAGAGGTCGCCGGTACGTTCACCGACGGCGATGGCGACGAACTGCTCCTCACCTACGAACGCGATGACGACACGATAACGGTCGCGACTGGAACCGAAATGGACGGCCTGTCTGAGGATGCCAAATCGATCACCATAGACGGCCACGACGGCGAATACATCGAATCCGAGCGGATCGCTATCCTCGCGTGGTCCTGCGACGACGTCGCGTATCGAGTATCCGGAACCACCGACGTGGACACGCTCTCCGCCATCGCCGCGAGCATCGACTGCTGAACCGCCCGACGGTACGTTTTTTCGCACAGTCCGTCTCGACCTCCAGGGAGGGGGCCACCGCTCGAACGTCTTCGAAAGTGACGACACCAGTACGTCGGCGAGAGTGACGACACCAGTACCCCGTCGGGAGTATCGCCACCGTTGGGGCTGGCGAGAGGACCCACCGACGAAGCGTACCTACGTCCGCGGGACACGGTTGCGGAGTCCGGCGGGCGTGTAGCGGGCGCCGACCGACGGCTGACTGTCGACGACCGACCGAGCTACGTGAACGTCTCGCCCACGTCCGGGCGGAGCCGTCGATACGCCCGTGCCAGGATCGCGGTGACGTAGACGCCGACGACGGCGGTCACCGCCAGTCCGATCGGCGTCAGTAGAAGCTGGAGCGTCGACCAGCCCCCGTAGCCGGACGGAACGCTGACCCAGCTGACGAGCCCGCGGATTACGACCAGACCCCCTGCGAGCGCCGCCAGTTTGAGGCGGTTCCCGCGAACGGCCGCCCAGCTCCCCCGGAACGCACCGAGGGCGCCACGGTCGCGGACGCTGACTTCGTGGAGCAAGAACAGGGTGTGGAGCCAGACAATACCGAAGAGAGCGATCGTTCCCACCACGATGACGAACGCGAGGGTAGCGAACGCGAGCAGCCCGACGGCTGAAGTGGCGACGTCGGTCCCTCCGACGAGAACGGCGGCCGCGAGAAGCACGAATGCGGAGACGAACGAGATGGTCACGACGACGAGCCCGTACAGGAGGCTCGCTCCGAACGCGGACGCCGTCGCCCGCCCGATTCGGTCGAAGAGGTACGCGTCCGGGATGCCGTCGGTCGCGCCACCGACGAACGTTCGAATCGCCACGATGGTGATGGGAATCGTAACGATGGCGGTGAACACGCCCGTCAACGCGGACGTTACCGCCGCGACGCTCGCGGGGAGTTCGCCACCGGCGGCGACCTCGGGTCCCCCTGTAACACCTGTCCCGATGTCGACAGGGACGTACGTCGTCCCAGCCACGAGCATCAAGAGCACACCGAGCGACTCCGCGACGAAGAACAACAGTGCGAGTACGGCACCACTCCGCGACGTTGCGACCGAAATCCCCTCGGACACGACCCGTCGTATCGACAGCGACATGATATCGAAACTGCTCGTCGCCCGGACATAGTTATCATTGTGACTTTCTCGACGAGAACAAACCATCCGGTTTTATCCTCCGACGAGACCCACCGGCCGTCCGCCCGAGCATCGCTCGGCGTGGCCGCTTTTCTCTCACAGAAAAGACAGGGTGTATATACGACGTGGTGGCTCGAATACGACAGTGTGAGTGAGGATCACGACATCGAGGAGTTACTGTCCCTCCTCGACGACGAGTACGCCCGGTTGATCCTCATCGAAACGAGCAAGCAACCGATGTCAGCGAAAGAACTCGCGGCGGCGTGCGACGCATCGCTTCCGACGATCTACCGGCGTATCGACCGCCTCTCCGACCGGGGGCTCGTGAGCGAACGGACGGAGTTCGTCGACGAGGGCCGCCACTACAGCGTGTACGAGGCGACGCTCGAACGGGTCGTGATCGAACTCGGCGACGGCGACCTGACCGGCTCCGTCTCGACGCGGGCGTCCGACCCGGCCGATCGGTTCACCAGCATGTGGGAGGACCTCTAATCATGGTACCAGCCGAGAGCGTCCAGTACCTCACGCTGTTCGCGGCGACGCTCCTCGCGAGTGCCCTCGGTCTCGTCATCGTCTTTCAGGCGTACCGGGGATACCGGCGCAACGACAGCCGCAGAATGCTGTTTCTCGCCATCGGACTCGCGTTCCTCACGGTCGTTCCGTTCGGACTCTCGCTCGTGATCACCCTCGTCGCACCGGGCGTACAGTCCGGAGCGTTCCTCCTGTCGTACGTCCTTCCCATGCTGAGTCGCTGTCTCGAAATCGTCGGGCTCGCCCTTATTCTCTACTCGCTGTATCGAACCTGATCGTCGTCCGCACGCCGTCTCCCTCTACCGAGATCCCGGCGGAGGTAACTGATTCGCCACGGTGAGCGAGTGCTCCACGGCGTGACCCACCGCAAACGTTGGATCCCGACCGTCGAGTCTCAAACGATGGAGGCAGACAGCACGACGACGGCCAGTTGGCCGTTCAGACCGGCCGCTCCCGATGGGGGGTTGGTCTGTACCGTCGTACTGGGGCGGTTCGTCAGTGCCGTCACAGCGCGACGGCCGGCGTCGTCGCTCCCGCCAACGGATACGAGGCACCGCTCTAACGGGTCGGAGTCGCGCTTCGGCTGGCGATCCAGCGAGACCCCGAACATATGTATGATTTGCCATAATTGTACAAAGTTTTTTATACCAATATTGATCATTTCGGTGGTATGGATACGAGTGACTGGACGCAACCTCCCGAAGAGGAGACGACGCTCGAGTCTACCCCAGTTGGATTGGTTGGAGGATCGTTGATACTTTTAGTGTCACTACTGATTCTGGTCATCGGGTCGTTCGTCTATCAAATAAGTACGACTATCCTTCTGATGACCGTCTCGATAGTCACCACGTCGGTCTACGTGTTCTATTACGATTTTTCGTGGGAGAAAATGCTTCGCTACGGCGCCGCCCCACTCGTCGGACGGATAACGAACGTGCTGTTGATCTTGATGTTGATCGGCGCACTCATCGGTATCTGGATGATCTCGGGCACCATTCCGTATTTGATGTACGTCGGGATCCAGGTGCTCTCACCCGAGTTCTTTCTGGTTTCGACCGCCCTAATCGTGAGCGTTGGCGCACTCGTTACCGGCACGTCCTTCGGCTCCGGAGCGACGTTCGGGGTTGCGCTGATCGGGGTCGCACAAGGACTGGGCGTGCCACTCCCGCAAACGGCAGGAGCGGTCGTCATGGGCGCATTCTTCGGAGACAAGTTGAGTCCGCTTTCGGACACGACCGTGCTGGCCGCCGGGGTCTCAGAAACCGATCTGTTCGACCACATCAGATCGATGCTGTACACGACCATCCCCGGCTACGTGATCGGGCTGGCCGTCTTCCTCGTGGTCGGACTGCAATACGGTGGGTCTGCGGAACCGGAAAACATCACAGCGATGACCCAGGCGCTGCAGGAGGCGTTCTCCCTCTCACCACTGTTGCTCGTCCCTCCCATCGTGCTACTCGTCCTATCCTATCGCCAGTATTCGACCGTGCCCGTTCTCTGGATAGCGATTCTCACGGCGATTCCACTGGCAATTTATCAAGGCTACGATGTGACTGAGATCGCTGGGGCGATGGCAGCAGGACCGGAGGTGTCCACTGACGTCGACACGCTGAACGAGTTGGTAACCCGCGGCGGCATCGAATCGATGACCAATATCATCACCGTCCTCATCTTCGCGTTCCTCTTTGCGGGACAGTTAGAGTACACCCAGACCATCGGCGTGATCGCGGAGTCGATTCGAGAGCGGTTCGTTCGTGACGATAGCGGCCGATTGATATTCGTGACGTCGCTGACCAGTATCCTGGGAACGCTGACGACTGGCGCCGTCCAGCTTTCCCTCATCATCCCCCCGATCATGTTCTCCAAGATATACGACAGACTGGAGATAGACAGGACCGTTCTGTCGAGAACGATAGAGGACTCCGGTACCGTGACGGCCCCGATCGTTCCGTGGAACCTGGCGGGGCTCTACTTCGCCGGGATACTCGGCGTTCCGACCCTCGCCTACGCTCCCTGGACCTTCATTTGTTACCTGGGACCGTTGTTCGCCTGGCTGTATGGATTCACGGACACGTTCGTCTTCAAAACGGACGACCACCCCGATACGCAGTAAGGCGATCGCGGCCAGTCGCGATCCTCCACCGGGTTGTAGACGAAAATCGACCGACGAGACGGACCCGCAACCCGTTGCCCGTTGGGATCAGATTTCAACGGCCTACGTCCGATCGAGGAATCTCGGGAATACGGCTGTTTGAGTACCTCTACGGAGGAATCAGTGTTAGTGGAGAATCGAGTCGTGGACGCATGGGCGCTGCAGGATTTGAACCGAAGCAAGACGGTCTGCTCGCTCCGCTCGCAGCTGCGACTTGCAGGGCTCAAATCCTTCGCGTTCCACGTACCCGAGGCTCGCGTTATTGCTCGCCTCGAAAAGTGGGCGCTGCAGGATTTGAACCCGCGACAACTTGGTCCGAAGCCAAGCACTCTGTCCAGACTGAGCTAAGCGCCCTCGGTCGGTCTGTGATCGACGAGTGGTGGTTTTCGCCGCTCCTTTAAGACCGTTTCTCTTTCGAGTCTCGGACTCACGGTGGAACCCCCGGTACCGCTTCGGTCGAGTACGAACTGTGAAGGGTGACTGTGCCGAACGGACAGGTATCGAATGTTCGATCACATCGTCATCGCCGTGGACGGGAGCGACGAGGCTCGCCACGCCGCTGTGCAGGGGCTCGACCTGGCCAGTCTGTTCGACGCGAGCGTCGACGTGGTCCACGTCGTCGAGCGATCGGCCCGCCGACTCGCCAGGTCGCCCACAGAGGAGACGCGGCTTCGCGAACGCGGCGAGGGCATCCTGGCGGAGGTCGAAGAACTGGCGGCGGACCGCGAACTGACGGTGCAGACGGTGCAACTCGAGGGGGCACCTGCGAGCAGTCTGTGCGCGTACGCGGGCGAACACGGCGCAGACGGAATCGTCGTCGGGCGACAGGGGTTGACGGGGCTCGGGCGAAGACTCCTTGGCGGCGTCACCGAGCGGATCCTCTCTCGGAGCGACGTTCCGGTATTCGTCGTTCCGGACCCACCGGACGGAGTCGATGTGGCGGACCTCGGTGCCCCCGAAAGTTCGTACGATCGAGTTCTCGTCCCGACCGACGGGAGCGAACCGGCGATGGCCGCGGCGCGGTACGGGGCCGCAATCGCCGCGGAGCAGGGCGCCACCCTGCACGTCCTGAACGTCGTCGACATCCAGTCGGCGGGTGGCCTCTTCGACGCGGGCGGTCTCGAGCGATCGTTCGTCGAACGACTCGAGGTCCAGGGTCGGGAGACGGTCGACGAGACGAACGCGGTGATCACGGACACGGGAGCCGAGGTCGACCTGGTTCGCGCCGTCGAGCGACGGTCGTCGTTCGACGGGGTCGCCCCCGGCATCTGCGAGTACGCTGAGGGGCAGGACGTCGACCTGATAGTGATGGGGTCGCACGGTCGATCGGGAGTCGAGCGGGGCCTGCTCGGGAGCGTCGCCTCGACGGTCCTCCGGACGGCCGCGGTACCGGTGCTCGTCGTCGGTCAGGATCGATGACGGCTCCGTACCGGTCGAATCCCTGAACCGCGGGGTCGATCCGGCACGATTGGGAACGGTCGTGACCCTTACGTGGACACGCGTGATACGTCAGGATATGTCCGCGAAGGACGTCGCAGTCGATCCGACGATGGCTGCACCGGGCGACGAGTTCGAACTCCTCACCGACGAGGAGGGCCGGTGGACGATCGTACCGATCGACGCCGAGGGCGACGAGCGCCTCACACAGTGGATCACTGTCGACGCGGACGCGCTGGTAGACGTAGACGACTGGCGGTGACCGACTTGCGACCGGCCCACGCCTGGCGGCCGGCAACCGGCCCGCGACCGGACGCTTTTTTGCGGTCCACCGAACAGACAGCGGTATGACGGCCGTCGAGACTGTCCGCGGGCTGTGGGAACTGCTGCGGCCGGTGAACGCGATCTCAGCCGCCGTGCTCACGGCCATCGGGGCGTTCGTCGCGAGTGGCATCGTCGACGCGCCGGTCGCGGTCGCGGCGGCCGCTGGCGCGACCTTCTTCGGGACGGGTGCGGGTAACGCGATCAACGATTACTTCGATCGAGAGATCGACGCGCACAACAAGCCCGATCGCCCGATCCCACGAAACGCCGTCTCGCCCCGGCTCGCACTGTGGTACGCCCTCGCCTGTTTCGGCCTCGCGGTGGTGTTCGCACTGACGCTGCCGTGGCTCGCGATCGCCATCGCGCTCTTCAACCTGCTCGCGCTCGTGAGTTACACGCAAGTGTTCAAAGGGCTGCCAGGTGCGGGGAACGTCGTCGTCGCGTACCTCGGCGGGAGTACGTTCCTCTTCGGCGGGGCCGCGGTGCACACCGTTGGACCCGCCGTGGTCGTCCTCTTCGCGCTCGCGGCACTGTCGACGATCAGCCGCGAGATAATCAAGGACGTCGAAGACGTCGAGGGCGACCGTGCAGAGGGGCTCAACACCCTCCCCATCGCGATCGGCGAACGGCCGGCCCTCTGGATCGCGACCGGAGTCCTCACCCTCGCGATCGTCGCGAGTCCGGCTCCCTACCTCACGGGCGACTTCGGGCCCCCCTACCTGGTCGTACTCGGTCCCGCAGTCGTGTACCTCGGGTACGCGGGATGGACGAGCTTCCGTGACCCGTCTCGCGGGCAGCGCCACATGAAGTACGCCATGTTCCTGGCAGCCCTCTCGTTCGTCGTCGGCCGGCTGGGCGTTACGGCATCGGCGTTCGGATGAGGCACCCGGGTCTGCCCTGCGGTCGTGGCCAGACGAAACGGCTGGCGGCCCGGTGGTCAGGCCAATCGGCTGTCGCCCTCGTAGTCAGGCCAATCGGCTGCCGACCCGCGAGTCCCGCGACGAACTGCCGGGCCAGGCGAACACGAGGAGTCGATACGATTACCGATATAGGTGTTCACTTTGGACAGCACCCGGTAATTGATCGTCCAAACTGCCATCCCTAAACCAGTGTAATCAAAAGGAATATACCTGTTCACCATATCACTCAGGGTAGGTACCGGTGGAATCACTCGCACGATGTGTTGGACGACGAGCGGATGTGTGATCTGGCATGTATGATCTACCCGACGTCCCGTCGGCCGACGACCTCGACGCTGGAACGAACGTTCTCGTCGCCGGTCCGCCGCTGACCGGCAAGCGAGAACTCGCTCTCGAGGCGCTCGCCAGCGGTGCGAAACGCGGTGACGGCTCGATCGTCGTCACGACGAAAGATAGCGCCGACAAGGTTTTAGACGAGTTCACCGACGCGGCCGGCGTCGAAAATCCCGACGTCGGCGTCGTCGACTGCGTCACGAAGCAACGGGGGATCGGGACCGTCGACGACGATCCGCGAATCAAGTACGCCTCCTCGCCGGTCGACATGACCGGGATCGGGATCAAACTCTCCGAGTTCCTCCAGGAGTTCTACGAGAATCGCGGTCTCACCGAGAATCGCATCCTCCTGCACTCGATCTCGACGCTACTCATGTACTCCGACCTCCAGACCGTCTTTCGATTCCTCCACGTCTTCACCGGGCGCATCCAGAGTGCGGACGCCCTCGGCCTGTGTGTCATCGACTCGACCGCACACGACGATCAGACGATGAACACCCTCAAACAGCTCTTCGACGTGGTCGTCGAGATCGAAGAGCGCGACGACGGCGAGCCGAGACTCCGCACGGCCGGCCTCTCCTGAGCGACTCGCTCACGGCACCTGCCAGTTCGAACGGGCCAGCGTCGGGATCCGTTCCGGCCGGGGACGTTTTCCCCCTGTCCGTCCTAGGTCAAGGTATGCCAGTCGAGAGCGACGAGGCGATTCGAGGGGCCCTCGATCTTCGCCGCGTCGGCGTCGTCGGCTGTTCCACCACGCCCGGCAAAGCCGCACACGACGTTCCAGCGTACCTCCAGACACACGGCTACGAGATCGTCCCGATCAATCCGAACGCGGCCGAGGTACTCGGCCAGCCAGCCGCCGACTCGCTCGCCGACGTCGCCGCGGAGATCGACGTCGCCTGTCTCTTCCGACCGAGCGCGGAGGTTTCCGAGATCGTCGACGAGGCACTCGAGCGGGACGACATCCGCGTCGTCTGGATGCAACTGGGGATTCGCGACGACGACGCCGCGGCGCGGGTGGAAGCGGCCGGTCTGACCGTCGTCCAGGACCGGTGTATGAAAGTCGAACACCGTCGCCACTGCGGGTAGGTGGAGTCATCGCAGGGAGGTGCTCGGACATCACACCGCAGGGAGGTGCCCGGACATCACACTGGGAGGACGCCTCGAAGGATCGATGCGTACAGTGCAGGCGTTCGTCGTCGCGATTGCTCGAGGGCGTCCCTGAGCGCTCCGCCTGCGTCGTCGTGGATTCCGGTGCCGTGCCCGACGAGCACCCGCTGCGGATCGAACCCGTAGAGGCGGTTTCGCGGCGGCCAGAGTCGTCGCGCGGGGTGGACACCCAGGCGTTCGTCCCCCGTCAGGAAGTACGGGGCCGTCCCGACACTCTCGGGGACGACGAGCGTCGCCGTGTCCGGGTCGAAGAGCGCGACCTCCTGCCAGAACCGACTCCGCGTGACGACCTGGCTTCGAATGCCGGTTTCGGCGAGTTCCGCGCCGAAACGCCGTACCGGGGCGTCGAGTTCCGACGCGACGCCTCCGAACCAGTCAGGGACCCAGACGTCGACGTCGTGTCGGGTCGCGATCGACGCTGCGTCGCGCCTGTGTCGGTCGAGCGTGACGACGGCGCCAGCGACGTGACCGCGCTCGGCGAGGAGCTCGTCCAGACCGTCGCCGTCTATCGGATCGATCACCCAGACCGCCCCGTCGACGACCAGCGCGTGACTGGCACGTTGCATCGTCTCTTCCGGGTGTGCGATCCAGCTGAAGCCGCCATCGAAGTCCGCGACCACGTCCAGTTCGGTGGTCGAATCGTCGGTACGAATCGTCATGCACGGGCCTACGGGGCGCCGAACAATAAGAGCCGGCGCGGTGGCGACCGAACGGACGGAACAGCAGGGAGGGTGACGATCGGTACGGCCGTGGTGATGGTGATAGACCTGGGTGGGTGACGATCGGTACGGCCGTGGTGATGGTGATAGATCTGGGTGGGTGACAATCGGTACGCCGTCGTGACGGCGATACAGCTGGAAGGTGACGTTCTGTGCGTCTGTGGTACTGCGTCGTGGGTCTGTGGCGGTGTCGTTCGAGGACGCCGTGATGGCGCGGCCGACGTGTCCGTCCCGTCTCGACCTCCCGACGGTCCGACCACGGACGGCACCGCTTCGTTCGCCGGTTCGACACAGGTATTATTACCTAGTGGTACCACTAGATCATCGATGGCACTCACACAGCGACAGGCCGCCCGAGACGGAACGATCACCGAGGAGATGGAACGCGTCGCGACGCGCGAACAGTGTCCCCCCGAGACGGTTCGCGAGGCGATCGCGGACGGCCGTGCGGTCATTCCGGCGAATCACGGCCACGACGCCCTGGATCCAATGATCGTCGGGGCGGACTTCGCCACGAAGGTGAACGCAAACATCGGCAACAGCGAGACGACGAGCGACCTCGCGACCGAACGGGAGAAACTCCACGCGGCCGTCCACTACGGCGCTGACACGGTGATGGACCTCGGAACTGGCGCCGATCTCGACGAGATCCGCGAGGACCACATCGCACGGTCGCCGGTCCCTCTCGGCACCGTTCCGATCTACGAGGCCGTAAAGCGGGCGGGCGATCCGACCGATCTCTCGGCCGATCAGTTGCTCTCGGTCGTCGAGAAACAGGCCGAACAAGGTGTCGATTACATGACGATCCACGCGGGCATCCTCGCCGAACACCTCCCGCTCACCGAGAGTCGGACGACGGGCATCGTCTCCCGCGGTGGGTCGATCGTGGCCACGTGGATGGCCGAACACGGCGAACAGAACCCGCTCTTTACCGTCTACGACGAGATCTGCGAGATCTTCGCGACCCACGACGTCACGATCAGCCTCGGCGACAGCTTGCGACCGGGCTGTCTCGCCGACGCCTGCGACGAGGCCCAGTACGCCGAACTAGACGTACTCGGCGAACTCACCCGCCGCGCCTGGGACCACGGAGTCCAGGTCATGGTCGAAGGGCCGGGTCACGTTCCGATGGACCGCATCGCGGATAACGTCGAGCGCCAGCAACGAGTGTGCGACGGTGCCCCGTTCTACGTCCTCGGTCCGCTCGTCACCGACGTCGCGCCCGGCTACGATCACATCACGAGCGCCATCGGTGCCGCCATCGCCGCCCAGGAAGGCGCCGCTATGCTCTGCTACGTCACACCCAAAGAACACCTCGGACTCCCGGACCGGGCGGACGTCCGCGACGGGCTCGCGGCCTACCGGATCGCAGCCCACGCCGGCGACGTCGCGACCGGTCGGCCAGGCGCTCGCGACTGGGACGACGCCCTCTCGGAGGCGCGCTACGCCTTCGACTGGAGCGAACAGTTCGCGCTCGCCCTCGATCCCGACCGGGCTCGCGAGTTTCACGATCAAACCCTGCCCGGCGACAACTACACCGACGCGCGCTTCTGCTCGATGTGTGGCGTCGAGTTCTGCTCGATGCGGATCGACCAGGACGCCCGCGATGGGAGCGATATCGACGCGTTGACGGCCGAGACCGATCTCTCGGCCTCGTCGGCCGCCGAGGTCAATCGTCCGCCCGTCGGCACCCACGACGGCGGGTGCGAGCTCGGCCGGGGAGTCGACGCGGTCCACCCGGACGAGGTCGGAAGTGCGGACGACTGATCCCCGTCGGTTGCGCGCGTGTCGCCACGACTAAACCGTTCCCCGCCGTTCGGGCGTGCATGAACGACGGAGGAGACACGGCGTCGGTCGAACTCGTCGACGCGTTCACCGACGAGCCACTCGCCGGCAACCCGGCGGGCGTCGTCTTCGACGCGGACGAACTCGTCGACGAGCAGTGTCAGTCGATCGCGAACGAACTGTCGGTGAGCGAGACGGCGTTCGCGAGCGCGAGCGACGACGCCGACTACCGGTTGCGGTACTTCACGCCGACCCAGGAAGTCGACCTCTGCGGCCACGCGACGATCGGAACCCTGGTCGCAGCCCACGAGAGCGGTCGACTCGAACCCGGACCCGCCACGATCGAGACGAACGTCGGCGTCCTCGACGTCGAGATCGAACCGGACGATACCGCCTGGATGACCCAGGACGCCCCGACGGTTCGCGAGGTCGACCTCACGTACGATCGTGTCGCCGACGCGCTGGGGGTCGACGTCGCCGCACTCTCCGGCGTCGGTGCGGACCTCCCGCTGGCCGTCTCGTCGACCGGCCTCCCGTTCCTGATCGTCCCGATCACCTACCTGCAGGACGTCGGCGGCGCCGAACCCGATATGGCGAAGATCGAGGCGCTGGCGACCGACGTCGACGCCACCGGCGTCTACCTGTTTACGTTCGACGCCCTCGAAGCCGACTCGACGCTCCACGGCCGGATGTTCGCCCCAGGAGCGGGGGTGCCGGAAGACCCAGTCACGGGGACCGCAAGCGGTGCGGCCGGGGCGTACCTCAGGCGGTTCGGTGCGTTCTCCGGCGGATCGACCGGGACGATCACGGCCGGCGCGGGCGGCGACACCAGCGTCGCCGTTTCGATCGACGAGTCGGAACCGACCGAACTCGTCATGGAACAGGGCCACTACGTCGACCGCCCCGGTCGCGTCAGGGTGCGCGTCGACGGCGATGTCCGCGTCGGCGGCCAGGGCGTCGTGTCGTTGACCGGCGAGGTTGTGGTCCCGCCGGTCGACGACGACGACATCATCGAAGGGTAAGTCGATCGTCGAAGACGACGATCCCGACGAGACGGCGCGCCTAAAGCAGTCGGTACTCACCGCGGCTCTCGCTGGCGTCGCCGGTTCGAACCAGTTTCTCCAGCGCGCGCTCGGTGTACGATGCCGGGACACCGCGGTCGGCCGCGTACTCGATCACGTCGTCTGCGGTCGGACGATCCAGGTCCTCGATCGCCCGTTCGACGATCTCCTTGCGACTGCCATCGCGCGTCGATCCGCGCGGGTCACGGTCGCCGGCGGCCGCGATCTCCTCGACGTCCAGCCCCGATTCAGCCAGGTACTCCTCGTCGGCGACGACGCCGTCCGCGACCTGGGACTCGAGATCCGCGACGGAGTCGACGCGAGCGAAGGCCTCGCCTTCGCCCTGGCGGCTCGCGAGCATCGACGCGCGGACCTCCCTGGCCCGATCGGCGTCGTCGGTCTCGACGAACGTCTTTCGGGCGTCGAACGGCCGGCGAGAGCCACAGCCCGGACACTGGCTCGTCTCCGATCGGCCCTCGACGATCCAGAGAGTCGAACACTCGCCGCACCCGACGACCGCGTACATACCGAAACTGAGGACGGATCGAAGTTGAAGCCGTCGGTTCGACGGCAGATTTCCACGCTCCCGCCAGTCCGATCGGTGTAACCGACCCTCCGGTGGTCGACGCTGGACCGTCGGAGAGATCCGAATCAGGGGCCGTTCAGTCGCATCCACGGGCCGCCGGGAGCCGCTAGAAACCGGGACTCAGTGGGATGTGATTCCTACGCCAGTAGACTGATATGATAATATATTTACGAAAGGTCCGACGAGGATGACGATACCCGGCACGACACGCCGTTTGATTTCACATGAGTGCGATAGAGACGAACGGGTTGACGAAACGCTACGGCGATCTCACCGCCGTCTCGGAACTCGATCTCGAGATTTCGGAGGGTGAGGTGTTCGGCTTCCTGGGACCGAACGGCGCCGGCAAATCGACGACGATCAACATGTTACTGGACTTCACCCGACCGACTTCGGGGTCGGCGACGGTCCTCGGCTACGACGCCCAGGCGGAGTCGGACGAGATCAGTCAGCGCGTCGGCATTCTCCCCGAAGGGTTCTCCGTGTACGAGCGACTCACCGGTCGCAAGCACGTCGAGTTCGCGGTCGAGACGAAGGGCGCGACCGACGATCCCGACGCACTCCTGGAGCGCGTGGGTCTCTCGTCCGAGGATGGCGACCGCCCCGCCGGCGACTACTCGAAAGGGATGCGCCAGCGCCTCGCGACCGGAATGGCGCTCGCGGGCGACCCCGACCTGCTCATCATGGACGAGCCCTCCACCGGTCTCGACCCGACCGGGATCAGAGAGATGCAGGCGCTCGTCCGCGAGGAAGCCGAGCGAGGGACGACGATCTTCTTCTCGAGTCACATCTTAGAACACGTCGAGGCGGTCTGTGATCGCGTCGGTATCCTCCGGGCGGGCGAGCTCGTCGCACTCGACACGATCGAGGGCCTGCGCGAATCCGTCGGCGACGGGGCGACGATGACCGTCACCGCGACGGGATCCATCGAGGGAGCGGTCGACGCCGTGGCCGCGATCGACGGCGTCGAAGACGTCACGGCGACCGGTCGCAGACTCGAGGCGGTGGTCGAACGGCCGTCGTCCAAACCGCTCGTCGTCACCACGCTGGCGAACACCGGTATCGAACTGACCGATCTCCGGATCCAGGAGACGTCGCTCGAATCGATGTTCACCACCCTGATCGAAGGTGCCGACAGCTCAGAGACGGCCCTCGCCGCCGACGCGGGCGACCCGGCGGATCGAGGCGCGTCAAAACCGGAGGGGAACGCATGACTGGCCACACGCTCACCGTCGCGAAGAAGGACTTTGCCGACGCCGGTCGCTCGAAACTGCTGTGGTCGATAATCGGACTGCTCGTCGGCCTCTCCGCGCTCGGCTACGTGATCGTCTGGTACGCCGGTGAGGACGTCGCAGCCGCGCAGATGCTCGGGTTCCTCGCCGTTCCGCTCGGCGTCCTGGTTCCCGTCGCGGCCCTCATCGGGGGGTACATGGCTATCGTAGGAGAGCGCCGGTCCGGGAGTCTGAAGCTCCTGCTTGGCTTGCCGCCGAACCGCACCGACGTCGTCTTCGGCAAGTTGCTCGGACGCGCCGGGGTCATCGCCCTCGCCGTCGTCCTCTCGTACCTGGTCGCGACGGTCCTGAGCCTCCTCCTGTTCGGGAGCGTCCCGATCGTCGACCTGGCGGCCATGGCGGGGCTATCGATCCTGTACGGCGTCGCCTTCGTGGGCCTCGCCGTCGGCGTCTCCGCCGGCGTCTCCTCTCGCGGCCGCGCGATGGCGCTGACAGTCGGCACCTTCATGGTCTTTTTCGCGTTCTGGGAACTGCTCACCGCCGGCATCTACTACTTCGCCCACGACGGGTTCCCGCCCGCACAGCCGGAGACCTGGTACCTCTTCGTCCAGCAGCTGAACCCGCTGCAGTCCTTCGCCTACGCGGCCTCGACGCTCGTCGAGGGCCAGGTGTTCCCGGTCATGTTCCGGTTCAACCTCGATCAGACGTTCGCGGCACCCGCCGACCGCGTCGCCGGCGACGTCCCGTTCTACCTGCAGGAGTGGTTCGGCGCCCTGTTGTTGCTGGTCTGGGTCGTCGTCCCCGTCGCGATCGGCTACTATCGGTTCGGGAAGGCGGACCTGTAGTCGGCGACGTGTCGACCGATTCGCCCCGACCGCATCACTCGGTCCAGCGAATCTCGTACTCGAGTTCGTAGCGCTGGTCGCCGGTCTCGGAGTCGGTGAGCCGTTCGAGTTCCACCTCGAACGTCGTGTCCTCGGGCACGTCGACCCGATACTCGTCGCCCGGACTGTCGAGTTCTACCGACCCGTTCTCGATCTGTTCGGCTGCGTCGACGAGCCTGTCGGCGATGGCCGAGCGCGTTCGCGCCTCCTCGGTTTTGAAGAGCACTTCTTCGGGCATAGGTGAACGGACGTCGGAGACAGTCAAATGAGTCCGTGGTGATTCCCACCTCGTGATACTCGGTCGGGGGCGAGAACACCGGAGCGGTGCGTGGTGGCGGAGACGGATCGGCGCGGTAGCTGGCCAGGTTCGAATCGCCCCTCGACGAGGGCTGATACCAACAGGCCGACGACGCGCTGGTCGTCTGGCTCGCCGTCGTCGGCGTCGTGGCACTCGTCCCGCTCGCGATCCGTCCAGACGACGGAGAGTCCGCCGTACCTGCTCGTCCTCGGCCAGGTCTATCTCAACGGGTCGCAGGTCGTGCTCTCGGCTGCGTCGCTGACGGAGAGAGCTCGGTCTGTCGCGTCTCGTCGAAGAAAACCACACCGGCCGTCAGTGGCGGCCAATCGCTCGCCGTCGCCAGAACGCCTGGCGTGCCGTCTGCGCGAACGGATCGTATGCAAGCGTCTCGAAACGTCGGGGCCGTCGGCTCTAGCCGTCCGAAACGGTGTCTACGACAACGTTTCGATGTTGTCGACGACTGCTTCGGCGAACTCGCTGGTGGCGAGCTTCTCGGCGTCCTCGAGGTTGCGTTCTAAGTCGTAGGTGACCAGGCCCTGCGAGATGGTCTCCTCGACGGCGTTGCGGACCAGGTCGGCGGCGTCGGTCCAGCCCATGTACTCGAACATCATGCGGCCCGAAAGGATGATGGCGGTCGGGTTGACCTTGTCCTGCCCCTCGTACTTCGGAGCGCTCCCGTGGACGGGTTCGGCGAGCATGCGGCCGTCGCCGAAGTTAGCGCCGGGGGCGATGCCGAGACCGCCGATCTGGGCGCCACAGGCGTCGGACATGTAGTCCCCGTTCAAGTTCATCGTCGCGACGACGTCGTACTGGTCGGTCCGAGTGAGGATCTGCTGGAGCATGTTGTCGGCGATGCGGTCGTTGACGACGACGGCGTCGTCGGGCTGCTCGCCGTCGCGCTCCTCCCAGAGGGTGTCCTCGGTGATGACCTCGTCGCCGTACTCCTCCTCGGCGACCTCGTAGCCCCAGTCGCGGAACTGGCCCTCGGTGAACTTCATGATGTTACCCTTGTGGACCAGCGTGACCGAGTCACGGTCGTGTTCTAAGGCGTAGTCGATGGCGCGGCGGATCAGTCGCTTGGAGCCGAACTCCGTGATCGGCTTGACGCCGATGCCGACGGGGCCGTCGTGGATGACGTCGTCCGCACCCATCTCGTCCTCGACGAACGTCTTGACCTGCTCGACTTCGTCGGTACCCGCTTCCCACTCGATGCCCGCGTAGACGTCTTCCGTGTTCTCACGGAAGGTGATCATGTCCATCTGCTCGGGCTCGGAGACGGGCGAGGGAACCCCGTCCATGTAGTAGGTCGGGCGGACGTTCGCGTAGAGGTCGAGCTTCTTGCGCAACGCGACGTTCAGCGAGCGGAACCCGGCGCCGACGGGCGTCGTGAGGGGCCCTTTGATCGCGACGCGGTGGTCTTTGATGGCCTGGACGGTATCCTCGGGGAGGTTCTCGTCGTAGCGCTCGCGAGCGGATTCGCCGGCGAAGAGGCGCATCCAGTTGATCTCGCGGCCGGTCGCCTCCGCGGCGGCCTCTAACACCTGCTGGGCGGCCGGACCGACGTCCGTGCCGACGCCGTCGCCGTAGATGATCGGGATGATCGGGTCGTCGGGTACCTCGAGTTCGTCCTCGGTCCCCGCTTTCAGCGTGATCTTCGTCCCGTCCTCGGGGACATCGATCTTGTCGTAACTCATCTCGTCCGTAACTCCCGTCACCGCGCCTAAAAACGCATCCATTTCCGCGCGAGCGAGCGCAAGTATTGCACGGTAGCCGCCACTACGAGGCGCAGATTCACCCGGCGAGTAACACCGAGACGTTCCACCCGGTGACGGCCGCGCCGACGACCGCCAGCGCGAGCGGGATCGCCACCCGACCGGGCGTCGTCAGGACACGCCAGAGGCCGTAGAAGACCGCCATCGTCGACGATTTCGCGACGACCAGCCCGACCGAGCCGAACCGGTCGACGAGTGGGCCGACGACGGGACCGATTTCGGTGGCGCCGCCGCTCGCGAGACCGAGACCGGTCGTGATCGTGTCGCCGACCCCGTAGCACGCGAGCGCGAGGATCCAGAGCGATCGCTCGTGTTCGAGCAACCAGCCGATCACCCCCGTCCCCTCGTCGGTTCTCCGCTCGTCGGTTCGATCCACTGTGCGTTTCGTCGCGACCGTTACGGGAGCAAGAGCAAAATCCCACCGATCGCACCGCCGACGGTGAACGCGAGGACCGCGAGAAAGTCGACGAGCGGCGAGACGTACGACTCGCCCCGGTCGCGAGCGCCGCCCGCCGTCCCTGTCGGTAGAAAATTCAGCTTCACGGTGTATCCGTCGGGCGAGATCCGCATAAGAACGTGGTCGATATCGAGCGGTGAGTCGACCCCCGATACCGAGTGAGACCGGGACGATTATTCCCTCCCGGTGGGTGTCCCCGGACGTGCAACTCATCGTCCACGGTGGTGCCGGAGGCGCCCCACACGAACCGGAGCCGAGACAGGCGGTCTTAGACGAGGCGGCCGAAACGGGCGCGTCGGCCGACGCGCCCGTCGACGCGGTCGAGTCGGCGATCGGGGTGCTCGAATCGTCGCCGCGGTTCAACGCTGGCGTCGGCGGTGCCGTCCAGTCGGACGGCGTCGTCAGAACCGACGCTGGTGTCATGACCGACGACCGGGCCGTCGGCGCGGCGTGTTCCATGCCCGGCGTGGAACACGCGATCAGCGTCGCCAGGCTCGTCATGGAAGAGACGCCACACGGGTTCGTCGCCGGCGAGCACGCCGTCTCGCTGGCCGAGGCGTTCGGCGTCGAGACCGACGTCGACCTCTGGTCCGAACGCACCCGCGAGAAGTGGGCGGACCTCGACCCACCGGCCGGCGGTCCGCGCGACCACCTGGACTGGATCGCCGACAAGTACGGCCGGTCGGATCCGGACGGTCGTGACGCTGGAGCGGACGACTCGGACACGGCGAACGCGTCGGCCGCACCGACCGACGATGCGACGACGGCCGACGGCTCCCGGACACCGGGTGTCGACGACGAGCACGACCACGACACCGTCGGTGCCGTCGCCCGTGACGGAGACCGGATCGCGGCGGCGACCTCGACGGGTGGGCGATGGCTCGCGTTCGCGGGCAGGGTCGGCGACGTTCCGCAGGTCGGTTCCGGCTTTTACTGCTGTCCGGCTGCCGGGGTCAGTGCCACGGGCGCCGGGGAGGACATCGCCCGGGTCACCCTCTCGCGACGGGTCGCTCGCCACGTCGAGCGCGGCCTCGACGCAGACGCGGCGACGTCGCTCGCGATGGAGGAGTTCGGCGAACTCACCGGCGCGAACGCCGGCGTCATCGCCATCGACGCGGACGGCACCGTCGGATCGGCGTTCAACAGCGAGGGAATGCAGACGGCCGTGGCCCGGAACTGAGGGGACGGACTGCTGGCCCGTCCGTCCCACGATCGGCTGTCGACCGAACGATCAGGTGTCGGCCGAGTTCTCGTCAGCCCTCCTGGCGTTGCGCATGGCACGCTCCATGAAGATAGCGTGCGCGTCGACGGGATCGTCGCCTGCAGGAACGGGTTCGTACGAGCCGTCGCTTTGCATTACCCACCGATTACGTTCGTCTGCGAGTAGCGTCTCGAGGATCGCGTCGAGTCGGTCACGCAGCGGCCGGGCCTCGATCGGGATGAGCGTCTCGATGCGGTCGTCGAGATTCCGTTGCATCCAGTCGGCCGAGCCAACGTAATACCGTCCCGAACCCCCGTCGCGTGCGTAGACGATTCGTGAGTGTTCGAGGAATCGCCCGACGATGCTGTGGACGGTTATCGTCTCGCTGATCCCGTCGACGCCGGGGCGAAGTCGACAGATTCCTCGAACCAGGCACTCGATCTCGACGCCGGCCATCGACGCCCGGTACAGTTCACGAATCAGTGTCGGATCTTCGAGTCGGTTCACTTTGACGATCAGTCGTGCCGCTTCGCCGGCTCGCGCGCGTTTGGCCTCCGCTCGAATTACCGCCCGAAGACGGTCTCGTAACTCGACGGGAGCGACCAGCAACGCCTCGTAGTCGCCGTGTAAGGTCTGTCCGGTGTAGTAGTTGAAGAGTCGGACGAGGTCGCGTCCGATCGCCGGATCGGCGGTCAATAGCCCGAGATCCTCGTACGCCTTTGCGGTCTCGGAGTGGTAGTTGCCGGTGCCGATGTGGGAGTAGAGTCCGACGCCGTCGGCTTCGTCGCGGACGACGAGGGCGGCCTTGCTGTGGGTCTTGTACCCGATGGTGCCGTAGGCGACGTGGATCCCCTCCGCCTCGAGCCGTTCGACCCACTCGAGATTGTTCTGTTCGTCGAACCTGGCGGCGAGTTCGACCATCACCGCGACCTGTGTGCCGTTTCGTGCGGCTGTGAGAAGACTCTCGATGACCTGCGAATCGCTCGCCGTTCGATAGATCGCGGCCTTGATCGCGAGCACGTCGGGATCGCTCGCCGCCTGCTCGAGGAATTGACAGACCGTCTTCTCGAACGAGTGGTAGGGATGGTGGAGGAGGACGTCGTTCGCCCGAATCGCGTCGAAGAGAGTCCGGCTTTCGTCGCGAGCGGCGGCTGCCAGACGGGGATGGGGCTGAGGGGTCCAGTCCGGCCCGGAGAGGTCGGGCCGGTCGAGCGACGCGATCCGGTGGAAGTCGCGGTACTCGAGCGGGCCGGGGAGGGAGAACACGTGTCGGTCCGTGAGATCGAGTTCCCGCGTGAGGATGTCGACGATCTCCGCGGGCGCATCGGGCTCGATCTCGAGGCGGACGACGTTCCCGAACCGTCGCCGGTCGAGGATCGACTCGGTCGCCTCGACCATGTCGTCGGCCTCGTCCGCGCGACTCACGTCGGCGTTTCTCGTCACCCGGAACAGCGCGGTGTCGACGATCGCGACGTCGGGGAACAACAGGTCGAGATTCGACCGGACGACGTCTTCGAGGCGCACGAACGTCGATTCGGAGTCGACCGACACGAATCGCTCGCGATTGCGCGGGATCTTGATGCGCGAGAACGTGACGCCGTCGTCACACTCACGTCTCGTGAGGACTGCCAGTGAGAGGCTCTGGTTCGAGATGAACGGGAACGGGTGGGCCGGGTCGAAGGTCAGCGGGGTCAGGGTCGGGAGGATCGACTCCTCGAACGTCGATCGCGCCGCATCCGTTGCGGCCGGTGAGAGGGCGTCGTAGTCGACGATGTCGATACCGTTGGCCGCCAAGGCAGGCCGAATCTCCTCGCAATAACAGCGCGCTTGGGCAGCCAGGACGTCGCCAGCTTCGGAGAGCGCGTCCGTGAGTCGCTGGTCCGTCGTTCGCCCGGCCGGCGAGCGCTCGTCAGCCCCCGTTCGCGCGCGCCGATCGAGACCGCCGATCCGTTTCCGGACGAACTCGTCGACGTTGGCCGTCAGTATGCCCAGGAACCGCACTCGTTCGAGCAGCGGCTTCGTCTCGTCGCGCGCTTCGGCGAGGACGCGACGCTGGAAGGCGAGTTCACTTTGCTCGCGGTCGAGATAGTACGCGGGATCGGTCAGGTCGACGTCGCCGTCGTCGGGTCGCTCGTCCGTCACTCCCGCGTCGGTACTGAGACGGGCCGAACCGTCCTCGGCCATGGATCGAAACGTGATCGTGTCGATGTCTGCGTTCGCAGCTGCGTCCGTCCCAGCCCCTTCGTCCAGTGGGACGGCCGATGGCGATGCGGGGGTTCCGTCTGTCGGGTTCGCCCCGGATTTCGCACCTGTCTCTCCGGTCCCGTCCGCGGACTTGTCGGCTGTCTCTCCGTGCCCAGATCCGGCGAGTCTCGATCGGTCACAACTCGATTCTCCATCCACAGGGTCTGCCCGGTCTCCACCCTCCATTCCCCTCACCTCGACCCCCAGTTAGACACGATCTTATCCGACGCTCGCTCCCGGTGGGGCTGGCCCTCGACCGTTACGAACCGCTCGTTCGTGAGTTCGTAGGCAGCGAGTTGCCCACCGTAGACACAGCCGGTATCGAGCCCGACGATCCACTCGTCCTCGATAGGGTGTGAGAGGACGGTGTGGCCGAAGAAGACGCGCGGTGGGCCCTCGTAGCGCTCGAACCAGAACGGACCGTCGTACCCGTCGCCAGTCGGCGAACGCATCGTCTGGAGGGCTTTTCGCGTGTGCGCGCTGACCTCGCGTTTGGGGTCGAGGCCGCCGTGAACGACCAGTCCGCCGTCCCAGCGGATCACGTCGGGGAGCGTGCGGAGGTACGCCCGTTCCGACGGCCCAACCGATGGGCAGGAGGTCTCCCCGTCGAGCAGTTTCTGCTCGTTGTTTCCTCTGACGGCGAGCATGTTCTCGTGTCGTCGGACGAACCGAACGACGCTCCCGCCGTCGGGTCCTTTGCGAACGAGATCGCCGACGAACAGGACGAGGTCGTCATCGTCGACACCGATCGTGGCGACCAGGTCGTCGAGCGCGTCTCGACAGCCGTGGACGTCTCCGATCACGTACACGCAGTCCCAGGCTGCCGGCTCGATCCAGTGTTCGACGAACGGGACGGCTGTGTCTTCGGACGAGGCGGTACGCAGCACGATGGACGTTCCGACGTGCACATGTATTACCCTTTATATGAGTGGTACTGAGCGGTAGGGTGGTGACGGTATCGCTCAGAGATCTCTATATCGGTATATACCTGGTTCGGTGTGCGGTATCGCGACGCGACGGTGGGACTCTGTCACGAGGCCTGAAGCGACGTGCGGAGACGCAATCTCTTTTTGTCGACCCACCAAACGTCATCCATGACCGATTCCGGAGTCGATCTCGAGGCCGAGCAGTACGCGAAGCATCGCGAGGCGGGAGAGATCCTGGCGCAGGTACGCGAGGAGACCGCCGATCGCGTCGAAGTGGGCGTCTCCCACCTCGAGGTAGCCGAGTATGCCGAGGATCGAATCCGCGAACTCGGCGGCCAACCCGCGTTCCCGGTCAACATCTCGATCGACGAGGAGGCAGCGCACGCGACGCCGGGCATCGACGACGAGACCACGTTCGGCGAGGAGATGATCAACTTAGACATCGGTGTTCACGTCGACGGCTGGCTGGCCGACACGGCGATAACGGTCGATCTCTCAGGCCACGACGACCTCGCGGAGGCGCCGGCGGCCGCCCTCGACGCCGCGCTCGACCTGATCGAACCGGGTGTCGAGACGACCGAGATCGGCACCGAGATCGAGTCGGTCATCGACGACTACGGGTTCAACCCGGTCGTGAACCTGACCGGTCACGGCCTGGGTCACTGGGAACAACACACCAGTCCGACGATCCCCAACCGGGCGGTCTCACAGGGGACGACCCTCGACGTCGGTGACGTCGTGGCGATCGAACCGTTCGCGACCGACGGCGGCGGGAAAGTCACCGAAGGCGCCTCGGAGGAGATCTTCTCGCTCGAACGGGAGGGGACGATCCGGAACCGGCAGGCCAGACAGGCGTTAGACCAGATCACCGAGGAGTTTCGGACGCTGCCCTTCGCGACGCGGTGGCTCGAGACCGACCGGGCGGAGATGGCACTCCGGCGACTCAAGCGAAACGACATCGTCCACGGCTATCCCGTCCTCAAAGAGGACGACGGCTGTCTCGTCAGCCAGAAAGAACACACGGTTATCGTGACGCCGGACGGCTGCGAAGTGACGACGCGCTGATTTCCGGCGGTCGACACGGCCGGTACACGATCCGTCTCACCATAGGTGCCCTCCACGATCCGTCTCACTCGGAAGCTGAGCGGGCTCTCGATCCCGCACTTTCCCGATGTGGTCGGCTCGCGGAGTCGACCTCGGACGAGGAGTCCAGCGAATCGGCGGTCGAACCGATTCAGGTGACGGGCAGGCACTGTCTCGTCCAGAGAGGGTCGCCGGCTCGAATCGCTGGGCGACTCTCAGGCGTTGTTCATGCGCTGGCTGGTGCGGTTGCCACAGCGTTGACACTCTGTTACCCGGTAGGGCTCCCGCGAGAACTGGGCGTTCTCCTCCTTACCGCTCTCGGTTCGAATCTGGACCGACACCTCGTGGAGCGTGTCGAGTTCGCAGTGCGCACAGTGTTCGGTCAGCCCGTTGAACGCGTCGTCTGTCGTTGCCATCGAACCGATTCTTTCAACACGAAGGATATAAATCCGCGTTTCATTTCGAGGGCTGATTCGAAAAATCGCCAGACAGTGACGGGTCGTCTCCCTTACACCCGCTAACCGATCAATATCGTTCACGAAGGAGTCTCGACCCGTCAGACCCGATTAATAAAGGTATCGTTACAGTTTTTTCATTTGGTATTATCGGGAGACGGCAGCTAGTGTGCTCACTCTCGTCGCGGGCGCGCCGTGTCCACGATACGCGGCAATCTCGAATCGGTTGGACGGTTTCACGTGGAGTTTTGGGCCTCGCACGTGCAGATGCGGATATGGACGAACTCTTCGCCCCGTGGCGGATCGAGTGGGTCACGCGCGACGACCGAAACGAAGACGTCGATGGCTGTGTCTTCTGTACCCTCCCGAAAGAATCGGCTGATCGCGACAATTACGTCCTCGCCCGGAGTTCCCGAAGTTTCGTCCTCATGAACAACTATCCGTACAACCCCGGGCACGTGATGGTCATCCCGCGGGCGCACACCGGCGAGTACGCCGCCCTCGACGACGAGACGCTCCTCGACCACGCCCGATTGAAGCAACGAACGTTCGAGGCGCTCGACGACGCGCTCGACGTGAACGGGTTCAACGCCGGCCTGAACCTGGGCGACGCGGCGGGCGGCTCCATCGGCGACCACGTCCACACCCACGTCGTCCCGCGCTGGAACGGCGACACGAACTTCATGCCCGTCATCGGAGACACCAAGGTCATCGTGCAGGCGATCGAAGAGACCTACGACGCACTCCACGACGCCTTCGCGGACTTCGACGACGCGACGATTCCCGAGGATGGCCGTGCGGTCGAGTTCGACTGGTAGGCGGCGGTACTCGGACCCGGTCTCGGTGGAGCGACCGAGGTCGACGGGCCCCGTTCCAGCGTTCGCCGGTACGTGTCGATCCGGCGATCCCAGCGGCGATATCGTCACCGCGGCTCGGCGAACGCGTACATCGTCTCGCTGGCGGTCACCTCGAGATCGACGAAGTCGCCGGGTTCGATCCCGTGCTCGCTCGCGTTCCGGACGATGAGCTGGCGGTAGGCCGAGTCGCGACACTTCACCGAGTCGCCGGTCCCCTCCTCGACGACGAGGACGTCCTCGCGCGTCTCGCCAACCAAGTCGGCGTAGGATTCGCGGACGATCTCACGCTTGACCTCGCTCATCTCCGTCGAGCGCTCCTTCTTGATCGTACCTCCGAGGCCCGTCATGTCGGCCGCGTCGGTTCCCGGGCGCTTCGAAAAGCGCGTGACGTTGATCTTCTCGGGACGGGTCTCGCGCAGCAGCGCCATCGACTGGGCGTGATCGTGAGCGGTTTCGGTTGGGAAGCCGACGATGAAGTCCGTCGAGAGCGTCCAGTACTCCAGGGCCTCGTCGAACGTTTCGACCACCTCGACGTACTCCGAGACCTGGTGCTGTCGACGCATGTCGCCGAGGACGTCGTCGCTGCCCGACTGGACGGGAGCGTGCAGGAAGTCGTAGAGCTTCTCGTGTTCGGCGAAGACGGCGGCGAGTTCCTCCCGGATGCCGTGGACACCCTTCGGATTGGCCATCCCGACGCGAACCCGAAAGTCTCCCTCGATGTCGCAGATGCGATCGAGAAGCCGGTGTAGTTTCCGTTCGCCGTCCTCCCAGCCGTAGACGCCGGTGTCCTGTCCGGTGATACGAAGCTCCTTCGCGCCGGCGTGGATCAGCGCCCGGGCCTTCGCGACGTTCTCCTCGATCGGCGGCGAGTCGATCTTGCCGGTGGCGTGCTTGGTGATGCAGTACGAGCAGTCGGACATGCAACCGCGAGCGATCGGGAGGATACCCACGACGCCGTCCAGAATCGGCTCCGCGTCGGGCGTCGTCGTGGGACACTCGCCGTTGGTGACCGCCTCGGGCACCTCGTCCCAGTGGAGGACGTCGGCGTCGATACCCGCGGCCGCGAACTCCTCACCCTGTGCGAGCGCCATGCAGCCGGTGACGTAGAGGTCCGCCGTCTCCTCAGCCAGCTCCGTGGCACGCCGGAGCATGTTTCGCTCGGTCTTTTCGACGACCGTACACGTGTTGAGGATGGCCACGTCGGCCTCGTCGACGCCGTCGACCCGGTGGTGGCCCGCGTCGCGGAGGCGCCGCTCGATCTGGCGGCTCTCTCCCCGATTGGACGTACAGCCGTACGTCTCGATGTGGTACCGGGCCATGATCGGGCGTACGTGCGTTCCGCCGGGCCAAAAGCCCGACGTTTCCCAGTCGATCCGCGTTCGTTCGGGAACGCTTCAGCTCGCCCGTGAGTATCAGTGGCGATCGAACGGACTGGCCTGTCGGTCCCAGTACTCGTCGAGGACGTCGACCGCCGTGAGGAGCGCACCGAGGACGACCGGTCCGTAGAACAGGCCCATGATGCCGAACGCGTACGCACCACCGAGGACCCCGAGGATGATGACGGCCGGGCTGAGACGGGCGTACCGATCCACGACGATCGGACGGAGGTAGTCGTCCGAAATGCTCACGACGATCGCGCTGTAGAGAAAGAGGCCCCCGGAGAGGTACGGATCACCGATCGCGTACAGGTAGACGACGGCAGGCCCCCAGACCAGGAACGCCCCGACGAGCGGAACGAGCGCGAGGATCATCATCACCACCGTCCAGAACGCGGCGTTGGGAACGCCGGTCGCGAGGAGCCCGAGCCCGGCCAGCAGCCCCTGGACGAACGCGATGAACACGTGGCCGAGCAGGACGGCGCGCATCACGTCGTCGATCTGGTCGAACAGTCGATCCTGCAGGTCCGGGGGCAGCGGCGTCACGTCGCGTAACCAGGCGACGAGGCGGTGGCCGTCCTTGAGGAAGTAGTACAGCAAGAACAGAGCGGTGCCGAGACCGATCACCGTGTGCGTGATCTGGGCGAAGATCTCGGTCGTCTGACCGAGCAACAGGTCGCCGATCCGGGCAGCGACGTCCGCGGCCCGGGAAGCCAGATCGACCTGGTATCCCGTCACGTCGGCGATCAGGCGCTCTACGTCCTGAAGTTGTTCAGCGGACGGGTCGACGTCGCTCGCGAACGCGACGGCCTCCTCTGCGACGAGCGCGACGATCACGGCGATCGGGACGACGAAGAGTGCGATCGCCAGTACCACGAGCGACAGTGCCGCGATCGCAGGCGACGTTCGTCCCTGGAGCGGCCCCTGTAGCGGTCGCAGTACGTACGCGAGGAGGATCGCGAACAGGACGTACTGGACGAACGGGAGGATCAACAGTACGGAGAGGAGCGAGAGTGCGCCGATGAGCGCCAGCAGGGTTCCGGTCGCGCGGTTCACCGGGTGACACCGACGCAGTCCACACCACGGACCGGCGTAAAGCCCCACCAAGCCGACCGGGTTCACGACGGCCGTACGCGCCGAAACAGTCGGTCGATCGGAAGTGTCGCCGCGAAACGATCGTGTACCCAACGCGTTATTCCCGCCCGGAGCCGAGAGTCTCGGTCGCTCACAGGGCGGCTTCAATACCTCAGACGGTGAAGAGTGCCCGGATGTCGACGCAGATCGATCCGCTCGCCGTCTCCGCCGACCTGCTGTACTCGGTGAAGACGGACGGCGAATCGGCGTCACTCAGATCGCAACTCGCCCGACTCGACCCCGGACACCTGGAGTGGGCGCTCTCGAGTCGGCGACATCGCCTCGCGTTCTGGCTCAACGTCTTCAACGCGTCCGTCCAGCTCATCATCGAAGACCGTGGCGGCCGGTTTCGCGGCTCGCGGTACGATCGGTGGTCGGTCTTCGCTCGCGATCGGGTCGAGGTGGCTGGCACCCAACTGCGTCTCACCGACATCCGGGACGGGATGCTCCGTCACTCCCGCGCTCGGTGGGGAAGGGGCTACGTTCCGCGGGTGTTTCCGTCACGGTTCGAACGTCGCTTTCGACTGCCCGAGTGTGACCCGCGTATCCACTTCGCGCTTTCGAGCGCCGACGACCACTCGCCACCCGTGACGATCTTTTCGCCGGCCGAGGTCGACGAGGAACTCGACGTCGCGACCGAGTGGCACCTTGCGGAGACGGTCACTCACGACCCGAATCGCCGCGCTATCACCGTTCCACGCCTCTTCAAGCGGTATCGGGGCGACTTCGGCGGGGCGAGCGGGATACGGGGCTTCCTCGCCCGGTACGACGTACCGGTCGAACGGGCGGCGTCGATCGAGTACGCCTCGTTCGACCGACCGGTCGACGTCACGCGGTTCTGAGTGGACGACGGCACACTGTTCTGAGTGATCGACGGCACGCTACTGTGCGGATTTCGTCGATCGAACCCGAGTTCGATCGCGCCACCTCGAACGGAGTAGCACCCGCCGTTCGAGCGGACCCGAACGTTTTTCGTCGTACCATGGCTTGGACCGGTCGTGACCGAGTCCGTCGATCCGTCCGCGGGCGGTGACCGCCGCTGTCTCAACTGCGAGACGGTGCTTCCTCCCGAAACGAGCCACGAGGACGCCACCTGGGACCTCGGGACACGAGGAATCGACGCGGAGACGGTGATCGTCTGTCCGGACTGCGCGGCGCTCCTCCGTGGAGGCGTGCCCGAGTGGCGAACGCACCTCGACGAGGACCGGACCGCAGGGATACTCGACTTCCTCCGCGCCGTCACGAAGACGCAGGGCCGTGCCGTCGCCGACGTCGCGTCCCTCTCCACGGAGACGACGGGCGGAATCGACAGTGCGGGCGAACGGCGGACGTACCACGACCGTCGACAGGCGAGCGCCCTCCGTCTCGCAATCGTGGACCGACACCTCGTGGCGGCCGGCGTCGACGCTGCCGCGCTCGAACCGACGGACCCGTCGGCGCACGTAGCACCCGTCACAGTGGACACCCACGTGCTGTCGGACGAAACTGGCGTCGATGCGACCGTCGTGGCGACGTTCGAGACGGTCCTCTCGAAGGGGGTCGAGTTGCAGCGGCTCCTTCGGACGGCACTGGTACTCGCCGAGACGGCCGTGGCCGTCGATGGGGCCTGCCAGGTCTGCCTCGAACCCGTCACCAGCGAAGCGGCGTGTCCGGCCTGTGGAACGAGGATCCAAGCCGTCTCCGCCTGGCACGACGAGACGGGATCGCCCGACGTCGTGAGCCTGTACGGAACGATCACGGACCGACTGGAGACGGCGTCGGCGACGACGTCGCACCTGACCGAATCAGCGGGGTCGCTGGCCGACCTGCTCGTCGAGTGACCGTCACCCCGCGTGGCAGTCGAAGCACGCGACGAACGGTGCGCCCATCAAGTGATCACAGGTGAACTGACGCGTCCTCGAACGAAGGTCGAAGGAGCGCCAGCGTCGTATGGGTCGGGATTGCCGATCGGCGCAGCCGACCGAACTCACCGTCAATACCACCCGTGCAGTGTCGACTCGTCGTCACCGTCGCGTCGACGGGATCACGGCCCCGGCAGACGCCGTCGGTCTACCGTGGATCGTCCCGGCACAGGAATCGTCTGAGGAAGTCGAGTAGATCCCCGTCGAGTGGAATCGACGGGTAGACCCTGACGGGGTCGACCCCGGAGAGACCGTGATTGCCGGAATCGTCGCGCTCCCAGTAGAGCCAGACGGCTTCCTCACCGCCTTCGAGCCCGGTTCCGTCGACAGGGAACTCTAGCATGAGGGCGTCTCGCTCCTCGCCGTCGTCGGTCTCGACGGTGACCGATTCGCCGTCGTCGACCGGCCGTGTACCGCCGCCGTCTGCAAGCTCGAAGCGCGAGCCGAAGCGATAGCGGACGGGTTCGGCGGTCGGATCGAACTGGGTTCGCTCACCGTCTCCATCCAGGTACTCGACGGGGTAGACCGCGACAGGGACGGTTTCGTCCTCGTCGACGTCGATGACGTCGTCTTCGTTGTCCGGCTGGACGTCGAAATCGAGTTGTGTCGGGAAGTGGGCGGCCGCGACGCCGCTCAGTAGACCGACCCCTGTCAGTGCCGCGCTTGCGCCGACCGTTCCGGTCAGCAGTCGCCGTCGTGTCGTCGAGCTGTGCGTCGATTCGTCAGTCGTCGTATCGGACGGACTTGTAGGCATATGCCACCCGATGTGGCGACACCATCTCGAATAAATTTACCGTAACATAAAATAGAATTTTGTACGACGGCGAATGGCTTCGTCCCCTCCGTCCCGTTTGGTCTCACGCAGTCGACGGAAACAGTCGAAACCATTATAACCCCACGAACCAAATTGTTACATGAGAGTAAACCTCGGAAGCAAATCGGTGCGCTTTTTTATCACTTCACCGTAGCCGTTGCTCCGGCGTTCGTCTCGGCCGCGAAACGGTCTTCGACGGAGCGAACTCGGTTCGCGGGCGACCGCGAAGCGGTGTGAGAGACGACGCGGGATCCGTGATCCACATGCAAAAGACAGTCATCGCCCCCGCCCAGGGCCACGTCGAAGCTGGCGAACTTGACGGACCACAGTGTTCGCTGGCCGTCGCGACGCACCACCCGGATTGCACGCGCGTCGAGATCAACGGTCTCGTCTATCCCGACGGGACCGCCCGCGTACAGACACGCGAACTGCTCGGACTGATCGAGAAGATCCTCGGTGATCTCGACGGATCGATGGCCGATATCGTCAGACTCCGCTGGTACGTCGACGACACCGTCCTCGACTCGGCCACTCGCGGCGCGATCCACGAAGTCCGTGCTGAGTTCTTCGACTACCCGCAGTTCCCGGCGAGTTGCATGATCGCCGTCCCGTCCGGCGAGTCGGCCGCGACCGATAGCGAACCGACGGGTAGCGCGTCGACCGGTGGCAACGATCCGTCGGGCGGCGAGATCGAACTCGAGGCGACCGCGATCGTCCCGGCCGACGGCAGCTGGACCGTTCGAACGATCACGGGCGACGAAACGACCGATGCGTGAGAGACACCGTACACGATGAGTGATGAATACCCACGACACGACGAAGCGGAATCGAACGGAACCCGATCGATCGACCCCGACTCGCTTCGCGAACGGGCCGACGTCGAATTCGAGGAAACGACGACCGTCCACGAGGATCGCGACCACTTCGAATCCCACGGCCACGATGTCGCCGTCGTCGGCGTAACGAACGGCGCGGGAGACGTTTGCCTGTTCGTGAACGAAGACGCCGCGTTCGCGGGCCTCCCGTGGGCCGCCGTGGCGGACGGCGACTGGATCACCGGCGCCCACAGTTCGATAGAGGACTGGTGTACCGGCGAAGGCGTCGACATCGTCGTCGAGGAACCGATCCTCGTCCGCCGCGTCGAACACGAGGTGGCGGGCGAGGACGGCGTGAAAGCGACCACGCACACGATCCTGTTTCGCGCCGCACCCGTCGAGTCCGACCCGGACCTGTCGAACGTGACCGGCGCCGAGGACTGGACGGCAGGCTGGTTCGACGGCGTTCCGAACGACGCCGACCAGACGCCACCGGACGTCGCGGCGGACGTTCGACGGTTCGTGTAAGATAGTCCATCGGTGGCTGGGAGCGTGTCCGTCCGATGGGGTTCGTGATCGGTCCGTCTGTTCGTGACGGATCGAGGGTCGACTATCTCGCACGCCGAGAGCCCGGCCAAACGTTTTGTCGGCTGTCGGTGTCACGTCCCTATGTCCGCGTCGAAGCCGAACGTCCTCCTGATACACTGTCACGACCTCGGTCGGTACCTGGGCTGTTACGGCGCCGACGTCGAGACACCGAATATCGACGCGCTGGCCGACGACGGGATCTGCTTCGAGCGCCACTTCGGGACGGCTCCGCAGTGTTCGCCGAGCCGCGGGAGCCTGATGACCGGCCGGTACCCCCACGTGAACGGGTTGATGGGACTCGCGCACGGACACTGGGAGCTCCACGACGACGAACAGATCCTCCCGCAGTACCTGGCGGCGGACGGCTACGAGACGCACCTCTTCGGCTTGCAGCACATCACGCAGGATACGGACCGCCTCGGGTACGAGTACGTCCACTCCGAGGGGAACCTGTATCCGGGGGTCTCCCCCAGCGTCCACCAGGTCAACCGGGCGAAGAACGTCACCGACGTCGTCACCACGTTCCTCGAGAAGGGGGCGTTCGACGCGCCGTTTTTCGCCTCCGTTGGGTTCTTCGAGGTACACCGCGTCGAGGAGGCGAACGGGCGGTACGGGTTCCAACACGATCTGTACGAGGCTGACGAACCGGACGACGTCACGCCCCTCCCGTATCTCCCTGACCGCCGCGGCATCAGACAGGACCTCGCGGAGATGCACGGGATGGTGTACGCGATCGACGACGCGATCGGCCGCATTCGGGCCTGTCTCACCGAGACCGGCCTCGTCGACGAGACGCTCGTCGTCTTCACCACCGAACACGGAATCGCGTTCCCGCGCGCGAAAGGGACCTGTTACAACCCGGGCATCGAGGCCGCCCTGATCGTTTCACATCCCGACCGTGCCAGCGGGGGCCGGCGGGTCGAGGAACTCGTAAGCAACGTCGACGTGCTCCCGACGCTGCTCGACGTCCTCGACGTCCCGGTTCCGGCCGATCTGAACGGGCGAAGTTTCGCGCCGCTCCTCGCCGGCGATCCGTACGAGGCGCGCGAGGAGATCCACGCCGAGATGACCTGGCACGACATGTACAATCCGATCCGCGCCATCCGGACCGAGCGCTTCAAGTACATTCGAAATTTCTGGTACCTGCACCACGTCTACCTCCCGCGGGACGTCTTCGCGAGCGAAGCCGGCCGCGAAGTCCGTGAAGCGGAGGCCGTCCCGCTTCGTCCGTTCGAAGAACTCTACGACCTCCGGGAGGGACCGACGGAGATGGACAACGTGGCGGACGAACCGCGATACGACGACCGGCGTCGTGAACTCGCCGCCCGCCTACACGACTGGATGGTCGAGACCGACGATCCCCTGCTCGACGGGCCCATCCCGCCGGGCGGATTCTCGTCCATCATGGCCTGGCCGGACGAGGCCACGTGATCGGTTCCGGACCGTAGGGTCACTCCCTGCCCACGGACCCGGCCTCGGGTCACTCACCGCCCACGAACCAGGCCTCATTCGTCTCGCACGATAGCGACGCTCGCGAGTTTGTCCCCCGCGTTGACGGTCGCGTCCCGGGTGAGTGCGTACAGGATACCCGCCCGGTCGGTCGTGACGTTCTGGAGCGTCTCGTAGGTCGTGGGATCGTAAACCGTGCCAAGCGCCGTACCGGCGGGCATCACGCTCCCGAGTTCGAGAGCGGGCTTCGGTCGGAAGAGTCCCGACGCCGATGCAGTCACCTGCCCAAGATGGTTGCGCGCGACTGTCTGCTCACGATCGGTGACGGTGCCCTCCAGCATTCCCAGGGTGCGACAGACAGCGAAGAGTCCCTCGACACCCAGCTCGATCGGGTCCTCCTGGAGTTGCCGGCTGTGGGCGAGTTCGGGGGTGATGGCGGGGATCCCCTCGCGATCGGCAACGACACGAAGTTTCCCCGCGAATCCGCGGCGGTGCCACTCGTCGGGGGCGTCCTCGCCGGCCGTTTCGGCCAGCAACAGATCGGTGCCGAACGCCTCTGCGAGTGCACGCGATTCGTGGCTCCCCTCGAGATAGACCACGTGCGGGTACATGTCGGGACTGCCGGTGTGGAGGTCGACGATGGCGTCCGCCGTCTCGACGTGCTCCCAGAGCGTGGCCGCCATGCGCTGGTGAAGCGAGCCGTTCTCGTCCCCGGGCCACACCCGGTTCATGTTCGGGTTGACGCTGTCGATGACCTCGGGGGTCGTGTACGACACCCGATCGAACGTGAGCGGATCGGCCACGGGAACGGCGACGATTCGACCGGCGAGTTCACCGGAGAGCCTGTCGTGAAACCGTTTGAGGACGGCCGTGCCGTTCACCTCTCTACCGTGCTGGGCCGCCTGAACGTACAGGGTGGGCCCGGCCGTCCCGCCGTCGTACGTGTGGATCGTCGTCGCGACGTCGACCCCCGAGGGGAGCGTCGCCAGCGTCCGTCGGTCCGCAGCGTGAAACTCTGCGACCATGGGTGGAGTTCCACGGTCGGCCGTATGTACGTAGTGGAACGCGTCACTGCGAGAACACGCCTGCCCGCGCGCGTTCGACGTCAGCCGTCGGACAGCGACCTGGACGGTGCCTACTTCCGTGCGTCCCGCCAACGTCCGCTACACGTGAGTGGATCATCGTTCGAGTCGTTCGACCACGAATCGCACATGCGACGCACGTTCGATCTCGCCCGCGAGGCGGCGGCCCGGGGCGACGAGCCGTTCGGAAGCGTCCTCGTCCGCGACGACGAGGTCGTGCTGACCGATTCGAATCGTGTCGTTTCCGAGGACGACATCCGCCGCCACCCGGAACTGCACCTCGCCCACCTCGCAGCGCGCGAGATGACTCCCGAGGAACGCGCGGAGACGGTCATGTACACCAGCACGGAACCGTGTCCGATGTGTGCCGGCGGGATGGCCACTACAGGGTTCGCCCGCGTCGTCTACAGCGTCGGCGCCGACGACCTCGCCGGCCTCACCGGGGGGACGCCCTCCGTCCGTGCGGCGGACGTCCTGGGTGATCGAACCGACGTCGTCGGTCCCGTTCTGCTCGAGGAGGGGCTCGCCGTCCACGAGTCGTACGGCTGGTGACCACGTTCGACGCCGCGGGTGGGCGACTCGCGGATTCGTCGAATCACCACCGTTTTCACCGCCCGTCCCGTCGGCGCGGACATGGGAAACCCAACGGCAACCCTGCACACGAGTGAGGGCGACATCGAGATCGAGCTGTACGAAGAGCGGGCCCCACGAACCGTGGAGAACTTTCTGAACCTGGCCGAACACGATCCGGCGGCGGACGACGATCCCGCTCCGGATACCACGACCTGGGCCGATCCCGAATCCGGCGAAACCCGCGGCGACTCGCTGTACGCCGGTGTCCCCTTCCACCGTGTCATCGAGGGGTTCATGATCCAGGGTGGTGACCCGACTGGCACCGGCCGCGGCGGACCCGGCTACCAGTTCGACGACGAGTTCCACGACGACCTCCGCCACGACGGTCCCGGAAAACTCTCGATGGCCAACTCCGGGCCCAACACGAACGGTTCGCAGTTCTTCATCACGCTCGACGCCCAACCGCACCTGGACGACCGCCACGCCGTCTTCGGCGAGGTCACCGACGGCATGGACGTCGTTCGCGATATCGGTTCGGTCGACGTCGACGCCAACGACCAGCCGGTCGAGGACGTCGAGATCGAATCCGTCACCCTCGATCGGTAACTCGCCGTCCACTCCGACGATTCGTTCTCGACGGGCCACGCCCCAGCACGGACGCGAGCACCGCCGAAACTCCATCGTACCGATAGTACTCGCGAGGCGCCATCGGCCGTACTCACACCCATGGTCGGCCGGGACGGATTCCGCACACGTCTGAAGGCGTGGACTTCCTCCATGCAGTTCTGTGGAACCGGAACGCCACTTACCTGTAAGAGTTCTAATGGGAATGGAAATATTAATAACCTCGTAGTCCATAGACGGAGGTACCTGACGAGAGTCAGGGATGGGGGGTCGGTGAAGCTGATGGGGGTCCGCTTCACCGACGTTTTCTCTTTCACCGTTCGACAACGAGTCACATCGCTGGCACCGGTAACTGCGCTCCGCTCGCTCCGCTGGCAAATTCTCCACCAAAAGACCGCCCGCAGCAACGCACCCGCTCTGCCGAACACCGAAACGCACATCCACTCCCCCCAGCAATCATCAGTTGCATTCGTGCGAGGGTAGCCAAGCCAGGCCAACGGCGGTGGGCTTACCACGCCGGGACCTTTTGCTGCGCTTCACTCGCATCCGCTCGCTCCGCTCGCAAAATCTCCACCAAAAGACCGCCCGCAGCAACGCACCCGCTCTGTCGAACACCGAAACGCACATCCACTCCCCCCAGCAATCATCAGTTGCATTCGTGCGAGGGTAGCCAAGCCAGGCCAACGGCGGTGGGCTTAAGACCCGCTCCCGTAGGGGTCCTTGGGTTCGAATCCCAACCCTCGCATACCGCCTCGAACGTTAGTGAGAGGCGTGTCTGCGTGACGCGGGATTCGAATCATGCCAGTCGCAGCGCGAACGAAGTGAGCGAACGTCTGGAGGTGGTTCGAATCCCAACCCTCGCATGCGAGAGACGAACGGTAGTGAGTCTCTCGGTTTTGCGAACGGCGAGCGAGGCGAGCCGTGAGCGTCTCGAACGTTAGTGAGAGGCGTGTATGCGTGACGCGTGATTCGAGAGAGAGAGAGAGAGAGAGAAGTCGAAACCCTCCAGAGAACAGCAGGGACGTCCGTAGCGGTGCGTAGATACCCCGTGCGTCACGCGGTCCAGAACGACACTGTGACTACCAGGGTGTATCGTCGACGTACGCGTCGATCACCTTCGTTTCGGCGCGTCGGAGGTGTTCCGCGGCTGTGCGACGAGTGACGCCAAGTTCGTCCCCAACGACCTGGACAGTAACTTCCCGTGGACGCTCGTAGTAGCCGCGGTCGTGGGCGATCGTGATCGCCTCCCGCTGTCGCGGTGACAACGACGGCCTCGCTTCGAACGGCGACTGTCCCCGGTCTCCACCTGTATCCGGCTCGTCGAACGAGTGCTTCGATTCGACGGTAACCGAACTCTCGTCGACCAGATCGCGGTAGAGTGCCGTGAGGTCGTCCGGGTCGAGTGCGAGCACTTGGACGAGCTTGGTGCCGCGTTCGTATCGTAGCGGAGGAACGAGGAGACAGCCGTGACGTCGGAGGGAGCGATCCACGGTGCCGCCCTCCTCGCCGAGGCAGTCCGCGGTGACGGCCAGGGTTCGATCGCCACGGTCGATTCGGTCGCTGACGCCGACCCGCTCGTCCACCGCAGCGAGAACGGCCGCCGGGTCGCCCCGAATCGACACGAGGTCCGCGTGATCGTTACACCAGAGTGAGACGGTGGTGTCGGTCCCGGCGGTCGGTTCCCCGTACGGACCAGCAGGTTCGAGACGAAACGTGGCTTCGTGCATGTGGACGGCTCGTCCCGGGGGTACTTGAACCCACCTCCGTGTGGCGGGGTGAGACGTTTCGTGGTACGCGGAAACAGTGTCGCCTATGCAGCACTCTAGCGAGTCGTTCGATCGCGGCGAACCGAGTGACACCTGGCGGGCGTACCAGGGTGCGTCGACTGGCACCAAGATCGAGTGTGAGGGATGGCGTCAGGAGGCCGCCCTCCGAATGCTCAACAACAACCTCGACCCCGAGGTGGCCGAGAAACCCGAGGAACTCGTCGTCTACGGCGGGACCGGGAGCGCGGCCCGAAGCTGGGACGCGTACGACGCCATCGTCGAGGAGTTGCGGGAGCTACCGGACGACGAGACGTTGCTCGTTCAGAGCGGCAAGCCCGTCGGACGATTTCGGACCCACGAACGCGCGCCGCGGGTGCTGATCGCCAACTCGAACCTCGTGGGCAAGTGGGACGACTGGGAGCACTTCCACGAACTCGAGGCCGAGGGCAAGATCATGTACGGCCAGATGACCGCGGGCTCGTGGGCGTACATCGGCACCCAGGGGATCATCCAGGGAACGTACGAGACGCTCGCCGCGCTCGCACGCGCAGAGTACGACGAGACCGATCTCGAGGGCCGCATCGTCGTCACCGGTGGGCTCGGCGGGATGGGCGGCGCCCAGCCGCTGGCCGTCACGATGAACGGCGGCGTCTGCATCGCGGCGGAGGTCGACGAAGAGCGCATCGACCGCCGGATCGAGACGGGCTACTGTCAGGAGAAGACCGACGACCTCGACGAAGCGATCGAGCGCGCCGAGGAAGCCGCTGCAGCGGGCGAATCCTACAGCGTCGGCGTGCACGTGAACGCCGCGGACATGCTCGAAGCGATGCTCGAACGTGAGTTCGTGCCCGACATCGTCACGGATCAGACGAGCGCGCACGACGCCCTCGAGGGCTACTACCCGTCGGGGTACACCGTCGCCGAGGCCGATGCGCTCCGCGACGAGGACCCAGATCGCTACGTCGCGGAGAGCCTCGACACGATGGAACGCCACGTCCAGGCCATCCTCGACCTGCAGGATCGCGGCGCGGTCGCGTTCGAGTACGGGAACAACATCCGCGGCCAGGTCGAGGACGAGCGCGGGCTGGAAACGGCGTTCGACTTCCCCGGCTTCGTCCCGGCGTACATCCGCCCGCAGTTCTGCGAGGGTCGTGGCCCCTTCCGCTGGGCCGCACTCTCCGGCGATCCCGAGGACATCTACCGCACGGACGAGGCCGTCCTCGACCTGTTCCCTGAGAAGGACTCCCTGCGACGCTGGATCGACCTCGCCCAGGACCAGGTGCAGTTCCAGGGCCTGCCCTCGCGAGTATGCTGGCTGGGGTACTCCACCGACGACGATGGCCTGACCGAACGCGCCCGCTTCGCCCTGCGGATCAACGACCTCGTCCGCGAGGGCGAGATCACGGCCCCGATCGTCGTCACCCGTGACCACCTGGACGCCGGTTCGGTCGCGAGCCCCAACCGGGAGACCGAGGCCATGCGCGACGGCACCGACGCCGTGGCCGACTGGCCGATCTTGAACGCCCTGCTCAACTGCGCGGCGGGCGCGGACATCGTCTCGGTCCACGACGGCGGCGGCGTCGGCATCGGCAACGCCCTGCACACGAACAACCACGTCGTCCTCGACGGGACCGAGCAGGCCGCCGAGACCGCAAAGCGCGTGTTCACGACGGACCCTGGGATGGGCGTGATTCGCCACGCCGACGCGGGCTACGAGGAGGCCCTCGACACCGCTCGCGAGTCGAACGTCGCGATCCCCATGCGCGATCGAGGTGGAGACTGATGGCCGAAGCCACGATTTCGGCGCCACCGAGCTGGGAGTCGCCGGCGAGCGATCCGAACGACGAGACGTTCGGCGACGTGATCGAGTCCGCGACCCTGGATGCGAAGGGCACGCCGGCGGACGCGGCGGCCGCAGGCGAGTTCGACGCCGTCCTCCTCGGCGAACCCTACGACGGCGCCGTCATCGGCCGGCGCGGCGCTCGTGAGGGACCCGGTGCGATCCGCGAGGCGCTGGCCGGCGTCAAGACGCATCACGTCGACGCGGGTCCCGTCGGGCGCGTGGGGGACCTGGGCGACGTGGCGTGGCCGACGGACGCCGTGGATCTCGACGAACAGGCCGACGTCGGCGACGTCCAGGCGCTCGCCGAGTCGGTGACCGCCGACCTCCACGCGACTGACGCCCTGCCGGTCTTCCTCGGTGGCGACAACTCCCTCACCGTCCCGAACGTCGCGCCCCTCCTCGAGTCGGGGTCGGTCGGCGTGCTCAACTTCGACGCTCACCTCGACGTGCGCGAGCCCGCGGACGGGCCGTCTTCCGGGACGCCCTACCGGCAGTTGCACGACCGCGGCCTCGACGCCTACGCCGTCGTCGGTGCGCGCCACTTCGAGACGTCGACGACGTACGTCGAGTGGCTCCAGGGTGAAGGCGGCGCGGTGGTGACCGCAGAGGCGATCGGTTCGGATCGCGACGCGGCGCTCGACCGGGCGTTGCGGACGGTCTCCGGCGTCGACCACCTCTACGTCAGCGTCGACCTGGACGTCCTCGACGCGCCGGCGGCGCCGGGGGTCAGCGCGCCGACACCCGGTGGCCTCACCGCACGAGAACTCTTCGCGTGCGTGCGAGAAGCCTGTGCCGACGACCGTCTTGCCGGGTTCGAGGTCGTCGAGTGCGCGCCCGGCCTGGACGATGGTACTCGGACGGCGCGGGTGGCCGCTCGGACGGTCGCGCACGCCCTCGCCGGCTCCGGTTCCGGGGGTGAGGCCCGTGTCTGACCTCGACGCGGTCGTCCACGACGCCGCGGAGGTCGTCGTCGGTCCGGACTCGGACGCTACCGGCACGGACGTGACCATCGAACGCCACGAGGACGCAGCCGTCGCGATCGTCGACGGGTCGGTGGCCGCCGTCGGGCCCACGGACGAGGTGACGCGCGAGTATCCGCCGGCGACCGCCGAAACGACTATCGACGCCTCCGGGCAGAGCGTGATTCCCGGCTTTGTCGACTCCCACACCCACAGCGTCTTCGCGGGCGATCGCTCGGACGAGTTCGCCGCCCGACTTCGGGGGGCGGACTACCAGGTGATCCTCGCCGAGGGTGGCGGGATCCTCCGGACCGTTCGCGCCGTTCGCGAGGCGAGCGACGACGAACTCGTCGCGAACCTGACGGCCCAGCTCGATGCGGCTCTCGAACACGGGACGACGACGGTCGAGGTCAAATCAGGCTACGGCCTCGACCGCGAGACGGAGCTTCGCCTGCTCGCGGCCATCCACCGGGCGGGCGAGTCGCATCCGGTCGACGTGGTTCCGACGTTCATGGGGGCTCACGCGGTTCCCGAAGACGAGGACGCCGAATCGTACACTGACCGGGTGATCGACGAGCAACTCCCGGCCGTCGCCGATCAGGGCATCGCGACCTTCTGCGACGTCTTCTGCGAGGAGGACGTCTTTACACCCGAGCAGAGCCGCCGGATCCTGGAAGCGGGGATGGATCATGGACTCGCGCCGAAGATTCATGCGGAGGAGTTCGCCCAAACCGGCGGGGCGCAGGTCGCGGCCGACGTCGGGGCCGTCAGCGCCGATCACCTCCTGCGTGCGACGGACGAGGACGCCGCAGCGCTCGCCGAGGCCGACGTGGTGGCGACCCTGCTTCCCGCGGCCGCGTTCTCACTCGACACGGAGTACGCCGATCCGACGCAGTTCACCGAGGCGGGTTCGACCGTCGCGCTGGCCTCCGACTTCAATCCTAACTGCCACGCACAGTCGATGGGGTTTACCGTCGCGCTGGCCTGTGCGAAGATGAAGATGACCCCCGAAGCCGCGCTTACGGCGGCCACCCGCGGTGGTGCGCGAGCCCTCGACGCCGGCGATGTCGGGGCGGGCGGCGGTTCCGGAGCGGCCGTCCGGTCCGAAGACGCCGGAACGATCCGGCCCGGCGCTCCCGGCGATCTACTCGTCCTCGACGCGCCGAGCTACGTCCACGTTCCCTACAGCTTCGGCGTGAATCGCGTCGCCACCGTCCTCAAGGGAGGCGAGCGCGTCCATGGGTGAGCCAGACGGCAACGCCCCGCGGGAAGCGGCGGCGGGCGACGAGTTCGAACCGGTACGCGTCGACGGTGAGACACTCACGCCAGCCGACGTCGAACGCGTCGCACGACGCGGTGCGCCGGTCGAACTGACGGACGAGGCGATGGCGAACGTCGAGACCGCGCGGGAGCGAATCGAGGACGTCGTGGCCTCGGGCGAGCCAGTCTACGGCGTCAACACCGGGTTCGGCGAACTCGTCGACGAGCGGATCGAACCCGACGAACTCGAACGACTGCAGCACAACTTGCTGCGGAGTCACGCCTCTGGCGCCGGCGCCGAACTCGGTCGCGAGGCCGTGCGAGCGATGCTGGTCACCCGGTTGAACGCGCTCGCGAAGGGCCACTCCGGCGTCCGCCCAATCGTCGTCGACCACCTCGCGACGATGCTGAACGAGGGGATTCACCCGGTCGTCCGGTCCCGGGGAAGCCTCGGCGCCAGCGGCGATCTCGCGCCGCTTTCGCACATGGCGCTCGTGCTCATCGGCGAGGGCGAGGCGATCGTCGACCGGGGCGATGGGGCGACCGATGGCCGCGATTCGGGTGCGGCCACGGACCGAGCCGACGTACCGGCGACAGACAGTCGACGGCTCCCGGGTGAGGAGGCGCTCGCGACCGCGGGGCTCGACCCGTTATCGCTCGCCCCGAAGGAGGGGCTGGCGCTGATCAACGGCACGCAACTCACCGTCGGCCTGGCGGCGCTGCTCGTCGTCGACGCCGAACGCGTCGTCGAGGCGGCCGACGCGGCTGGCGCGCTCACGACCGAGGTGACGATGGGATCGACGGTTCCCTCCCACCCTGTACTGTCCGAGGTTCGCCCACACTCGGGCCACTGTGAGAGCGCCGAGCGAATCCGTTCGTTGACGACCGACTCGGAGATCGTCGAGTCCCACCGGAACTGCGATCGGGTACAGGACGCCTACTCACTGCGGTGTCTCCCGCAAGTCCACGGCGCGGTCCGCGAGGCCGTGGCCCACCTCCGCGAGGCCGTCGCGATCGAACTCAACAGCGCGACGGACAACCCGCTCGTCTTCGACGCGGACGACGCCGACCCGCGGGCGAGCGGGACGGATCGAGCGGCGGTCCTCTCCGGCGGTAACTTCCACGGCGAACCGCTCGCTCTCCGACTCGACTACGTCACGGCGGCGTTGACCGAACTCGCCGCCATCAGCGAGCGACGGGTCGATCGCCTCCTGAACCCGAACCTCCAGGAAGACCACCTCCCACCGTTCCTGGCGACCGAGAGCGGCGTCGAGTCGGGCTACATGATCGCCCAGTACACCGCCGCGTCGCTGGTCAACGAGAACCGATCACTGGGTCGCGCCGCGACGGATAACACACCCGTCTCCGGCGGGCAGGAGGACCACGTCAGCATGAGCGCACAGGCTGCCGATCACGCTCGGACCGCACTCGCGAACGCGCGACACGTCGTCGCGACGGAGCTCTGCGCGGCCGCCGAGGCCGCCGAGTACGTCGACGACGACCTGACCCACGGCGTCGGCACCGGCGTCGTCTACGACCTGGTGCGTGAGCGCGTCCCGCCGCTCGACGGCGACCGTCCACTCACCGACGACGTCGAGGCGGTGGCAGCGCTGGTGGCCGAGGGAACGTTCAGGCGTGAACTCGAATCGGTCGTGGAGTCGTAGTCGAGCGACTTCGGACCGACTGCGCAACGCACTTTTCCCGTCGTCCCGTCTCCCCACCAATGACAGACGAGACGCTTCCGAAACCGGTCGACGTCGCGCTCGCGGCCCACGACGCGTTCGAACCGACCGACGACGGCTACGTCCTGACGACGACGGTCTTCGACGCGCGAGTGACCGCGTCCGCGGCCGAGGGCGAACGTGACGGTGAGTTTCGCGTCGTCGCCACGGTCCCGACGCTCTCGGCGGCGACCGTCGACGAGGTCGCCCGCGTGGTCGAAGACGACTGGTTCGAGACGTTCGATCGCCGCCTCGCGGACGTCTTCGACATTGCGACCACCAGCACGCACGACGAGCCGATTGTCGAGCGTGACGTTCCGGCCGGCGAGGTGACCGTGACGCTCACGTACGTCGCGTGGGACGCCGCCGAGGGCGTCGCGGACGCGAAAGCGATGGTCGAGTTCGTCGAGGGGACCTACGCCCAGGGACTCATCCCCGGCTACGAGTATCGCGGCGAGGCGGCGACGCTCCGGGTGAACGCACAGCAACGCGGACAGAAGGCGGTCGACGACGGCGGGTCGCCGTAATACGGACGCGTCGGTAGATCGGGTCGAGCGTGACCGGCGAGTCCCTCACCGTCTGTGCGAGTTACGCGGCGGGTAGAATCAGTCCATCGCGATGTAGGTCTGCGTGCCTTCGACGCCGTCGATCCCCTGTATCTCTGACGCCGCGACGTCTTTGATGGCGGCCGGAGAGTCGACGGTCGCCTTCGCGATGAGGTCGACGTCGCCGGCGACGATGTGGACGTCTGTGACACCGGCGATCGCGTCGATTTCTCGGCGGAGACGATCGGCCTCGCCGGTGTTTGCCTTGATCATCACGTACGCGGTCACCATCACCGGGCACCTCCGGGTTCGACCGTTTGCTCGCCGTCCGCCTCGCCGACGACGATCTGGCGAACGTCGCTCAGCACGTCGAAGTCGGCGAGGACGACGAGGCGGTCGCCCGCCGCCAGCGAGCCGTCGACGTCCGGGACGTGAAACGGTTCGTCTCCCGTCGCGTGAGCGAGTACTCGCGCGTCAGCGGGCAGTTCGAGTTCGCTGACGAGGTAGCCCGCCACCGGCGACTCGGACGTGACCGTGAGTTCGACGATCTGGAGGTTCTGGGCGATATCGGCGATGGCGCGGATCGTCCCACCGAGGAGGGCGTTCTTCGCGCCGATCGCGCCGAGGCGTTCCGGGTAGACCACCTCGTCTACCTCGTCCGCGTACCGCCGGTAGATCTCCTCGCGATAGTCGTCGTCGATCCGCATCACGGTTCGACAGCCGGCGTGGGACGCGATCAGGCAGGCGGCGAAGTTTGCGTTTAAATCCCGGGTGAGTGCCCCGACGGCGTCGGCGTCCTCGATACCGGCCTCTTTCAGGATCTCCTCTCGAGCGCCGTCACCGATGACGACGTCGAGTCCGGCGTCTTTCGCGCGCCTGACTGCCGACTCGTCTCGTTCGATGACCGTGACGTCGTGGCCCTCGTCGCGAAGGACTCTGGCCGTTCGCGCGCCGACCCGCCCGGCACCAACGATAACAAACCGCATGGATACGGGGTACGCGAGCCCCCGTGAATAATGTTACCCCGATCACCAGCGACCAGGCCCGACCACCGATAGTAACACTGACGTTTCAGCGACTGAGCCGAGGTAAACGCTTTAGTCGTGCCATGAAGTACCACACCCCGATGGTCCACGCATACGTCCTGGTGAAGACGTCGGCGGGTAAGTCGTCGGGGGTGCTCGAGTCGATTGGCGCGGTCGAACCGGTGACGACTGCCCACGTCGTTGCCGGTAACTACGACGTCATCGCCGAGGTCGACGCGCCGGAGGTGTACGACGTGCTCCGGGCCGTCTCGTCCGACCTGCAATCCCTCGACGGCGTGCTCGATACGAAGACGTACCTCGCCATGGACTGAGGACCGTCCGACACCGATATCGATCGGACACGGCGGTGCGAGCGAGACGAGCCGCGTTCGCCAGAGTGGACGCTTCCGACCGGGACGACATCGGACGAGAGACGTCGCCAGCCGCAACCGACGGCGAGGTCGACCCTCATACGATCGCGTCAGTGGGACGAGCCACGACACTGGCCACCACGACGAAGGGGCGATCGGTATCGGGTTCTGTCGAGTCCTCAGTTCCCACCGGACTCGTCAGCGGCATCGGTCTCGATCCGATCTTTCAGCGCGTCGATCGCGCTCTCGATGACGTCCTCGGGCGGACGGGTCGCGTCGAGCCTGACGAACCGGTACGGCGCCATGTCGAGGAGGCGTTCGTAGTTCGACCGGACGTCTCCGAGCAGTCTGGCGCGCTCGAACTTGTTGGTCGCGCCGGCTCGACTGGCGCCGGTCTCCGGGTCGAGGTCGAAGTACAGGGTGAGATCTGGCTCGACGGTGAATGGCGCGTGGACGCCGCGAACGTACTCCATCGGCCGCTCGATCACGCCTTCGAGGGTCGCTCCCTGGTAGGCGTATCTCGAATCCGCGTAGCGATCCGAGATGACGAGGTCGCCGCGTTCGAGTGCGGGCTCGACGACGCGGGAGAGGTGATCGGCGTGGTCGGCAGTGTACAGAAAGAGTTCGGCGAGCGGATCCGCATCGTCGTCCCCGATCGAGCGGTAGACGGCGTCGCCGTACCAGGAGTCGGTCGGCTCGCGGGTGAACGTCGCGTCGGGGAACTCCGCCTGTAGCGCCTCCCAGACGGTGGTCTTCCCGCTTCCGTCGATACCCTCGAGCGTGACCAGCATACTGGCGAGTCGCGGCGGCGGCTACATGATTCTGTCGAGAGAGTCCGGAACTCGCACACGAAACGGACCGCGGCCCAGACGTCACGTGGCCAGGTATTTTACGGTGGCCGACAACCGCTCCGTATGAACATCCTCGTCGCGGGCGGTACGGGGTTCATCGGAAGCGCACTCTGTAAAGAACTGGCCGACCGCGGTCACGACGTGACGGCGATGGCACGCCACCCCGACGACGAGACCCTCCCCACCGGCGTCGAGGCGGTCGCGGGCGACGCGACGGATCCGGAATCGGCGCGCACCGCCGTCGACGATCACGACGTGGTCGTCAATCTCGTCGCGCTTTCACCACTCTTTCAGACGTCGAAGGGCGTATCGCAGGCATCGGTCCACGTCGGCGCGACGACCGCCCTCGTCGAGGCGGCCGAAAACGAGGCCGTCGATCGATTCGTCCAGTTGAGTGCGATCGAAGCCGATACCGACGCGCCGACGTCGCACCTGCGGGCGAAAGGCCGGGGCGAAGCGATCGTGCGGGAATCGGCGGTCGAATCGATCGTCGTTCGCCCCTCCGTCGTTTTCGGCGCGGGAGACGAGTTCACGTCGTTCATCGGGGCGACGACCGTCCCCTATCTGACGCCGCTGCCGGCCGGCGGACGGACGCGTTTCCAGCCACTCTGGATCGGGGACCTGGCACCGCTGCTCGCCGAGTGCGTTCTCGAGGCCCGAGGCGACGAAACCTACGAACTGGCCGGTCCGGAGGTACTCACCCTGGCCGACGTGACGCGCCAGTACTACGCGGCACGAAACAGGTGGGTCAGAATCGTCCCCGTGCCGATGGTGCTCTCGAAACTCGGGCTCTCTCTCGCGGGGCCGATTCCGTTCGTCCCGTTCGGTATCGAACAGGCCCGCGGCCTCACTGTCGACAACACCACGTCCCGCAACGCCGTCGACGAGTTCGGCGTGGAACCCGCCTCCCTTCGGACATTCCGGGAGTACCTCGACGCCGAATCGTAATTCGCGTATAACGAGCCTCGTGTCGGTCCAGCGAGATGGTAATTCGCGTACAACGGGCCTCGTGTCAATGCAGCGAGAACGAGGTGGTAGTGGTTTTTCTCTGTCATCTGCGACCGCTTGACTGCCCGACCCCGTTTTCAAGTCTGCACAGATCGCCCGGTACCTATTATAACGGGTATCGTACCACCCGATACATTCTCAATTATAGACGTAATTTTAATCTTTTACCCCCCTCACGTGCTGCGATTTTCCGGTACACGCCAGCGAACGTGAAAGTCATCCAGACACAAGGTTTATATCCTTCATCCTACTGTTCAATGGCAACGGAGCCCCCAGAATCAATGAAACTGGCGATGATCGGGTTCGGACAGGCCGGAGGGAAGGTCGTCGATCGATTCCTCGATTACGACGATCGGACGAACAGCGGCATCGTTCGTTCCGCGATCGCCGTGAACACGGCGAAAGCGGACCTCATGGGCCTGAACCGAATCCCACAGGAAAACCGCGTCCTGATCGGCCAGGCGCGGGTGAAAGGTCACGGCGTAGGTGCAGACAACGAACTCGGCGCGGAAGTCGCCGAAGAGGACATCGACGAGGTCCAGAACGCGATCGATTCGATCCCGACTCACGAGGTCGACGCATTCCTCGTGGTCGCCGGAATGGGCGGCGGAACCGGTTCGGGTGGTGCACCGGTGCTCGCGAAGCACTTGAAACGCATCTACACGATCCCCGTCTACGGACTCGGCATCCTGCCCGGGACCGACGAAGGCGGAATCTACACGCTCAACGCAGCCCGGTCGTTCCAAACGTTCGTCCGGGAGGTCGACAACCTGCTCGTCTTCGACAACGACTCCTGGCGATCCGCCGGCGAGTCGGTCGAAGGCGGGTATTCACAGATCAACGAGGAGATCGTCCGCCGATTCGGGGTGCTCTTCGGTGCCGGCGAGGTGCAACCGGGCAACGAGGTCGCAGAGAGCGTCGTCGACTCCTCCGAGATCATCAACACGCTCTCGGGCGGCGGCGTCTCGACCGTCGGGTTCGCCTCGGAGGAGGTCGACCTGAGTGCGACGTCCGGCGGGCTCCTCTCGAAGTTCACGGGTGGTGGCGGCAGTGTCGACGACGGCCTCGACGCCGCGAACACGACCAACCGCATAACCAGCCTCGTGCGCAAGGCGGCACTCGGTCGACTCACGCTCCCGTGTGAGATCGACGGGGCCGAGCGCGCACTGTTGGTCCTCTCCGGACCGTCCGAGCACCTGAATCGAAAGGGCATCGAGCGCGGTCGGAAGTGGCTCGAAGAAGAGACCGGCAGCATGGAAGTCCGCGGCGGCGACTACCCACGAGACATTCCAGAGGTGTCCGCGTCGATCCTCCTCTCCGGCGTCACGAACGTCCCGCGAATCAAGCGCCTCCAGCAGGTCGCAATCGAGGCCCAGGACAACATGGAGGACATCCAGCAAGAGAGTGAGGACAACTTAGAAGAACTCGTCGAAGACGACGCCGACGACCTCGAACCGCTGTTCTGATCCGCTCGTCTCGAATTGGTGGCCGGTTCTACACTCGGAGTAGCCGAGAGGCTCGTTTTTGCGTCAAGGGGTCGGTGAACCGAACGAACTGCAGTGCGTCTCGATCACCCGACGGGACCCGCGAGCGTGTGCCGACGTCCTTTTGACGGACGGTCGCCGACGACGTCGTGAATGGAGATACTCGTCCCGTTCGCGACCGACGCACCCAAGACGCGGCTGTCGCCGATCCTCTCTGCGGCCGAGCGACAGGTCTTCGCCCGGGCGATGCTGCGGGACGTCGTCGACGCTATACGCGCGGCAGGACACGAACCGCGAGTGCTCGCGACGGGATCACTCTCGATCGACGCGTCGGTGACCGTGGACGAGCGGCCACTCGACGCGGCCGTCAACGACGCACTGGAGGGACACTTCACCGAGGGCGAGACAGCTCCCGTCGACGAGGCCGTCGCGATCGTCATGGCCGATCTGGCGCTGGCGACGCCGCCAGCACTGGAGCGACTGTTCACCGCGGACGGCGACGTCGTCTTCGCACCGGGTCGGGGCGGCGGAACGAACGCGTTCGTCAGTCGCCATCCCGACTTCCGGGTCGATTACCACGGGACGTCGTACCTCGACCACCGCGATATCGCCGCGTCGATCGGCGCGAACGTCGACGTCGTCGACTCGTTCCGTCTCGCGACCGACGTGGACGAGCCGACAGACCTCGTCGAAGTGCTCTGTCACGGCGCTGGTCGATCACGGAGCGTCCTCGAAGAGGCCGGGTTCGAACTCGAGACCGCCGACGGTCGAGTGACGGTGACTCGACCGGATCGGGTGAGCGAGGCCGGTCCGGATGAGCGGGACCAGTCCGGGTGAGCGAGGCCGGTCCGGATGAGCGGGACCAGTCCGGATTCGAGTCGTGCGATCGGGGCCGCACGACGGCGACTACAACACGAACGTGTCGGTCGGCAGCCAGTGTCAGACCCCGCGGTCGTCGTCCAACACAGAGAGGACCGCATCTAGAGCGTCGGTCGGCGGGCGATAGTCGGGCGATCGCGAGACACACGCCACGATCGGCCGGAACGATACCACTTATCCCTCCGGCCTGCCACCCTTCGAGCGATGATCCCGGGGGCGGCCGAGTACGACGTCGACGTGGTGATCGACGAAGACGAGATCGAGCGACTGCTCGACGTGATGCCCGAAGACGTGACTGGACCCACGGAACTCACCTACGCCCGGAACGTGTTCGTACCGCTGACGACCGCCTGCCGGTACACGTGCACCTACTGCACCTACTTCGACCCGCCGGGGGAGGCGTCGCTGCTCTCGCTCTCCGAGGTCCGCGACATCTGCCGCCGCGGCGCCGATGCCGGCTGTACGGAAGCGCTGTTCACCTTCGGCGACGATCCGGACGACCGCTACACGGAGATCCACGCCCGGCTCGAGGAGTGGGGGTACGAGTCGATCCACTCGTACCTCCGGGCGGCCTGCGAGGTCGCGTTGGAGGAGGGACTACTCCCGCACGCGAACCCAGGGGACCAGACCCGCGACCAGATGGCGACCGTCGCGGACGTGAACGCGAGCATGGGCGTGATGCTGGAGACGACGGCCGACGTGGACGCACACGCGGGGCCGCGCCGGAAAGTTCCCGGCCAGCGCCTCGATACCATCCGCACGGCAGGCGAACTCGCCGTCCCGTTCACGACGGGGATCCTCGTCGGCATCGGCGAGGACTGGCGCACCCGCGCGGAGAGTCTGCTCGCCATCCGCGACCTCCACGAACGGTACGGCCACGTCCAGGAGGTGATCGTCCAGCCGGTGCGGGACAACGAGCGCTGGCGGGGCGGCACGCCCGACCTCGCGACGATGCGACGCGTGACGGCGATGGCGCGCGCTGCACTGCCCGAAGCGGTCTCCGTCCAGGTGCCGCCGAACCTGACCCCAGTCCGGGAGCTCGTCGACTGCGGCGTCGACGATCTGGGCGGCGTCTCGCCCGTGACGGACGACCACGTCAATCCCGACTACGCCTGGCCAGCGCTCCGCGAACTGGAGTCCATCGCCGACGACGTTGGCCTCCCCCTGGCCGAACGACTGGCGGTCTACGAACGGTTCCTGCCGGCGGACGGACGCGCCAGCGTGACGCAGTCGGAGGCGACGGGTGAGCGAGACTGGCTCTCACCGCGGATCCGCGAGGCGATCGAGGCGGACGACGAATCGGGCGAACGCTACCGGTCGGTGCTCGAATCCGGGACGAATCCGGTTCCAGGCCGCTAGCCGGCCGGCGCTGTCGGAAGCGGGTCGCTCGTGTTCACAGAGACGGTAGACCCGAATCGAAACGGGGACGTCCGAACCCGGTCACTCGCCAGTACCGGCGGTCGGGACGTCGTCGGTCGGGCCGTCGCGTTCGTCGCCACCGAGTCCCCGAATGTACCGGATGCGATCCGGAATCGGGGGATGGTCGTAGTGGAACGTGGCGTACAGCGGGTGCGGGAACGGGTTCTGTAAGTTCTCGCCGGTGAGTCGGGTGAGCGCCCCGACGAGTGGCGTTCCGTCGCCCATCACGTCGACCGCAAAGGCGTCGGCCTCGCGCTCGTGGGCCAGCGAGAGGCGGTTCTCGAGCGGGGTCGTGAGGTCCAGAAGTGGCGAGACCCAGAGCGCGCCGATGGCGAGGCCGGCGTAGGCCGTCTCGGGAACGTCGAACATCCCGTAGAGCCACGTCGTCTCCAATACGGCCCAGAGGACGCCGAGCGCGACGCCGATCCGGACGAGACTCGCGGCAAACTGTTTCCAGATGTGTGCGCGCTTCCAGTGGGCGAGTTCGTGTGCGAGCACGCTCTCGAGTTCGGGCAGATCCATCTGCGCTACGAGCGTGTCGAAGAGGACGACGCGCTTGGTCCGTCCGAAGCCGACGAAGTAGGCGTTCGAGTGTCCCGAGCGTCTGCTCGCGTCCATGACGTAGACGTCGTCACAGGTGAAGCCGGCGCGGTCGAAGACGCGTTCGACGCCGTCGCGGAGATCGCCCGCTTCGACGGGTTCGAAGTCGTTGAACAGCGGGGCGATCACGCGCGGATAGACGACCAGCATCGCCAGGGAGAACGTAGCGAAGATGGCGAGTGCGGCGACCGGCCACAGCGTCGGCAGCGTCTCGACGGTCCAGAGCACCGTCGCCGAAAGTGCCGCGACGATGACGACCGTGATCACCAGGCCGATCAGGAGATCCCGGACGAACAGTGCCGGCGTCTGGTTGTTGAAGCCGAAGCGCTCCTCGACGACGAAGGTGTCGTAGAGGTCGACGGGAATCGAGAGGGCCTGCATCCCCACAACCGTGACGACGAATACCGCTGTTCCGCTGACCACGGGACCGAAGCCGAGTCCCTCGACCCACTCGACGGCCGTCCCGACCGCCCCGCTGTAGAGTGCGATCAACACGACGACGAGCGTGATCCACGACTGGAACTGCCCGATCGTCGTCTTCGCCCGGTGGTACGCGCTCACCCGCTCGGGATCGTCGACGTCGAGGGTGTCCGCGACCCACTCGCGCTCACGCAAGAGAGTCTCACGGCCGTACCGGACGTTCACCAAGGCGAGCACGCCGAAGAACGCGGACGAGCCGACCACCAGCAGGAGAAAGATCGCGTGAGCGAGCGGATAGTCGCCGATCGGTACCGGATCGAACATGCCGGACCATCGTCGTCGACGGGAGTAACGGTTTCGCAATCGTTCGGTCGAACACGTGTCCGATGGGGGCACGAGTGCGAGTGCGAGATGGGTGGTACGCGTGTCCGAGAGAGGAGAGAAAAAAAACTAGAGCGGGAAGATTCGTCCTCGTGTCCGTCCGCGACGAGCGCCAGTCGATCACCCACCAGTCGATGAACGGTTGTGAATCGACGGGAGGATCGGACGACCGGCGACCGGGAGCGGTGAATGGGCGTGGACGTGGCCGTCGTCGGTCCGAATCGTCTACGGAGGATTCGCATTTGGGGAACAATTGTTTTCGTCAGACGAAAGCTACCTTTCCGAAGTAGACACTCTTATTATGCGAAAGTGGCAAGAGACGGGTGATGCCAAACGCAGACCGAGACTGGTGGCCAGACGCGCTCGATCTGACCATCCTCGATCAAAACGCCCAGCGGACCGATCCGATGGGCGAGAACTTCGACTACGCCGAGGCGTTCGAGTCGCTCGACTACGAGGCCGTCAAGGCCGACCTGGAGGAACTGATGACGGACTCGCAGGACTGGTGGCCCGCGGATTACGGCCACTACGGACCACTCTTCATCCGGATGGCCTGGCACAGTGCCGGCACGTACCGGACGCACGACGGTCGGGGCGGTGCCTCCGGCGGTCGCCAGCGCCTGGCTCCCCTCAACAGCTGGCCGGACAACGCGAACCTCGACAAAGCCCGGCGACTGCTCTGGCCGATCAAACAGAAGTACGGCCAGCAGCTCTCGTGGGCGGACCTCATCGTGCTCGCGGGGAACGTCGCGCTCGAATCGATGGGATTCGAGACGTACGGGTTCGCGGGTGGCCGCGAGGACGACTACGCGCCCGACGACGCCGTCGACTGGGGCCCGGAAGACGAGATGGAAGGTGCCTCCCCCGAGCGCTTCGACGAGGACGGCGCGCTTCGCGACCCGCTCGGCAACACCGTCATGGGTCTCATCTACGTCAACCCTGAGGGCCCGAACGGCGAGCCCGACCCCGAGGCGTCCGCGACGAACATCCGCCAGACGTTCAGCCACATGGCGATGGACGACGAGGAGACGGCCGCGCTCATCGCCGGCGGACACACCTTCGGGAAGGTCCACGGTGCCGACGAGGCAGATCCAAACGTCGGCCCCGAGCCCGAAGCAGCGCCGATCGAACAGCAGGGCCTCGGCTGGAAGAGCGAGCACGGTTCCGGAATGGGGGCGGACACGATCACGAGCGGCATCGAGGGTCCGTGGAACACCACGCCGACGCAGTGGGACATGGGCTACGTCGACTCGTTGCTCGATAACAAGTGGTGGCCCGAGAAGGGCCCCGGCGGCGCCTGGCAGTGGACCACGCAGAACGGGGAACTCGACGCGTCCGCTCCCGGTGTCGAAGATCCTGCGGAGAAAGAGGACGTGATGATGCTCACGACGGACATCGCGCTCAAGCGCGATCCGGACTTCCGTGCGGCCCTGGAGCGCTTCCAGGAGGATCCCGCGCACTTCCAGGAGACCTTCGCGAAGGCGTGGTACAAACTGATCCACCGCGACATGGGACCCTCTTCGCGCTTCCTCGGTCCCGAGGTCCCCGACGAGGAACTGCTCTGGCAGGATCCGCTCCCGGACGTCGATCACGACCTGATCGACGAAACTGATGCCGAGGACCTCAAAGAGCGCGTCCTCGCCTCCGATCTCACCGGGACGCAACTCGTCAAGACCGCCTGGGCGGCGGCCTCGACCTACCGCGACAGCGACAAACGCGGCGGCGCGAACGGCGCGCGCATCCGGCTCGAACCCCAGCGTAGCTGGGACGTCAACGAACCCGCGGAACTCGAGACGGTCCTCTCGACGCTCGAGGGAATCCAGGCCGAGTTCAACGAAACGCGTTCTGACGACGTGCGCGTCTCGCTGGCCGACCTGGTCGTCCTCGCCGGGAACGCGGCCGTCGAGCAGGCCGCGAGCGAGGCGGGCTACGACGTCGAGGTGCCGTTCGAGCCCGGCCGCACCGATGCCACCCAGGCCCAGACCGACGTGGAGTCCTTCGAGGCCCTGGAGCCGGCAGCAGACGGGTTCCGCAACTACTACAGCGACGAGGCACGCCTCTCCGCAGAGGACGAACTGGTCGACAAAGCGGACCTGCTCGGCCTGACACCCGACGAGATGACCGCGCTGGTCGGCGGCCTGCGCGCGCTGGGCGCCACCTACACCGACCACGGCGTCTTCACCGACGAGCCGGGGACGCTGACCAACGACTTCTTCGAGACCGTCTGCTCCATGGACTACGAGTGGGAACCGGTCTCGGATGACCGCGAGGAATTCGAACTGCGCGACCGCGAGACCGGCGAAGTCGCGTGGACGGGAACGCGCGTCGACCTCGTCTTCGGCTCGAACTCCCGCCTGCGCGCCATCGCGGAGGTCTACGGCGCCGAAGACGGCGAGCACAAGTTAGTCGAGGACTTCGTCGACGCCTGGCACAGCGTGATGGCGGCCGACCGGTTCGACCTCGAGTGAAGACCGGCTAACCGGCCGTCTGCCGATCGGCTTTTTTGATTCGTTCGATAGCTCACCGGCAGTATCGATGGGAGGTGTGCGACTGTGGGTGGTACTCGTGACCGACTATCAGGAAACCGACAGTTAGGGAGTAAGGTAGCCGATCAACTGTGATAGGACGTCCTCGGTGCGCGAATCGACTAGAGAAGTGAGGCGGTATTCTACTTCCACTGCGTTGTTGCGGGTCGCAAGTGACCACGGAAGGACGTAGCTTTGGGTTCCAAGTGGGTCGCCCTCGTAGTCACCATCTCGGAGTGTCAGTGATTCTTCGTGGTAGGTCTTCGTCGGTAGTAGGGCGGTGATAAGTTGGACACCGTGGGTGGGGAACTGTGGTGTCCCGAGTACGAGTAGCGGACGCCCTTTCTCTGAGAGCGGATCGGTCCCCCAGACGATGTCTCCGCGCGCTAGTTCCTCGAACGAGGTCACTGTACGTGCTCCATTTCGTCGGTTTGGAGTGCTTCGAGCCGTTCCTCCCCGTACTGCTCATCAGCGGTCTCGTAGTGTCGATGAAGCCGATAGGCTGATCTGAGCCGTTCCTGGTCGTCTGTGATCGCCCAGTAGGGGCGCTTGTGTCTCACGAGCCCTCGCTCTTTCAGTCGGGAGAGGATCGCACTCACTGCGTCCGTCTGTAGTTCGAGTTGTGCTGCAATCGCGGCTGCCTTCCACGCCCGGTCGTCGTTATCGTCGAGGAACCGAACGATCCGTTCGGTGTCGTTTCTTCCCTCGAATTCGCCGTCGTCGGCGTTTTCGAACTCGTCGATATCGATGGCGCCGCTCGACATACAGGGTTGTTGGTGCCGGTGAGCCTTAGCCATTTGGTGCGATTGGTTTGTTTTGGAGGGGTGGTACCATCGTGAGATGATCGGTCGAGATCCGGGGAGTGAAGTTTGCCGAGGGCGATTGTGTGTAGCTACGCATCCCGCTACGGCGTCGACGGTCGAGATCCATCAGTTCGGGATCGGGGGCGGTACTCGTGTCCGATCACCAGACAGCCGGCGTGGACGACGATCACACCGAGAAGGACCGTCGTCGGCGCTACACCCAGCAGTGGCGGTACGTAGGCGACCGGAAGGGCCACGGCGAACCAGAAGGCGACCGCGCGCAGCGTGGACGTGGCGTAGTGGAGGGGACGAGTCATGGATGGAGGGCAGCGACGGATATGGTCGTCAGGCGTCGTTCGGGTGGCAGGCCAGATCCGTCGAGATCGTCGACGTGTCGAGCACCCCGCCTTCGGTGAGTTCGAACGTCGTTCGTGCGGCGGTACAGCCGAGCCCGGCCTCCTCGAGGTCGACCGTCGCGCTCGCGTCGGTTTCGAGGACGCGTGCCTCGATCCGGTCAGAGCCGTTCCGATCGAAGTGGACGTCGGCCGTCGCATCCGGCTCCACCGAGAAGAGCCCGTCGAACAGTGTACGCTCGCCGTCGCCGAGCAGGAGGCGTGCGGTCAGAGGTCGAGCGGTTGGATTCTCGACGCTGACGGTATGGTGCCCGTCCAGTTCGTCGGACTGCTCGATCGTCCCGACGGTGTGTTCGACGCGCTCGCCCGACGCGACGCGGTCGGTGACGACGTTCCCACAGGCCATCAGCGTCGACAACGTCGACGACGAGAGGCTACTGTCAGCCTGAAGTTCAAGCTGTACGCTCGTGGCGTTACAGTCGAACTGGGCGCGCTCGACGGTCGCCGTCTCGGTCTCGCCCGATCCCTCCACGGTCGCCTCGACGGTGTACGCGGCGAGGCGTCGAATCTCGACCGCCACGGTCCCTTCCGGTTCGACGGCGAACGCCTCGTCGAGTAGTGTCTTCCCTCCCTGCACGATTACGAGCGCGACCGTTCGCCCGGTATTCGTGGGGTTCGTCAGGAAGACGGCGTGCGGAGAGCGTCGCCCGCCGATCCCGGACGTGTCGTCACCTGGGGCGCGTTCGACGGTCCCACCGGACGGAACCCGCGTCGAACGAGCAGCGTCCGACGGCGGAGTATCACCGTCCGGTGTGGATCCACGCGGCTGCGTGTCGGCGGGCGTCGTAGCGTCCAGTCGCTGGAGGCAGCCCGCGGTGGCCGCGGTCGCTCCCAGTCCAGCTGCGGCGAGTACGTGGCGGCGCTTCATACATCGACATTCGTCCCAGGTGATAAACCTCTCCCCCTGGGTCAAATCCGTCTTTCAGGTATGGCGAGGCCACCACCAGTCTGGGCACGCTGCTGTGTCGACCGCTTATTCCCCGACGACCGAATCACGCGCCCAGAACTCGCTTCCCTTCCGTACCTTCGGGACTCAGGTGGCGTCCTCGCGGGCGAGTAGTGCAGCAAATTCCTCGGTAATATGGCGCTTTTCGAACCCCCGGCTCCCGGTTCTTTGGGTGAAGAGGAGGCACAGTCTTGCCACCGACTGCCGGATTGGCGGGGTTCGATACCGCAAAGAGCGACGCTACTCTCGTAAAGGGAGCCGTCAACCGCCCACGCCCGTCGATCGATTCACACCGACCGCGACTTTAAATGTGATACCGTCCATATAATTGACCATGAGCATCGTTCAGGATCCCGCCCACAGTGATGGTTCTCCCACGGTAGAGGGGACGGGCATTCGCGTGAAGGATATCGCAAGCGCATACGAACATAGCGGATACGAACCGGACGAAATAACCCAGCTTTATCCAGACCTATCGCTGGGCGACGTTCATCGAGCGCTCGCATATTATTACGATCACATCGACGAGTTTCGATCTGCGGAGTCCGCCGCCGCATGAGGCCGCTGTACTGTGATGAGGGGATATGGATCCCCGTCGCAGATGGGCTCAGCAGGCGCGGGTGGACCGTCCACACCGTCCGTGGGGAAGGAAAGTTAGGTGAACCGGATCGTGACCACCTCTCCTACGCGAGACAAAACGATTGGATACTCGTTACGTTCGACGACGACTTCCTCTCCCTGGTAGAAACGAACGAACTCGCACACGCGGGTATCATCTACGTCCAGCAGGCTGGACGCGACATTGGGAGTGTCGTCAAATCAATTGACGGACGTCTCGAGACACTCTCGCCTGACGACCGTGGAATCCACTACTGCTGAGAGCCGCCGGTGGCGGGCCAGTTTCAACGACTCGGCGAACCGTCCGTGAGTCCGACCGCCCGTGACTGTCACTCCCCGACGACCGAATCACGCGCCCAGAACTCGCTTCCCTTCCGTAACTTCGGGACCCAGGTGTCCTGGTCACGAGCCAGGAGCGCCACACGAGAGGCTGGCACCTCCTTCAAAACCGGGTGCTCTGGCATGTGTTCGCCGACGGCTTCGGCGAACGCGACGACGTCTTCGTGGTCAGGCATGGTCGAACGGTCGAGTCGGTCCTGTGAGTGGCCGACGTGCATGTACGCTTTGAGCTCGACGAAGTCCGGATCTGCTCGCTGGAAGAGGCCGGCGTACCAGTCGGGGCTGTGCATGTTCTCGCCCTGGAGGAGCGTGGTTCGCAGAACGGTGCGAGTGTCGTCTTTCTCCGCCAGGACGTCCAGCGTCTCGACGAGGGTCTCCCAGGCGTCGTCTTCCATCGCACGGACGACCTGGTCGAACGTGTGGCGCTCCGGCGCGTCGACGCTGACGTAGAGTTGCGTCGGATCGCACTCGGCGAGTACCTTCGGGCGCGTCCCGTTCGAGACGAGAAACGTGGTGATGTCGCGGTCGTGGAAGGCGTCGATCAGTTCCGGCAGGTACGGGTAGAGGCTCGGCTCGCCGTCGAGCGAGATGGCGACGTGACGGGGCTCCATGGCCTCGTCGAAGGCTTCGCGAGGGACCTCGTCGTTGCCGCCGAAGCCCGAAAGGAGCTTTCGCTGGAGGGAGAGGGAGGCGTCGACGACTGCCTCGGGGTCGTCCCACTCCACGTCGTCGAGTTCGTAGGCGTGGCCCTGGTGATCGCGCCAGCAGAAGACACAGCGTTCGTTACACCGGACGACGGGCGTCATCTGAATGCAGCGGTGTGACTCGATCCCGTAGAAGATGTTCTTGTAACACTTTCCCTCGCCGCGGAGGGCGTTGGCCGTCCAGCCGCAGGTCTGGGCGGCCGTGTGGTTGACGCTGTGGTAGTCAGGACTCGACACCTGTTTGGGGCCGTCGTCCCTCGCCGCTGCGTCCCCATCGGTACCCGACCCGGCCCCGGTGGCGTCCGCGACGTCGCTCATGCCCCCGGGTTGGACGCCGCCGTCTAAAAGGTGTACGGTGTCGCTAGCGTCGGCGAAGACTCGACGACAACCGTCGACGGTCGTCACTCAGCGCTGGTCGCCCACGTCGTCCCGATCGCGCGTCGGGTGCCCGTCAGCGGAGGATCCGTGGTCGGAATCGGTCGGTGCTTCGGTCTGCGGTTCGAACGGGAGGCGACCGGGCCTGGCCGGCTGGTCGTCACGACGGGTGAGTTCGCGCTCGAATCCGTAGAGGACGGCTCCGGTGTTCGCGGTCATGATCACGCCCGGCAAGGGCGCCGACGTAAAGAGGTAGAGGAAGACGCCGACTGCGAGCGTTCCCGACGTCGCGAGTGCCCACAGGAGCGGACGGGAGACACCGACGCGCTCTGCGTCCCGACGAGTGACGGCGAACGCGCCGATCGAGGCGAGCCCGCCCGCGAGTCCGATCGCACCCGGTACCGATACCATGGAGTCCGTTCGGGGAGCCACGGATACGTATCTTGCGACCGGCCGAGCATCGCGCGCGACCGGACGAGGCGGGACGATCTCGGTTTCGACCACTCATCGCGTACGGCCTGACGGGGTGGTACGGTTTCGTGACCGGCCGATCATCGCGTGCGGTGGACCATCGGCGGTGGTCACGCGAACCGCGAGAGAACGGACAGCGTCCCGTCTGCGTGTGGCTCGTCTAGCACCTCGTCCGCTGCGGCTTTGGCCGCGTCGTCTGCGTTCGCCACGGCGAAGCTCCGGCCGACGCGCTCGAACGTCGAGACGTCGTTCTCAGAGTCGCCGATGGCCAGGCAGTCGTCGAGTTCTATATCGAGGTCCGGCGCCACGGACGCGAGTGCTCGCCCCTTCGATCGGTCGGTATCGGTGACGTGGTAGGCGTATCCGGTGTCGACGACCGTGAGATCGTGGTCGGCCGCGATCGCCGCCAGTGGATCGACCGGCCGATCGGTGGAGACCGCGAGTTCCGTTTCACGCCACCGATTGATGGTGTCGACGCCCTCCCAGCCGAGATCGAACCCGGCCGCCTCGTACTCTCGGGCCACGGCGTCGGCGCCCGCTCGATCGCCGACGACCACCAGTCGATCTTCGGTTACCGTGACGCCGCCGTTTTCGGCGACGACCAGTTCGGGGATGCCGATGAAGTGACAGAGTGCCACGGGATACGGAGCCGCTTTTCCCGTCGCCAGCACGACCGGTTCCTCCCACTCGCGGAGCGGGTCGAATACCCTTGGGTCTAGGCCTCGGCCGAACGGTCGGGTGAGCGTCCCATCGATGTCGACGACCAGTGGCGGACTCACAGGTGAGAGTTCGATGCCGAACGCAAAAGCGTACCGAGTCGGCTACAGACGACCGTTCGGTCACTCGGGTGACCGATGATACTCTGCTGATTTGTCACGGTAATTTTTGTCGGCGTGAATCGACTGGTTTTTTGCGTATCCGTCCCGATGTGGGCGTACCGACGAATGGCGATCGAGATCTCTACCCACACGGATCCCCACGGGCTGCGGCTGTTCGACTCGAACGAACAACGCCGCCTATCCCTGCGTACCGACCGCGAGGTCGAACCCCAGCAGGTGTCGTCCGACCTCTTCTGTTTCCCCGTCGATACTGCCTGTCGAATCGAGACGACGTCACTCGTGCTCGATCAACGGTATCTGGCGAACGTCCACGACCGGACGGGACAGGCGATCACGATGCTCGAAGACGACGGCAGCTACGATCTGACGGACGCCCTGCAGTTCGTGGGTCTCGACGGTCCGATGAAGGTGTACTGTCGCATCGACGCCCCCGGGACCGTCGAAATCGGGATCAACTCCATCCGATTTTCGTTCGACGAACCGACGTCGGTCGAGATCGGTGCTCGATCGCTGCACAAACGACCGACCGGTCGGATCACGACGCCGCCGGAACCGACCGAGCTGATGCGAGCCGTCTCGCAACTGACCTCGGCGCTGAAGACGGAGAGCCCGGAGCGGTCGTGGCCGACCCTCCGAGGACACCCACCGCTGATCGAACTCGGAACGGAGTTCGAGGTACAAACGGAGAACGAGCCGCTCGATACGGGCGTTCGAATCGAGGTTCCCGCCGACTTCGAACACCCGTTCGTCGTCGCACCCCTCTCGTTTTACCTCGGCGCCGTCGTCACGGAGGGATCGACGCCAGCAATACACACGGACAGTCGGACGATTCACCTCGGAACGGACCAGCCATTCGAAGACGACGTTGCCAGAACGTTGAAGCACGTATTCTTCCTCGATTGCCTGGTCAGGACGGAGGGCGTCTATCGATACGACCTTCACGAACGCGACCAGCTGGAGTCGACGCTGCCCTGGGATCTCGCCGACCTGTACGATCGGTCGCTGTCGGAGCGACTGGACGCGTACCTCTCGGTTCCGTACGAGACGATCGAGCCACAGGTTCCACGGTGGCCGCTCACCGCTCACGTTCCGTCGACGCCGGAGAGCGTCGAACTGCTTCCGTTCGTGGTCAACGAACTCGGAATCGTTCGACCGACGGGCGGGACCCGCGATTCGATCGAGACGTCGATACCGGACGCGACCGCAGCCCGGTCCGCTCCGACGGTCAGTCGGTCGGCGATCGAGGCGACTCCGGCGTCGGCCGGACCGGATCCACTCGTCCGATCTGCATCCCGTTCGCGACGGTCTCCCTCCGAAGCGCCGTCGACGTTCCCCGTCGTCGAACCGGACGTCACCGACGAGTCGATCGAACACGCCTGGTTCGGCGACCTCGCCCCCAAACACGGCTCGAAGGCCACGATAGAGGGCTATCAGAACCAACTCGAACGGAAGTCGCGAACGCAGCACATCGACATCCTGGTCGTCTGTAACGACGCCCGGATGCTGGACGAGCACGACATCTTAGACGAGACGTACGGGACTCGCGATCTGCTTCCGTTCGACGTGACGTCGAAGTTCGGCGTCTCGACCGACGAGCTGTCGGCGTTACTCGCCGACGGGGGCTACGACTTCTTACACTACATCGGTCACGCGACCGAGGCGGGTCTCGAATGTACGGATGGTCATCTCGACGTACGAACGCTCGAATCGGTCGATATCGGCGTGTTCTTTCTGAACGCGTGTCACTCATACGAGCAGGGACTGGCCCTCTCGCGTCGCGGTGCGTTCGGTGGCGTGGCGACGCTGGGCGACATCATCAACGAGCACGCCGTCGAATCGGGTGCGTCGCTGGCACGGCTCTTGAACCTGGGGTTCCCCCTCCGCGGCGCGCTCGAAATCGTCACCGAGTGGACCGTCCTCGGTGACCAGTACCTGATCGTCGGCGACGGATCGACCGACATCGCCCAGTCAGACGGCGGTCCGCCTGCGGTCGTCTCCATCGACCGATCTGGAACGGAAGCCGTTCTCCACTTTCGGAGCTATCCCGCGAAAGATTTTCAGATCGGCTCCGTCACGTCTCCAAGCCTCTCGTCGGTCGAACAACTCTATCTGCTCCCCAGACAGGACATCACCGCCCGCGTCGACGACGACTCCCTCGAGAACTACCTGACGTGGACGGAGACACCGGTGGTCATCGATGGAACGCTCCAGTGGAACGTCGACCTGGGCCTCCCGGCGTTTCTAACCGAGTGAGAGACACCTGTCGGGAGACCACGATACAGGTAGAAACGGCCACCAGACGGTACGGAACCGACTCCGCCAGTTACCACGTTCGATCGCGGAGTGCTTCGGTCGGCGACGGGATTCTTCCTTCGACGACGGATACGCGCCCAACTGCCGTGTTACGGACCGACGCCACCGACCATCGCCCCGGCAGCGACCGAACCGGTCTGGCTCAGCAGGACCATGGCGGCGAACAGGAATCCGAGTAGTCGCGGGTGTGCTTCGACGAGTTCTGCGAGGGTGTCGGTTGTGGACATTGCACTCGTCGAGACGTAACCATTGGTAATAATTCTTTCGTAATGTTTCAAATATTAATTGAAGGAATATTAGTTCCGGGCCGATCGACAGTCTCAGTTGTGAGCGAAACGGGATGTAGACGTAGCAACCGGTTCGGGGGTCGTTCGACGAGTGCGACGTGATTCGGCAACCGCCAACGTCTCACGTCGGGGTCGACGCGTCCGTGGACACTGCGGCGTACCGATCCGCGAACAGGACGAACGCAGCGCCGACGACGAGCGCGAGCAGCGCCGCACTCGGCCCAGCCGCGGGTGACGGTCCGAGGTCCGCGGCGATACGTTCGAGCGGTAATCGGAGCGCACCGACCATGAGACTGACCAGGAACGTCATCGTCGCCGCGCGATAGGAGGCGAGCGCCCGTTCGATCAGGTGGGCCATCGTGAAGAGCCCGATGACCGCCCCGGCCCCAAACGTCGCGACGACCGCGGCAGGGTCGGCCAGCGTCGCCGGAGACTGTCCGCCGAAGACGACCGCCCCGACACCATCAGTCGCCCGGCTCAACGTCCCAGTCAAGAACTCGTACTGGCCGAGCAGGAGCAAGAAGAACGATCCGGAGACCCCTGGTAAGACCATCGCACAGATGGAGATGGCACCGGTGACGAAGACGACCGGTAGCGCGTGTGAGACGCCCGCGGACGAGAGTCCCGACACCCCGGCCGCGACGATGATCCCGAGACTGGCGACGCCGATCCTGCGGACCGTCGTCACGTCGACTTCGCTGTAGAGGACGAGCGCGCTCGCGGCGATCAACCCGGTGAAGAAGCCGTACGTGGGCACCGGGTAGACGTCCGTGAGGTAGTGCATCGCGTTCGCGAGGAGGAGGACGGCGAGGATCGCACCCGACCCGAGCGTGAGGAGAAAGGGCAGATCCATCGCGAACAGTTCCACCCGCAATTTGTGGCGTGTCTTCGACGAGTGAATCGTCCGCAGTCGACGGAGGACGCACGGATCGACCGCCGTGATCGCCGCGATCAGTCGGTCGTAGACCCCCGCGATCAAAGCGATCGTCCCGCCGGAGACGCCGGGAACGGCGTCGGCCATCCCCATCGCGAATCCAGTGATGAACGTCCGCATACGCGCGCGCATTGGCTTGTTGCTACCGTCGGAACCCGGAAAAGAGTTCTGTGTGAATTCTGCCGTGATTTCGGTTAGAAATGAATACTGTGAGTCTGTGGATCAGGGTGTTATTTTGGATTGTGCTAGCCCCCTTCCATCTGGAACGTTCGCTTGGTTATATTCGTGAAATGCAGGGCGACACCGTTTGAGGCGGTGCGGTTCGGTCGCAGGTACACTTCAGATCGCCACTGACCCGAAAAACGGCAGCATCGTAGATAATTCTCCCGAGCTGGACAACACTGACGCTCTTTCCTCGATCGGACTGCCACAGTTCCAAAACGCATAGCATCGGTGAGAATATGTGTGAGAAACGATCCAGGATTTAGCTATCACCACCAGCCACAGTCTTCGACACACTCGCAATGCCAAGTGAGTTTCTTCCTATCGTCACCCCCACACCCAGGGCAGGTTCCCTTCGTACACATAATACATTGGTACTCACACTCTTCGTTATCGTCACACTCACGACCAGGACAAGTATTCTTTTTATATAAATCAACGATCTCCTCGCTTCCGTGGGTATCTATAACAGCAAATGCGCTGTCGAGTTCCGGTTTAACGCTGATGATAAACGTACCCTCGGGGACTTCCCATGATACCAGAAGGTCGGCCGTCACTCCATCCTCAATGGAGTGTGGATCAACGGTAACGGTAGCACCCCCGTCAGTTTCGGGTTCGCCGAGTGATTCGATTCCAAGCGCGTCAACCGTTGCCGACTCGATGTATCCTTCAGCGGCCACCGTTCGAAGGAGTTCGGTCTCAGCAGCTATTGTGTCCCGCAAAACCTCTACGTCTTCATATTTTCGTGTCGCCTGTTTCGCCTCCTCGGCCGTAAAGTCGGGTGTGCTGGTCGCAGTGGCGAATCCGCTCATACCGGCCGTCGCGCTCATAGCACTGACTGACTGAAGTACGCGACGACGCTTAATTGATGAATTCGCTGCGTCACTGGATTGGGTGTCATCCATAGTGATCGATTAGTATTATATTATCACCCCGTTAGTACTTTTCGATAAACATATTAAATTGTAGTTGTCCTTATTTCATTTGTTTGTATTTCAACCCAAGAATCTCTAACAATCCTAGGTAGCAGATGTCCACTACACTAGTGTAGCGATGCCTGGTACGTTTCAACGTCGGTTGCGACGAGGGGTTCTATAAGTGATCGACGTGCAGGAGGTATCTGCGCAATGCTGTTTTGGAAGGCTTTACGTTGCTCCGTAGCGAGTGTTTGTGCCTCATATTCCCCTAGAAGATTCCAAGCGTTCCAAGGACTTGGCTCATCTCGTTCGTACTGACGGTAGTCACGCAACAATTGCTCGTAGCAAAAATATGTACGGCCGATTTTCGACGCGCGCTGTACGGTTTCGTCCTCACGCCCGGTACTCACGGCACAGACACCGGTCATTGAACCGAATAGGGTGGATTGCCGTTCCAGCAGTTCACGGTAGGCCGATTCAGAGGGTTCGGATGATAGTTCCAGCACGAATGATCCGACTGTCTCGATCGTCCGGTCCGACCAATACGTGGCCGCACCTGGACCGAGTTTGCCGATATATTTGACGATCAGTGGAACGAGAAGTTCAATGGTTACTACGATTTCGAGTTCGCTACCCTGCTTGATATCTGAATCGATGAGATCATCGACTATATCATAATACTCGTGGACGAGAATGGAGGCTTTGAGCAGAGTATCTAATGTATCCTCTTTATCGTCGTAGCTTAGATAAAGTTGTTCGATAAGTAATTGGAATTTTCCAACCGGTCTTCGATATCGCCGCTTCGTGAGCGCATCGTTCGGTTCAAAAACGACGTACTGAATCTGATCCCGGAGCGTTTGATCTTCAATTTCGGATAGGATTTCAGCCACAAGCGTCTCCAACTTGTCTGCAAGAGTCTTTGTGTGAAGCCGGAAAGCGTCTTCCTGGTCCTGGGATACGTCAAGTGGTCGGTCAATCATCTGTTCCACAATTGGATTTTCGTCAGGTAAATTTTATTGATCGGATAGTGTATGGATTTTGGCTGATGCCAGCGGTCACATGTTGAGACCGTGTTAGCCCGACAGTGACCTGTACTCGGTTTCAGTCACTGACAGCACTCGGATCAACGGATCGGCCCTGTCGGAAGTGGCGATAGTACTACGCTGAAGGGTGAAGATGTGACATTTGACTCAGTGAGGCATCGTGTCGGGGTTTCATGGTTTACAATCAACGTCGCTCTCCCAGAATCTAACAACGCGCCGATCACCATCACACAACGTGACGGCCCGTGTACACGTGCATTGTCGTGGAGAGCTAATCGGTGCTCAGAACAGGAGTCGCCTCGGTTCCGATTACGATACGCGAATGGGCCGTACAAGACGTTCGACAACTGTATTTGGATACAGTGTACGCGTCCTGTATCCGACTTCGATCTGGCATCTGGGAGCCCACAGGCGACCGGTTTGTTCTTACGGCGTCGTGACTCGAGCGCCTCCGAGTCCGATCCGTTCCGTCGAATCGTCGCTACTCGTCGTGTTCCCGTCGTTCGACGATCCACCATCGGTCGCGGCGTCGGTTGTCGACTCGTTGGTCCCGTTGACGCCGAGGATATCCTCCAGAGTCGTCTCCTCGAACCCGTCGACCTGGATCGACTCACCGTCGTAGACGGCCGGTTCGTCGACGGTCGCGTTCGCCCGGTAGTACGTCTCGTTCGAGCCGACGATTACCTCGTACGAGCCGTTGGCCGTCACCGCGGTGTCGGTGTACCCCTCGTCCGGCCCGAGACTATTGTCGGTCGCGTACGGGACGGTGATCTCGAAGCTCCCGTCGCTCGCAACGTCGGCTCCCTGTGAGTAGGTAAACGTCCGGCCGGTGTTCGTCTCGACGGGGAGTCTGACGGTGGCCGTCGCGTTGCTGGCGTCGACCTCGTCGACGGTGCCCGAAAGCGTCGCCCCCTCGACCCGCTCGAAGCTCTTGACTTCCGAGAACGACTGGCCGGCCTGGGTGGAGACGGTGTCCTGCGATTCGTGGATGAGCCGGTAGTGTTCCATCCCCTGCGTGTCCTGGAGATATAGTTTGAACAGCTGGGTGTTCAGCATCTGTTCTTGCGAGGTGTATTCGGGGCCGGTCCACTGGGAGATAGCGCCGAACTTGGTGAACGCCATCTGGTAGTCGATCATCACGTACGGCATCCGGTTATCGACGTCCTCGGGCGCGTCGACCGTCACGTTGCCGTTCGCGTCGAGGCGCGGACTCATGCCCGCGTTGATGGCGTCCATGATCTCGTTCGCCGTCTCCTCGCTCGGCGCCTGGAAGTACGCCGAGGCGCTCCTGGCGTGTTGCTGGAACGGGTTCGCGTGCGGGATGCGTTCACCCTGGGTCGTTATCAGGTGACCGAAGTCCCACCACGACATCACGCCGTACGCGCCGTCCGGATAGTCGTAGTCGTGGTCGGCCGGATCGTACGTACCGTAGTAGTCGAGCTCGCTGGCGTTCCCCGCACCGTACAGGTTTCCGGGTTCCGGCGTGTTCGCTTGCATGTACGCGTTCGAACCCTCCCAGTTGTTTGCAATGGGGTTGACGTCGGCGCCTTCTCCGACACCGACCGCCGTCGCCGGGGCGATCTGGGGTGCGAACGGGACGAAGAGGACGAGGAGGACGAGGACGATCGTCAGGACCTGATAGGCTTCGACGTCGCGGACCGTCTCGGGGGGATGTACGTCGATCATCCCGATGACCTGGACGACCGTGTACCCGGAGAGGATCGCGACGGGGAGGATGAAGTAGTACCAGAACCGAACCTGGGTGGCGGCCATGCTCGTCAGGAACAGCCCCCAGACGATCATGAGGGTGTGTTCGGCGCGGTAGCGTTTCCCGACGAACGGTCTGAGCGCCAGGAGGACGAGCCCCCCGACGAAGAGGTACAGGCCCATGCCGAACTCCCGTCGTGCCTGCTCGACGAAGTCCCCCGGCGGTCGGGCCTCCTGAACGGTCCCGGCGGTCACGGAGGGATCGATCGGCGTGAGACGCGAGGTGACGTTCGAGACGATCGTCGAGTACAGATCGGGGAGGACGACTGCGAGGACGACGAGGCCTGCGACGGCGAGACCGACGATCGCGGCCGGATAGTAGGTACGTTCGATCCCTCTGGCGTCCCACTCGCGGGCGAGCCAGGCCATGAAGACACAGCCGACGGCGACGAGTGCGGCGAGGATCGGCTGGAGGAGACCGTAGTTGGCGACTTTCAACGTATACACGTCGGCGAAGACAAAACCGATAATGGCCGGAATACCGAGGCCGATGGCGCCGACGAACGCGACGTGGTCGGGGGAGACCCCGCGCACGAAGTCGATCGCGAGGTGAACGGCGAAGAAGACGCCGAGAATCCCCACGAAGACGACGCCCGGTGGCCACACCATGAGGTAGAGGCTGATCGCGAGGCCCGCGAGGGTGGCGTACAGGGCGGTCGCTCTGAGCGGTTCGAACTCCCTCGAACGGACGAGTTCCCAGACGGGTCTGTCGCGTTCGGCCGACCGCAGTGCGAGGGCCGTGGTGAAGACGGCGAGTGCCATGAACAGTACCTCCGCCGCGGTGTGGTCGAACGCGCCCGTCATCGTACGCGCCAGGAACGACCCCGGTGAGAGCGCGAGGATGAACACGGCGACGAGGCCGGCGAACCGGTTGCCGTCGCTCACTCGCGTCGCGATAGCGTAGACGGGGAGCGCGACGAGTACGGCCAGCACCGGCGGGACGATCAGGGCGGCGAGTTGCACGTCGGCCTGCGTCGGGTTCCCGAGGCCGATGAGCAGGGCGACGAACGCGGTTATCTGGTCGTAGACGGTGCCGAACTGGCCCGTGTAGTTCCCCACGGGGAACCCGGTGTAGACGTCGAACGGCATCGTCCACGGGAAGTTCTCGACGGTCCAGTCTGTCGTCCGCCAGTGATAGTACGAGTCGATGCCGGAGAACGCGGGCGCGTCGGCGTTTCTGAACCGATCGAGGTTGATCAGGCGCGTCCACAGCATGAAGCCCATCAGGACGCCGAGGACGGCCAGGTGACCGTATCGCTCCGCGAAGGCGACGACGTCCTCGGCCTGGAGGGCGCGGGCGTCTGCAGTCTCGCTACTCATTGCCCTACAGATTCGGTATCGGATCAATAAGCCTTCTCATCCGGAACCGTTGGTCCTTCTCTCGAAAGCCACGAAACTCACTCTATCTATATATTTCAATGCAAAATTAGTAAGTCGTACCACAATCTATTCGGTTTTAATATCGAATAACCAACGAGATTCCGGTTTTTGTCGTCCCCCAATCAGTCGATAGTCCCGACAAACATACCGTGCCGTATTCGCGAGGAGGCGTTCCAGTTCCCTCAGACGATGCTAGGAACGGCGACTCTCGTCGCCGCTGAATCGGGTGCTCGCGTTTGCGGTTCCGAATGCTTAAGCAGACCGGTTATCACGCTGCGGACGCCGTCATCGCCTACACGCACGGAATGGCGCGGGAACTAAGACATGAGCGATACCGCGACAAAGTGTACAAACTGTCCCCAAACCGTTGACACCTACCGGCTCCGTCCGACGACTCCAACCGACAAACGGGATAGGACCAACGGCGTCGTCGGCCGACTCGATAAGGAGAAGGGATTCACACGCCGATCGTGATTGCGAGGCGACTCCCCAACGACGTGGTGTTCCGATTCGTCGCGACGGAGCACTGCACAATCACGTCGAGACACCATTGGCCGACGAGATCGAACCCGGTTCGGTCCTCATCAGAGGCTATATTGACCACAACGATGTTTCCCGCTAACTAACCGCCCTCCACCTACTCGTGAAGCCGTCGAAACCAACTGAAGGTTTACAGACGACGATCCTGGAATCACTCGCGTACGGAACGCCGGTGTACGCTTTACCGATTCCGACGACAGAGACGACAAGACTGGACTTCGCATAACCGAGTACGGGAGTGACGTCGGTGTGGAGACGAACGCCAATGCTTTAGACGGCCACCGTATCCAACAGATTAACTAACAAGTTCGGTCATTGATCCGGCGAGTATACGATTCCAACACAGCAGACAATCAGTTATATATAGGTCCTCCGTTCCCTCGACGAGGGAACTGCGGAGAGGCCTTTCGAAGGAGACGAGTCGTTCCTCGTCGATCGGCACTGACGCTAGGACACACGAGCCACTCACGTAGGTGGGAATCGGCCCGGGAGCGGAACCAATGTGACTGCTTTCCGCCTGACCCCGGAGACAGCCCGACGAGGAGCGCGGCGTACGTGACGGCACCAACGACGAGTCCGACCGTGGCACGCAACTGGGCGAGTTTCTCTACATCGAGGCCGGGGCAGACGGCGGAACGCGCCACCGGCCGAAAATCCCGCTGGTATCGCTCGTACAGCGCCTGGTGGCTGAGACAACAAAGAAACACGGGGCGATCGAGGCCGCGATCCAGCGCGAATACGACCTTTTCTTCTGCTGCTGGAATTTCTGAATCCAATCGGCCACCTCGCCCCAACCGTCGACGAGAGCAGCTATTAGCACCGATGGTGTCGCCAGGCTGCCCGGTGGACGGGTGAAATTCGTGCACAGCTTGGTCGGACGACGTGCTAGTCTGCGTCTCCGATCACGGCCTCCGCGAGGGCGGACACACGCTCGACGCATTTCTAGGTGCGACCGATGAACGGGTGCTAGCGGGGACCGTATTTGTACTAGACGTTGCCGACACCATCGATCACATCACGCCGCGACAGGCGCCAGTGGAGTCACCACCGCTGGCTGTCGGTGGCGAGTCGAAGGTGATGGGGCGGGGAAATCCGCCGCGGCGATCCGGGATCACCTGGAGGACCTGGGTACCTCTGAACGCTCGAAACCGCGTTTCTAACCGATTCTTCTGACATCACTTGTATCCAAGCTTAGCGAGTCGATCCTCGACGACTCCGGAGACGTCAGTCGCGTCGTCGGACCCCCCAGGCCACGGCGGAAGTATCTCGCGCATCGACGCAAGTCGGTCGGAAGGTACCTCAGCCACGGCGTCGCCGGGGTTTGTGAGCGTGACATCGACATCATCCCCGTGGGACACGAGTAGCTTGTACTCGCCGTCGAAGACGGCCTTTTTCTCGTAGCCATTGAGACTGCTCTCGAAGAGCAGTTGCCGCTCCGGCGGCACTGATTTTCGAAGGGAGATGCCCGACGTCTCGATCGTGTCCAGATCCACGGCATCGAGGATGGTCGGCGCGACGTCGATCAGTGAGACCGGTCCGTCGAGCGGCCAAGATCGGTTGGTCACGAGCGGAACGCGTGCGAGTTCATCGTAGGCCGCGCCGCCGTGGTCGACGCAGCCGGTTCCGTCGAAGTGTTCGACGTCGAAGTCGACGTGCTCCCACATCGCCTCGCCGTGGTCGGCTGTGACGACGAGGAGCGGCCTTTCATCCAGGACTTCGTCAAGCTGGTCGACGTAGCGAGCGATCGCGTCGTCAACGTACTCGATCGATGCGCGATAGAGTCTGCGGCGGTGATCGCGGTAGCGTTCGCACGCTTCGTCACAGTCCGTCTCGCTGTTGTATCGCCAATTTTTGATCTCCTCAATCGTTTCGTCGACGTCGTGGCGGTCCCAGTACTCGGCCGGTGGATCGACCGGGATGTGGGGATCGGCGAGATGGAGCAGGGAGAACGTCCGTTCGCGACCGTTGATCCACCTAGCGTGATCACCGAGGACGTCGTCTGCGTTCGCGGTCACCGAGTGGTAGAGTTCATGAGTGGCAAACCTACCCGAGAGTGCGACGAACGGCGTATCGTGGCCGAATCCGCCGTAGGTCTCGTATCCCGCGCCTGCCAGAGCCTCCGTGACCGTCGTTCGGTCATCCGGGAGCGTCGGAGGTAGTGTCAAACCCTCTTCTGGTTCGTCAATTTGCTTCATCGCGCCGTGCTCGTTCGGGTACATGCCCGTTACGAACGAGGACATCGCCGGAAACGTCCAGGAGGCCGGTGTGATCGCGTCGGTCCGGTTGTAATCGGTGAGAAAGGGAGTCAGTTCGGGCGTGATGTGGTCGGCCCGGAGCGCATCGACGACGACGCAGACAATGTGGCGTGGCGCATCGGGAGACGTGTTGGTCCGTGGAAGCCGTTTGGTGGCGAAGATTTTGTTGGCTTCCCTGGTCTGATGCCAGTCGTACGGGACGGCGAGAAGCCGTTTCGCTCCCGGCGGGAGCCGGTCGATCAGCGTCCGCTTGACGTTCATTGGCGGTGAATAGGATGGGACCGACTTGGAAGTGTCGCACTGATCGGACACGAATACGAACGCTTTTCCACGCCCTACGGAATGTGTCCATAATGAAGGTCTCCGTCGTTATCTGCACCTATTCACCGGATCTGTACGACGATTTTTGCGAGGCCGTCGAGAGTGTCCTTGAACAGGACTACGACACGGTCGAAGTCGTCGCTGTGATCGACGGGTCCGATTCCGTGGGTGAACGTGTACGACGTGACTGGGACGACCACGACAGCGTGGCTATCGTCGAAAACGACGAGACTATCGGACTCTCGGCGAGTCGGAATCGTGGGAGCGAAGAGGCGACTGGTGACGTGATCGCGTTTATGGACGACGATGCGGTCGCCGCCGAAGGATGGGTTCAGGAATTAGTACGGACGTACACTGAGACTGACGTCGAAGCGGTCGGCGGGAAGATGCTCCCGCTGTGGGTCGCCGAAGAACCGTGGTTCCTGCCCGCAGAATTTTACTGGCTAGTCGGCGTGACGCACCGTGGTTTTCCCGCCGAAGGTCCGGTTCGTAACACGTTCGGCTCGAATATCTCGTTTCGCGCTACAGTCCTCGAGGAACTCGATGGGTTCGACGAAACGCTCGGCCGAAAAGGGAGCGGCCAAGTCCAGGGGGAAGAAACTGAACTTGCATCGCGTGTGAGACAGGAACTCGACGGCACGCTCTATTACACGCCGGACGCTGCCGTCTACCACAAGGTGTTTTCGTATCGGACACAGCCGCTGTGGTTAGGAAAACGGGCGTTTTGGCAAGGCTATTCGAAGAGCGTAATGGAACAGCGACTCTCGGAACCGTCTCCGACAGAATCTGCCTTTCTACGCCAACTGCTCTTCTCGTTCGTCCCGTCACGACTTCGTGGCCTCGTTTCGGACCCGTCTCGCTCGTCGCTAGCCCAATTACTGATGCTTTTCGTGCTGACTGGTCTCGTCGGGTTCGGGTATCTTTACGGAACTGCTCGTCGCTTTTTACAGAGTGAAGCGTAGTTTTGCGTTTAGGACGAAGGTTCTAGGCTGTTAGGGATGAATCGACACGATCTCGATACTAGCGGATACATCGCACTCTCTCCGACCAACTCGCAGGTGAGAGGACCAAATTAACACGCCGAGCCAGGCTAGTAGATTTCGACAGCGGCACGTATTTCACATCCACGGCACAATCTCGCGGCATGTCGACGCCTGACGACGTTTGTGTCGTCACTCATCCAATCGGGTCATCTGCAGACAGCCACGCCGAAACGTTAACTCGGATTATCGGTTCCATCACATCCGTCTCCCTCGTGGCCGTCTGGATTTCCGACGAAGCCTCGTTGATTGATGAGTACGACATCACCCGTGTTAGCGCGACTGCTATGAACGGCAACGTGGTTCAGAATGCGGTTCAGTTCATTTTAAACCAGTTCCGGATGGCGCTGATTCTCCGACGTCGAGACGAGTCGACGGTTCTCTTCTTTGGCACCACTGCGTATCTACTCCCAATTCTCGTAGCCAGAACGAGCGGAAAACGTGTCATTCTCGAGCCCCGTGGAGACGTCCCGTTGACCCTTCGCTTACAGTGGGAACGCCGAATGCCGGATCCATTGGCAGGCGTGCTCGCCGGACTGGTTCGATTACTCGAACGCGCCGGCTACCTGCTCGCCAATGACGTGATCACGTACACGCCATCGATGGCGCGCGAACTGGATCTGGATCCAACATCGGAATCGGTACACCCAAACGGGGCCAGGTACGTCGATCTGGATCGTTTCTACCCGCGAACGCCGTTCGAAGATCGGGATCGGGTCGTTGGGTATCTCGGTCGACTCGACGAGGAAAAAGGGATCCGAACGCTCGCCGCCGTCGCGAAGCACCTGCCCGAGGACATCAGGTTTCGGTTCATCGGCGATGGCGACCTCCGAAATTGGCTCGAGACCGAGCTCGAGTCGGAACGGGCTGCTGGCCAAGTGGAAGTGACCGGTTGGGTCGACCACGAAGACGTGCCGTCGGAACTGAGTTCCTTGCAGTTGTTGGTGATGGCGTCGGAACCAACCGAGGGCTTACCGACGACGATCCTTGAGGCGATGGCCTGCGGGACGCCGGCCTACGCGACGTCGGTCTCGGGCGTGCCGGACGTCGTGAAGGAAGGGGAGACGGGATATCTCATGGCAGAGATGGATCCAGAGTCTGTTGCGGCGGAGATCGCATCCCTCCTCGATAGTGATGAACTCTCGTCGACGAGCGCGAACGCCCGGGCGCTGATTACGTCATCGTACGACTTCGACGCGGCCAGGGACCGATACGAGGAGATCTTTTCCACCCTGGCGGCGTGATGCACGTCGAGAGACCGCCGTAGCAGGCTGTTTGATCTCGGTGACGAAACCTATAACCCTGGACCGTTAAAATGCGGTAGTATGACGCTGGTGGTACTGGGAATTGACGCACTGGATCCGGATCTCGTTGATCCCGAGCACCACCAAGCACTCACACTCGACCGGTACGAGTCCATCGAGACCATTCCGAGCATGACGGGGGAACCGAGTACGCACGAACTCTGGCCAACGATCATAACCGGCTGCAGTCCCGACGAACACGGTCTAAAACTCGAGGACGGCGTTGCGTGGGAGCATCCACTCCTCCGAATGGCACGTACCGTCGCGACGTATACGGTGCCGGATACGATCCAGACGAGAGTTGGCGCGTGGTTGCTCAACAACACGTCGGAAGATGCCTTCCGTGTCCCAGCGACGTACTACGTCGAACACGGTCTGTCGACGGTTTTCGATTCAGTCTCTGCGAAGGCGATCGGCATCCCGAACTACGTCACTAACCCAGACCGGGAGGATCGGGAACACCGTATTCGCCGGGAGATGGGGTCGCTGTTCGAACGCAATCCCGACACCCAAGGCGGTCACACCTCCTCCGACGTGACTGAATTCTACGAGCGGTGTATGGAGATGATTATGATTCGGACAGCTCGCATCCGACGGGCAGTTCGCAGTCGCCAATTCGAACTCGTCTTTGGATACACGAGTGGACTCGATCTTATCGGACACGTCTCTCACGATCGACCGGAGATGCAAGAACAGGCGTACGCTGAAGCGAACGACTTCGTCGTGGAACTCCTGGACGACCTCGATGAAACGGACGATCTGTTGCTCGTCAGCGATCATGGTCTGCAGGATGGATTGCACACAGACGAAGCGATGGTTGCCAGCACGGATCCCGAACTCATTGACGGAATCGGGAGTGTGACGGACGTTCGATCGGCCATCGAAGGAGAGCTCAACCGCGTTGATCACCAACCCGAGCCCCCCTGGACGGAGCAGGGATCGGTTGAACCGTCCGAACGAGTATCACAGCAACTCGAAGATCTCGGGTATATGTGACTTGCAGGATGAGGTACGACACGAAAGCGCATTCACCGTTTCATCTTCCCATCACCCAATGATAGCAAAACCCAACATCATCTGGCTTACGCTAGATAGCCTGCGTCAAGACCACACGACGATGGGCAGCTACGATCGAGAGACGACCCCCAATATCCAATCGATAGCGGATGGTTCAGATGGGATCGCCTTCTCGTCATGTTTCTCCCACTCTCGGGCATCCGCAACGTCGATCCCGTCGATACTCAGCGGCACGTACCCGTCGAGACACGGTACGTACTACGCGGATCGGTCGGGATTTCCGGACGAACTACCACTCGTCGCAGAACTACTACAGGATGTAGGCTATCATACCGCTGCCGTTTCCAATAACGCGTATGCGAGTGAATTAACCGGTCTCGAGCGTGGATTCGACGATTTCACGCTTCTCGGGACGACGCCTTTCGATCTCCTGAAAAGTGCCGGCGTTCGATCGGTGGCAAAATACATCGCAAATATCCGTCGTCATTCGGTGGGATTCGAGACAGATCTGCACGCTCACTCCGCCGCGTACTTGGTCAACGAAGTCACCGAACGGCGCATTCGTTCTGCGTCGGAGCCGGTTTTTCTGTACGTTCACTACAACGAAACCCACCGAGGATTCTATCCGCCGCTTCCGTACCTCGATCGGTTCACCGACGGGCTAGATATTTCACCCAGAGAGGCAGCCTCGATTGCGATGGACATCCACCACAACCTCGTAGAAATCGTCGCGAACGGATGCGAACTGAGTGAGACAGAGCTAGCTGCACTCGAAGCAATGTACGACGGTGAAATCGCGTATACGGACGATCGCGTCGGTGCCCTCTACGAAACGATTCAAACTTTGCTAGGCGAGACGATCATCGTCATCACCGCCGATCACGGTGAGCTATTTGGCGAGGAAAGTATGCTCGCGCATAAGTACAGTATGCACAACGCCGTACTGAACGTCCCGATGGTCGTCCAGGGTATCGAGGGCCTCACCGATGAGGGTCCGATTCAGCATTCGGACGTTATTCGAACATTGTTGGAAGTGGCTGGCGCCAGGACGGAAACCATTCAAGGGGTCGATCTCCGAGAGGAACAGCGTGAGTTCGCGATCAGTCAGTCGCCGCCGGGGACTCTGGACCCCTTACTCGAACACAACGCGTCATACGACAAAACGAAGTTCCCGACGGAGCCTTACTCGGTGTGTCAGAACGGGCAGTTCAAATACATCGATCGGTCGGACGGACCGCATCTGTATCGCCTTCCCGACGAAACGACGAACGTAGCAAGCGAACACCCAGATGCCGTCGAACAGATAGGTGATTTCTTATCATATTGGCTAGAAACTGAGGGCGAACGGATCGGGTCTGGTCAGGAGATCACCCTGGACGGTAAGACACAATCACGATTGGCTGATCTGGGATACTTAGACCATGAGATGTGATATGGTCATCATAATACTTTGTTTGGACGGCAGGGAAATTGACAAACAATCATAGACGGCTGATTGCACTAGTCTGTTTTACATTCAAGACACTGGATCTGTCTCTCAAAGATTGCTAACCACGTCTGACTCACCACGATGCCATCGTTGGTGCCACAACTACGATTATGGGCAATGTTTATACTCCGAAGATACATATCTATTTACTGCTAAAGCAATCCAATCCAAGCTGTAGCATCCGACATGAGTCTAAACGACACTATAGTAGAAAGGATAGACTGTCAGTTCCAGCTATGTGAAATAACCCCTGTTGGTTTAAAGTGAACATTCTAATTTCGACTCCATCAATGAGCGGGTTCGGTGTAGATTACACCTCTACAGTCGCAGCAACCCTGGATGATTGGGGACATAATGTGGAGGTTCTACAATTCGCAGCCCATGACCAGTTAGATAGGGTAACTGTCACTACTGCCTCCGTTTCCCGAACTATAGATCAAAAGTACGATACTAGTGTGACTCATTACGGTCGATGGGCACACAATTGGGTACTGTACAAACGATGGTACCAAATCGTTACAAGTCATTTGAAAGACAATTATTATGATGTGGTATTAACGGACAGAATATGTACCACCCCTACCGTACGTGCCGCAAGTACTGTTGGGGTATCATCAGTTATTCTTACCACGGGCCCTGCTGCAGTACGTTATGATTCTAGTGACGATAGTGTCGATAAAACTCCATCTTTTCCCTCCCTACCCGTATCGAAGAAAATTCAGTACCCGTTTATAAAATCAATACACAGACAGAATGAGGATGCGTTTACAACTGCAGACGAGGTAATCGCTCTCAGTGAATTCGACGCTAGCATTACAAATGAGACATTTGGGCGAACCCCTCGATGTATCTATCTTCCGGTTAAACTCGATGAATATACGGTGGATATTTGGGAACCAACGGCAGTTACGATGGCCAATCCAAGGAATGAACGGAAAGGACTAGATATCTTCCTTTCTGTCGCCAGGAACTTTCCAGACGTTGAATTCCAAGTAGTTGGAAAATTGCATGAAGGAGTTGATAGATCAGTGTTTGCCAAACAAGACAACGTCCGGTATCTAGGATGGGTCGATAACATGAAAGAAGTGTACAAAAATACGAAAGTGCTCATGATACCCTCAAAATATCAGGAAGGTGGACCTCGTTTGGTTCCAGAGGCGTTCGCAAATAGTATTCCAGTTATTGGCAGCGACCTTGGGGGGACGCCTGATTATATTGGTAATGGTGGTGAAATCGTATCAGATGTTCACTCAATTCAGGAGTGGGTGTCGACATTAGAAAAGTTATTGACAGACGATGAATATTACCAGATGAAGTCGAGCTTTGCTAGAGAGAGAAGTAGTTTGTTTGCCCTCAACTCCCAGGTAGGGAAACTGGAATCGATTTTACAAAGCGTATGAACTGCACCTTCGTTAAAAATGGATCTTGTTTAGACGTCGTATTTCGAGGCTTTCAGAGGTTCTACCGGGATCGGAAAGAGAATACTGCAATGGGCATCGGGGTATGCCACGCCAGATAGCTGGTTCACGCCCCGATGAGCCCGGCTCGTGAGTGATCTTCCATCGTTGCTCGCATCGTTTTGCTGCTCGACCGAGTCTGCGATCGGCAGAGACACCCTCAATCGACCGTTTTCGAGCGTCAAAACAGGGCCTAAAAATATAAACATGGGGTAGGGGCTATTCGATTATCCTTTCATAGATGGTTTTTAACTGTGATAGTGTATCGACTGCAAGGAACTTGCCCCTATATTTTTTAGCTTTTCTCTGATTATTCTCGGACAAGGATCTATCGATTGCTCGTGCAAGTGCATCAGGTGTTCTAGGGGAAAAATAGTCAGACACATCTTTCGGAGAAAATTCATTTATTCCTTCAGTGTCCGTAGCAACCACGGGGGTCCCGCTTGCAAGGGCCTCGATGATAGTGTTTGGTCCCATTTCATCTATTGATGGCATTACAAAAAGGTCGGCCTCCCAGTAGTAACGTGGGAGGTCTTTTCTCTCAATGAATCCAAGGTGGGTAATACACTTCTCAATACCAAGCGAATGGATTAATTTCCGTCGCGGAGTTCCTGTACCTGCGATAAAGGCGTGAAAGTCACTTTCAGACTTCGCAATTGCTCGTAGAAATAGATCATACCCCTTATGCTCCGATAAATCACCCACATATAATACAGTGGGAGAGTTCTTTTTTGATTCGTTTCCGAAATCCCAACTATTAGAAAATATTTCACTAACCCCTGGTTTCAAAACCCTTATTTTAGAGTTATCTACCCCATACTCAAGTAGTATTTTCCGATGATACTTGGTAAAACTTAATGCAATATCGTACGTTGCTATTTTAGTGAGTAATTGACGATATCGATATCCCACCTGTTGTTTAATACCAGATATATTACCATCATGATCCCATTGCCCTCCTTCCCGAATCGGTGACCACCCGCCTATGTTCGGGCCGATTACAACTGCTGTTTGGGCGTCTATTGCACTAAGTACTGTTGGGAAGATAAGACCATCTAGTCGCAATACATGGACGACGTCGTAATCACCTGTTCTCAATTCTCGGTGAATTCGAGGTAAGTTTAGAGCGATCTCGGCCTTATTCAGTTTTGATGCCCAGAGTTCGTTCGCCGATCCGAGGCAGGAATTACTTTGCGACGATAAAGTTGAATCCGGATTATCCACCATTAATGCAATGACCTCAAATTCGAAGGGTGGGTCATCCATATCACGGGCAGTATGTATCCAGTCATGGAACCGTCCAAACCTCCCCTCGCAATTTCCATTATAAAAAGGAGTTACATACGCTACCTTCATAGGGCCGATTTCCCGGAGATTGACCATGTAGGTTTCGATAATAAGAACACGCCCAGCGTCCAAATTCGATAGCCGTTAGATGAGACGTACAATCGGTTTGAGATGGAAGTCCAGGGTGCGGTATGAATAAATAGCCAGAATACCGTGTACACCATTATGACTGATCCAATTTGTGTCCTGGCCCTCGATGCCGCTGATTATGAACTCGTGAAACATTTTAATTGTGAAAATATACTCCAAACAAATCACAGATCGATTGAGGTTTTCTCTCATGAATACGATGTTCCGCAAACAACCGAAATCTGGCCAACAGTTGCTACCGGTGTCGGGCCAGCGGATCACGGACTGTCGACTGACGTTAGGGAGTGGGATAGCCAAACACTTCGGTACCTATCTATTTTCACATCATATCTCCCGATGGGTGTCCGAAAAGCGCTTGGACGCATTATTGAAGGAAGGGGTGCAAACCGAACGATCCAACGTGTTGCAGATGATGATCACATATTCGATGAGGCCTATGGGTGGCCAGGACTTACCGACGCAGACCACCTTCGCAAAGCTTGGAAGTGGTGTACTGAGGCAGAGGCTGGAAATCTGACTACAAAGACGCTTGATCGGCGACTTCGAGCTCACACTGGCCAAGAATTTGGGTGGTTAGTTTCGATGAGCAGGACCGATACAGCCATTATTGGTGTTCACTCTCATGTGCTTGATGTCGCTGGCCATTTATATGCAAACCAGCCGGACCTACTGCAAGAGGTTTATAGATGGGTGGACGATTTGGTTGGATTACTTCGGGCAAATCTTGACAAGCTCGTTATATTATCCGATCATGGTATCCAGAACGTGATCTGTGATGATAGTGATTTAGGGAATCACTCGTGGCGGGCAATGATTAGCGTTGATGGTGTTTCAGGGGCACTCCCGAAATCCGTGTATGATGTTCGCAAGTGGCTAGAGGCAGAATCAACACCGGTAGCATCACCCGATGAACAGCATATCGATGTAGGGCCAGCCCGTAAGCACCTCTCCGAGCTGGGATATCTTGACGAGTAACAGTCGAAGCCCGACCAAACTCCATCAAATATTGGTAGCGATTTCAAGCGTTTTTGATCTAATCTCATCCAACAGTATAAATAGGATACTAAAGTAAACTAACGCACCGAGTCCGATCAGTAGAAGCGTGTTGATGACGTTCGTAGATGGAAAAATTACCTCAAACAAGATAACAACGGCACCCATAATTATTGCTGCTGTGATCTGTTTGGCCACCCCGTATATTGGAAACGAACTGCTGACAAGTGAACTGGCCATTTGCCAACTAACCAATACACTAAGACATGTTGATAAAACGGTTGCCATCGCTGCTCCGAGGCTACCGTATGTTGGAATTAGAATGACATTCAATACAATATTAGTAATTAAGAAAATTATATTTATTCTGAATGTTAGGTCTGGCCTGTCAAATCCGTCAATTACAGCATGTACTTGCCCATCGTATGCTCGAAGAAGTGCAACAATAACTAATAGAACGAGTATAAATTGGCCTTCGGTGAACTTTGGCCCATAAATCGTCAATACTGAATCACCTAAAAGGAGTGCCCCGACAATTCCTGGAATAGGAAGCAAACCGGCGTAAAGCATGCTCTCGGAGAGTAGTTCCCTCACACGATCGGTTTCGTCACTGATAATTAAACTCGACACCTCTGGGAATAGATTTTTCTGAATTGAATTCGCTAACAGGACGAACGTCATAGCGAGAGTCCAAGACACATTATATATACCTATTACAGAATTTGAAACAAAAACACCCATAATTGCAATATCCATCCAGGTAAATGCCTGTGATTTCATCACCCCGAGGACGGAATATTTGGCGAACGAAACAATATCTACAAAGTTTTGCTTTCTCGGAATCGTAGGATTTAGGTCAGTACGACTGAGCAGATAGATGGCCCCGACTATTGTCATCAGGGCAAGGCTAGTAATCATCCCAATCATTAGTCCAGTTATGCGGAAGCCGACGAAGACGAGACCAACTTGGAAGGCAACGCGCATCGTTCGCTCTAATGCATACAGTCCGTTCGAAATGTCGACACGTTGATAGCCGCGAAGGATTTGACTAACCGTACCACTTGCAAGATAGTTCATTCCGAATAGGACCGCAATGTACACTACATACGGTCCACCAATGTAGGAGTTGACTGTCCCTCTAAAAAGGAAGAGCATTCCAATTGCGAATACAGTAATCGTGGTTTGAAGTACAAACGTTGCAGTAATTACTTCACCATCATTCTCACCTTCACTGATGCGCTTGATCGCAGCCTGTGTAATGCCGATATCACATATTAGCAACCATTTAATAACCGAAATAACGAGCGCAAATACGCCTAGCGGAGCTGGTCCAAGTGTACGGGCAAGATAAATCGTTCCAAGGAAGCCAGCAATAGTCGTAATAATATCAGCGGACCACGAGAAGAATATGCGTTGTGTGAGACTCTTATTCATCTGGGTTACACCATAGTCCAGACGGATCGAGTAGAAGAGGTAACTTCTTTTTACCCAGACTCCCAAATTTCAAATGTGTAGAAGGGGAAGCGTTTTTACTTTTTTGTGTTTTATTGTATTTCAAAACAATTATTGAGTTCATTACTTCAAGTACCCTAGTTCTTTCAATCTGGAATTTAACTCGTCACTGATCTGATTACTCCCGTGATCCGATTTGATATCTAGTCGTTGTTCGAACGCGTCCATTTTTTCCGCTAGTTCCGCTGGCCCGGTAGAAGTAGTGACCGTATCACTGTCGCCACGAAGGTCGTACCACGTGTCAGTCACCTCTGCGCCGATACCCCGACGCACAAGTTTCCACGGAAATGCTCGAACCCGAAGTCGTCTGCAACTTGGGTCTAGATCCGCCACGTGAGTCCCTCGATGAGCAGAACACGCACATACCGGTTCTGTAGACTGTTCCTTACCTAACACTTTCCCCCGGAATTTTTCCACTAGATCTTCTTCGTTGTCAGAAACAGCAAGTAACGAAGGTGCAAGGTTAATCAACGATACCTCTGTGGATATCTGGTCCGGTTCGACACCATTTCCTAAAAATAGCAATGGAACATGTAGTAGTTCTTCGAGCATCTCGGGTCCGTGCGTGAACGTATCGTTGTATTCCCCAAATAATTCACCGTGGTCCGAAATTATCGCGACAGTCGTCGAATCCAGATCGATTCCTTGAATCAGTTTCTGTAAATTAGTATCCAACCTATGTATCTCCTCGTCATACAGGTCAACTAGCGTTTGGACCTCCTGTTCTTTCAGCGACCCAGATTTTGTTACTAGTTTATCGTGAAGTGAGGCCATTTCCTCAGGTGCTATACGAGTGTCAGAAAATAGTCCATGATAATCGTCCGGGGGATAGTAGGGAGTGTGTGGTCCCATTAGGTGCACCCAGACGAAGGTTGATTTCTCTCGATTTATGGCGGTCTGAGCTTGCTGTACCGCGGTAGCATCGCGGTCTGGTGGACGGTTAAGTTGTGTCTTGCCAGACTCGCCACCGGATTCTGGTTTTAGTTTGTCATCTACCCATTTTAACGTTCGAAACGTGTGTGAGGAGTGCGGAAGTCGGTCGCTAATCAACCGGCGAATCCTGTCTGATATCGAAGAGGAGTGGTACAGGTCAATATATTCATCAAATCCCCTATCAAAATTGTACTCTGAAGTAAGCCAGCCATTTTCGTGAATTCCAATTGTTTGGCGGCCCGTTCGTTGATATGCTTCGGGGAGCGATGGTCTATCAGGGGACAATGGGCCATAGCCACCATATTCGAGCGGATAAGTAGATGTCAAAAAAGAAGTTACTGATCCGAGAGTGAATCCAGCGGTGGAAAATGCGCGTTCGAAGGTCATTCCTTGTTTAATAAGTCCGTCCAAAAATGGAGTTGTCTCACGCTCATATCCCATCGCAGAAATGTGATCTGCACGTAAAGAATCGATCGAGATTAAGAGTACATCGTTCTCTGGAGCCATCCGTATAGGAGAATTCGGGTTGGGACTATAATCATTTTCGGCTTCAATTCGTTCAGTTGCAGAGCACAGCGGTATTACGAGTTATCAGCTAACGAGATTGAGTCAGTATTTTGATAGTTTCAAAATGACGTTGTTCAAATGAGAATGAAATAACAGCATTTGATATTGTTTGGATGGTCATCATCGGTATGGAGTGCGCTTCAGGGGTACGTATTAGGCCTTGTTTAGATGCTAGACCTCGTTTAGATGGTCGTTATCAGCACAGAGCGTACTTCACTAGTAAGTTCTAGAGTGCTAGCAAACGCTGTTACTTGTCGAGCGTACTAGGAAATGAAGCGGGAAGCATCGGTTGTGCCCTCGAAGATTGCCTGCTTCACGCATTGTGTTGTGACGCTCTCTCATTAAGCCGTCACTGGAGCGCCAAGATCGGCGTTTCAACCGGGTGAGGGAGGCTACGCCGACTGGGTGATTGGGACAATTCACGGCCTCAAAACCTATCTCGATTTGCTGTATCGACGGCTGCTCGACGGGCTCTCAGAAATGCCTCGAATCGGTCGAATTCTCGATGTAGAACTGGCTGGATTACCCGATTTCACCACCGTCTGTACACACATGCAGCCGCTGAAAATGGGGATCTGGCGTGACTTCCTCCGACTATCGGCGCAGTTGCACGATACCGGCGACATTCAAGCAATCAACGCAACCGGAATGGATCGCATCGCGGCGATACAGCACAACGCGAAACGGACGAATTACACGTTTAGAGCGGTGAAAACGACGGCGTTGATCGACTGCGAAGCTGGTGTAATTCTCGACATTCATTGATCGATGAAACAACCACACGACTCTCAGATCCCGTGGCAACTGCTCACGCGGAACCTAAAGAAACTGACTATACCGACCTCGGACAAAGGCTACGGTTCGGAACTACTTCGTTATAAATTGCGATGTGAGGGCGTTACACCGATGATCAAGTACCGAGAATTCGTCTGGCACGGCGTCGCGAACAATATCTGCTCGATGATACGACGTGCCATCAACGATCGAATATCGAAGCGACGCTTTTCGCGCTCCGGCGAAAATACGGTGAGATCGTGCGAGCTCGAACCTGGTTCGGCCAGTCCCGCGAACTCGTCCTAAAATGTGCCGTGAGAAACGTCGAACTAGCGCTCGACGCTGCTATCGGCTGATTCCAACCGTCTAAACAAGGCCAAGTTTGGTGAATTCGGTATAGTCACAAACCGACGTCGTCTCACCCCTCTCCAGAACAGTGCCGTCTGCCGAACCACAAAACACAACCCCCGTCACAACACTATAGTATGTAATGAACGTCCTCGTCACAGGCGGTGCAGGCTTTATTGGTTCGCACATTACCAACGCACTTCTCGAAAACGGCCACGAGGTGATTGTTGTCGATCCTCTCGATCCCTACTACGATGTCGGGATCAAAGACCGAAATATCAAACTGTGTCGAAAGAGTTCCCCGGAGCGCTATACCTACGTAGACGGATCGATCACCGACGAGGACACCGTTGACCGGCTCTTCGACGAGTACAACGTCGAATTCGTCTTCCACGAAGCCGCCCAGGCGGGCGTCAGAACGAGCGTCGAGAACCCGCACAAGCCCCACGAGATCAACACTACGGGCCTCCTGAACCTCCTGGAGGCCGCCGTCGACCACGACGTCCGTCGGTTCGTCAACGCCTCCTCGTCGTCGGTGTACGGCCACGACGAGTACTTGCCCTACGACGAGGACCACCCCACCACGCCGCGAAGCCCCTACGGCGTCACCAAGCGCACCGCCGAGCACTACTGCCGAGTCTACACCGAAATCCACGATCTCCCCACGGTCTCCCTGCGCTACTTCACCGTCTACGGCCCACGCATGCGCCCCAACATGGCGATCACGAACTTCACCTCCAGATGCCTCGCCGGCGAGCCGCCGGTCATCTACGGCGACGGTCAACAGACGCGTGACTTCACGTACATCGACGACGTCGTCCGCGCGAACCTCGCGCTCCTCGAGACGGACGCGGCCGACGGCGAAGCCATGAACATCGGCTCGACCGGCAACATCACCATCGAAGCCCTCGCCGATCACGTCATCGCCGAGACGGGCGCCGACGTCGAACCCGTCTACGACGACGCGAAGGAAGCCGACGCCCGCCACACCCACGCGGACGTCTCGAAAGCCCGCGAGCTGATCGACTACGACCCGACCACGGACATCCGAGACGGCGTCTCCCGGTTCGTCGACTGGTACGAGGACAACCGTGAGTGGTACGCACCGCTCGTCCGGGCGTCGTGAACACTTCGTGTTCCATCCCGTGGCGAAGTTCTCCGACGTATCCTAGCGTGTAGCGACGGTTTTCGGGTCGAATCGCTCGACCAGTCCGTCGAAGTCGGTATCGAACGAGAGGACGCCGTCGAGACTCCGTCGCCTGACCTGCGCGACGATTGTCGCGTCCGTGAAACTGAGGCCCTGATCCGTATACTGTTCGAACGCAGTAACCGCATCGTCGAACTCTGCGTCGGTGACAGGGCACAGTTCGAACGCCGACGGGTACGACCCTGCCCCACGAAGTCGCTTTCCGAGCGCGATCGCAGCCGCCGGTCGGGAGGATAGAGCATCGGTGAGCGTCACCGCTTCGCCGTAGATATACGTCGAAACGACCGGCTGGCCGAGTGCACCGTCGTACACGCGGTCGAGTGCATCGCTGGCGACGTCGTGTCGAGTAGCGTCTCGATCGTGGTCAGCATAGATAACGCCGGTATCGACGATGATGCTCATCCGTACAGAATTTCGTCGATGTCTTCCTCGTCGGTTTCGACCCCAGAACTGAATCGTCCCTCGCGCATGGCCGCTTTCTCGTCATCGGTGAGGGGAACAGTCGTGGTTCGGAACGAATCGATGACGTCCTCACGAGACGAGTACGCGTCGTCGATAAGCCGTGAGAGCAGCTCCTGTTGCGTGACGTTGGTTCCGGTCTCCAGGCGTATCTCCGCTTGCAACTCTTCGAGCCGCGATTTCGAATCGTCGTCGACCTTCACGGCCGTGGTCATACGAATAGTAGCGGGTGGAACCTGGTAAACGTTTCCACCAATCTTCGGCTGCCGACGTGACTATCACGTTGCCGAGAACCTTTCACTGCACCGACGAGACAACCCCGACAATTCAGACGAGGAAATATGAGCCGTCCTGTTCACCCTGACGAAGCTGTTTCGTCCCTGAAAGCCCTCACTCCACGGTCACGCTCTTCGCTAAGTTCCGCGGCTTGTCGATCGACCGTCCTTTGGCGTTGGCGATGTGGTAGGCGAAGAGCTGGAAGTAGACGTTGGCCACGAGTGGTTCGAAGATACCGGCGTCCGGCACCTCGAACGCTTCGTCGAGCGTCCCGCCCTCCAGCGTACCGGACGTCACGCCGATCGCGGGCGCACCGCGTGCCTGCACCTCGGCGACGTTGTTCAGCGTCTCTTGCGGGTGAGCGCCGTCAGTCAGCACGGCCAAGACGGGCGTCTCCGGCGTCACGAGCGCGAGCGGACCGTGTTTCAGTTCGCCCGAGGCGAATCCCTCGGCGTGATCGTAGGAGATCTCCTTCAATTTGAGCGCGCCCTCGAGGGCGACCGGGTACCCGTACTCACGACCGACGAAGAAGAACGCGTCCGAGTCCGCGAGTTCGTGGGCCGTCTCCCGGATGCGATCTTCCTCGTCGAGTACCTGCTGAATCGCTCCAGGCAACCCGGTCAGGTCCTCCAGATGTTCGCGAGCCGCCGCGGCCGAGAGCGCACCGCGCTCGCGACCGACGGCGATGGCGAGGAGGGCGAGCGTACTCACCTGCGAGGCGAACGTCTTCGTCGCTGCGACACCGATCTCCGGGCCCGCCCTGATGAACAGCGCGTCGTCCGCCTCGCGTGTGACCGAACTGCCGAGTGTATTGGTGACCCCCATGGTCCGGGCCCCCGCAGCGCTCGCCTCCCGCAACGCACCGAGCGTATCGGCCGTCTCACCGCTCTGGGTCACCGCGATCGACAGCGTCCGCCACGGGTCGCGACCGCCGGTGTAGCTGTACTCGCTGGCCATGATCGGCGTCGCCCGAACGTCGGCGAGGGACTCGAACAGCGTGGCAGCGTAGCGGCCGGCGTAGTAGGACGTGCCCATGGCGAGCAGCTGGATCTCCTGGATCGACTCCAGGTACCCCTGCGGGAAGTCGACGTCGAGGCTCGCCGTCCCGGCGTTGACGTCGACGCGGCTGCCGAGTGCCTGCCTGAGCGCCGACGGCTGTTCGTGTATCTCCTTTCGCATGTAGTGGTCGTAGCCACCCTTCTGGGCCGCCTCGGCGTCCCAGTCGATGGTCGAGATCTCCGGCTCGATCACCGTGCCGTCGCGGTAGACGGTCACGGTCCCAGCCTGTAAGACGGCTACGTCCCCATCTTCGAGGTAGGTGACGTCACGTGTGTGTTCGACGAGTGCCGGGACGTCGCTCGCGAGGTAGGATGCGTCGTCGCCGTGGCCGACGACGAGCGGACTCTCCTGGCGCGTCGCGACGATACAGTCCGACCCAGCGTGGACTGCAGCGACCGCGTAACTTCCGTCGAGACGATCCGTTACCGACTCGACTCCCCGGCGGAGTGCCACAGGAACGTCGGTCGTGCCCGCGGCCTGAGACCCGCCATCGGATCGAAGGCCGTCCGATTCGAGCGTCTCTTCTAACAGGTGCGGAATCACCTCCGTGTCGGTCTCACTGGTGAACTCGTGGTCGGGGAGGTCGGCCGCCAGCTGCTCGTGGTTCTCGACGATGCCGTTGTGGACGACCGCGACGCTGTTCGCACAGTCCGTGTGCGGGTGGGCGTTCGCGTCCGTCGGCGGCCCGTGCGTCGACCAGCGCGTGTGGCCGATGGCGCAGGTAGACGACGGTCCCTCCGGAACGGACAGTTCGTCGACTTCGCCCGCGCGTTTCGCGATCGTGAGCGCCTCCGTCCCGTCTTCGCGAAGCGCCAGTCCCGCGGAGTCGTAGCCACGATATTCGAGCGTTTCGAGACCCCGGTAGACGATCGGACCGGCCGATTCGTCGCCGACGTAGCCGAAGATACCACACATAGTTATCCCCTCCTGACGACCGCGTTCGTTTCGAAGCGTCCGCTGACGCTGGTCCCGTCGGCGATGTCGACCCCGTCGCCGACGATGGTCCCCGGTTCGACGGTTACGCCGCCGCCGACGTGGGCCGTGTCACCGATCACGCCCCCGAACTCGACGTTCTCGTGAACCTCGTTCTCGACGACGACCGAGGCGGATCCGCCCGCTATCGTCACGTTGGCGCCGACGTGTGCGTTCTCTCCGACGATGGCGTCCCGGACGACGGCGCCGGGTTCGATCACCGCATCGGGGAAGACGACGGCGTTAGAAACGACGGCGTTCGATCCGACCGTCGCGTTGGCACCGAGCGCGGTCGCGCCGCCGACCGTCGCGTTGGGACCAACACGGACGTTCTCGCCGACGACCACGTCGTCGGCCATCGCCGCGGATTCGTGTGCACCCGCCGCGGACCCCCGCTGACCGCCGTCGATCGTCGCAGCCGTGACGTACAGCAGATCCCAGAGGTGCGAGACGTCGAGCCAGGTCCCGCGGTACCTGACCGCCGAGATCGACTCCGTCTCCGCCGCCGACGCGAGCGTCGTCGTGATGCCGAGTTCGCCCGCTTCCTGCGGCGTCTCCCTGATCGCGTCGAAGATGTCGGGATCGAACCCGTAGACGCCAGCGTTGATGAGCGACGACGGGTCAGCGGCGTGGGGTTTCTCCTGGATCGAAACGACGGTATCTCCGTCGAGTTCGACGACGCCGTACTCGCTCGGACGCTTCGAGGGGGTCACACTGACGACCGGACTCCCCGCTTCGAGCAACCGCTCTCGCGTCCGTCGAATCAGATCCGCGTCGACGATTCGGTCCCCGTTGAGGACGAGGAACGGCCCGTCAACGACTGATTCGACCTGTGCGACGGCGTGGGCGGTTCCGAGTCGGGTCGACTGCTCGACGTACTCGATCGAACAGTTCCAGTCGTCGCCGTCGCCGAAGTACGTTCGAATCCGCTCCTGTCTGTGGCCGACGACGAGGACGATCCGGTCGACGCCGGCCTCGGCGATGGCCGAGACGACGTACTCGAGGAGGGGTCGGTTCGCCACGGGAAGCATTGGTTTTGGACGCCTGTGGGTCAAGGGGGTCAGCCGTCGCCCTTCGCCGGCAGCGAGGACGACCGCAGGGACCGACGCTTCGTGCATGTCTCTCGTTTTACCGGTGAGACACTTGAATACATCGGGCGACGGAACGGGGGCCGACCGGTCGGCCGTCGGTCGGCTCCCGAGGTAGAGTCAATCAGTTGATGAGATCGTGGTGTCAGTCGGTGACCGGACTGTTCGCACCGGGGGCGACGTCGACCCCACGACAGGTACGAGCCTGAATTCAATACGTGCCCGAAATCTATACGTGCTCGATCAATAGTACGTGCTCAGTCAATACGTACCGTACTCGACTGTCGGTGCGTGGCTGCTCGTCCGTCTAACCGCGTCCACCTGCAGAACGGCAGACCCTGCGGCGACGGACGTATCGAGAGTGTGCAGTATCGATGGTCGGCATCGACTCCAGAACGGGTCCCGATCGTCACGCGGGTGGCCTGTGCGCAGTTCGTCTGGCGAACGACGGCGACCGCGACGCGTCGCCGCCAGTCGCGAGAATCTCGCGCCTACGAATCGGCCGCCACCCTCGTTTTTCGAAGTGGGTCGCAACGACTATTTGCATCCCGGCTTCAGGTCGCACTATGCAAACCGTCGTCCTCGCTGCCGGCAAGGGAACCCGGATGCGGCCGCTGACCGACCGGCGGCCGAAACCGATGGTGCCGGTGGCCGATCGCCCGCTCGTCGCACACACCGTGGACGCCGCAGTCGAGGCGGGAGCCTCTCGGATCGTCCTCGTGGTCGGCTACGAAGCCGAGCCGATACGCGAGTACTTCGGCGAGACGCACGCGGGCGTCCCCATCACCTACGTCCGGCAGGAGCGCCGACTCGGGACGGCCGACGCCGTCCGCGTCGCGGCCGCCGAGCTCGACGACGCGCCGTTCGTCGTGCTAAACGGGGACGCCCTGTTCGACCAGGCGAGCCTGGATTCGCTCTTTCAGGGCGGGCCGGCCGTCGCGAGCGTCCGCGTCGACGACCCGACGCAGTACGGTGTACTCGACGTCGCCGACGACGTGATCACCGGCATCGTCGAAAAACCCGCCGAGCCGCCGTCGGACCTGATCAACGCCGGGGCGTACCTCTTTCCCGCTGGCGCACGAGAGTGGCTCGACGTCCCCGAGAGTGAGCGCGGCGAACACGAGCTCACGGACGTCCTCGAACGCGCGATCGACCGGGTCGACGTCCGACCCGTTCCCCTGGAACGCTGGCTCGACGTCGGTCGGCCGTGGGAACTGCTCGAAGCGAACGAGTGGAAGGTAGCCGAACTCGTAGACGAAGCGGACGCTGACGGCGAGCCGGGGGCAGTATCGGCCAGGCGAGGAACCGTCAGCGACGATGCGACGCTCCGTGGCCCCGTGGTCGTCGAAGCAGGAGCGACCGTCCGCGAAGGTGTGACGATCGAGGGACCGGCGCTCGTCCGCTCCGGCGCGACCGTCGGACCGAACGCGTACGTCCGCGGGACGACGCTGATCGGTCCGGACGCGAGCGTCGGACACGCGGTTGAGATCAAAAACTCCGTCCTCATGGCCGACGCGGCGGTCAACCACCTCTCGTACGTCGGCGACTCGATCCTCGGCCGCGACGTCAACTTCGGCGCGGGAACCGTCGTCGCCAACCTCCGCCACGACGACCGACCGGTCGAACTCACCGTGAAGGGCGAGCGGGTTTCGACCGGTCGCCGGAAGTTCGGCGTCGTCCTCGGCGACGAGGCCAAGACCGGCATCGACACGAACATGAACGCCGGCGTGACGCTCTCGACGGGCGCGACGACGAAACCGGGCGAATCGGTCACCCGGGATCGGTAATCGGCGACGGAGTGGATACCTGCGGTCCGGTGACCCGCGACCTGGGTCCAGCGGGGCATACGACCTGTCTGGGGACCTCTCACAGACTGGCAGACATCCCAACGTTTTCGATGGGGCCTCGCGGAGACTCGGGCATGGCACTGTTCGGAACGAGTGGCGTCCGCGGCCCCGTCGGGGACGCCGTCACCGCTGAGCTTGCACTGTCCGTCGGGCGGGCTGTCGGCGTCGACGCCGACCGCGTCGTGGTCGGTCGAGACGTGCGCGAAACCGGCGACCTGCTCGTCGACGCTGTCGCCGCTGGCTTGCGCGAGTCGGGAACGGACGTCGTCGACGTGGGGGTCGCGACGACGCCGACGATCGCCCGGAGCGTCGGCTGGCGCCATGCCGACCGCGGGATCGCCGTCACGGCGTCGCACAACCCCCCGGCTGACAACGGACTCAAGCTCTGGGACGAGACGGGAAAGGCGCTCGATCGCGACTCCCTGGCGACGATCGAGCGCCGAATCGAGCACGACGAAACGGCCCTCGTGGCGTGGGACGACGTCGGCGACCGCGTGACGTGGTCCGAGGCGATCGACCAGCACGTCGAGGCCATCGTCGACGCTGTCGACCGGTCGGCCGAGGTGTCCGCTTCCGACGCGGCGTCGATTGCGGACCCCTTATCGGTCGTCGTCGACGTTGGCTCCGGGACGGGATCGATCACAGCCACCGCCCTCCGCGAACTGGGCTATCACGTCGACACACTGAACGCGCTCCCGGACGGTCGATTTCCGGCCCGCCCGAGCGAACCAACCGCGGAGACCTGCGCCACGCTGGCGCGGGTCGTCGAGACGACGGACGCCGACCTGGGGGTCGCCCACGACGGGGACGCCGACCGACTGCTCGCCGTCGCCGACGACGGGACGGTCGTAGACGGCGACGTCCTCCTCGCGCTCTTCGGGAGGGACGCCGTCGAACGCGCCGGGGAGGATGACCCCGACCTAGACGCGGGTCCGGCCGACGCGGGCGCTGTCGCAGCGTCTGGCGACGGCCACCCGCTCGTCGCCGCGCCGGTCAACACCAGCCTGGCCGTCGACGACGCGCTCTCCGAGGTCGGCGCCGGACTCACAAGAACCCGGGTCGGAGACGGGTACGTCGCCGAGCGGGCGGCCGACCCGGCGGTCGTCTTCGGCGGCGAACCGTCCGGCGCGTGGATCTGGCCGGACGAAACTCCCTGCCCCGACGGCCCGCTCGCCGCGTGTCGGCTGGCCGCGCTCGTCACCCGCGACGGACCGCTCTCCGAACTCGCAGCCGACGTTCCGTCGTATCCGATCCACCGGGCGTCGGTGGAGACCGAGGAGAAGGGAGGCGTCGTGGAGTCGCTCGCCGCGTCGATTGCGGACGGCGCCGGCCCCGAACCGATCGAATCGACGGACGACCGGGACGGCCTCCGGGTCGACCTCGGCGACGCCTGGTACCTCTTGCGCGCGAGCGGAACGCAACCGCTGGTCCGCATCACAGCCCAGGCCAGAGACGACGACAGGGCGAAGGACGTGTTCGAATCCGCACGAGAGCTGGTTACCGACGCCGTCGAGAACAATTTTGACGGCTCGTAAGCCGGTCGCGTTCTCGCGTCGGTGGCGGTTCCACTGTACCGCTCGACCCCCGAAAGAATATGGTAGTCGGCAGGCGAGTTTGTGCGTATGCAAGCAGTCGTACTCGCAGCCGGGAAGGGTATCCGGCTCGAGCCGCTCACCGAGGACACCCCCAAGGCGCTCGTGGAAGTCGACGGAACCCCGCTCGTCGAAGACGTCTTCGACAACCTGATCGAGATCGGCGCGACTGAACTCATCGTCGTCGTCGGACACCTGAAAGAACAGATCATCGAACGCTACGACGATGAGTACCGTGGCGTCCCAATCACCTACGCCCACCAGCGCGAACAGGCCGGGCTCGCCCACGCGATCTTGCAGGCCGAACCGCACATCGACGACGACTTCATGTTGATGCTCGGCGACAACATCTTCCGCGGTAATCTCGGCGACGTCGTCAATCGCCAGCAGGAAGACCGTGCCGACGCAGCCTTCCTCGTCGAGGAAGTGCCCTGGGAGGAAGCCTCCCGATACGGCGTGCTCGATACGAACGAGTACGGCGAAGTCGTCGAGGTCATGGAGAAGCCCGACGACCCGCCGTCGAACCTCGTGATGACCGGCTTCTACACGTTCACGCCAGCGATCTTCCACGCCTGCCACCTCGTTCAGCCCTCCGACCGCGGCGAGTTCGAACTTCCGGACGCGATCGACCTCCTCATACAATCCGGCCGCACTATCGACGCCATACGGATGGACGGCTGGCGCGTCGACGTCGGCTACCCCGAGGATCGCGACCGCGCCGAGGAGCTCGTCCAGGAGGCTCAGGCGCCGGAAGTGACGGAGTGAGGACGGCAATCACTGCGACCGATCACGACCAGCCTCCGCGACCCGTCGGCGGTGTTCGACGTCGATGTCGGATTCTCGTGCGGACTCGAGCTGTGAATCAATCAGCTTGCTTCGCTGCTCACCCCAAACGTCTGGATCGTGCGTTTCGATGTACTCGACCCAGCGTTTGATGGCGGTGAGGCGCTGCTGTCGATTCCGCTTGCGTTTTTCCTCTGGCGATTCACGTTCTCTCGCGTCGTCCATACTCGTCAGTCCCTTTCCATCTCCAAATTTCTTCGCCCAAACCCACAACTCACTAAGCCCCACGCGACATCCCCACGCGTATGCACGTCTCCATCGTCGGCAGCGGCTACGTCGGGACGACCGTCGCGGCCTGTCTCGCCGATATGGGTCACGAGGTCGTCAACGTCGATATCGACGAAGACATCGTCGACGCGATCAACGCCGGCGAGTCGCCGATCCACGAGCCCGGACTGGCGCCCTTGATCGACGAGCACGCCGGCGGTCGTCTGCGTGCGACGACGGACTACGACGAGATCGTCGACACCGACCTCACGATGCTCTGCCTACCGACACCCCAACACGAGGACGGCAGTCTCGACCTCGGACCAATGCGCGCGGCGAGTGAGTCCCTCGGCGAGGCCCTGGCCGACGCCGGTGAAGGGGCAACCGGGCCACTCGACGATGCGGGGTCCGACTCCCATCTCGTCGTCGTCAAGAGCACGGTCCTCCCCGGGACCACCGAGGACGTCGTCGGGCCGATCGTCGCCGAGGCTGTCGGGCTGACGGTCGGCGAAGACCTCGACCTCGCGATGAATCCGGAGTTCCTCCGGATGGGGACCGCCGTCTCGGACTTCCAGGAACCCGACAAGGTCGTCGTCGGCGCGACGAGCGAAGACGCGGCCGCGACCCTCCGTGACCTCTACGCCCCGATCCTCGAACGGGATGGGACCGACTCCGTCGAAACGGACGTCCGCTCGGCCGAGCTCATCAAGTACGCGAACAACGCCTTCCTCGCGTCGAAGGTGTCGCTGGTCAACGAACTCGGGAATATCGCGAAGGCCTACGGCGCGGACGCCTACGAGGTGCTCGACGCGGTCGGGCTCGACGACCGCATTTCGGAGCGGTTCATGCGCTCCGGGCTCGGCTGGGGCGGCTCGTGCTTCCCGAAGGACATCAACGCGCTACGAGCCGGAGCCCGCGACCAGGGCTACGAGCCGGGCCTGCTCGATGCGGTCGTCTCCGTCAACGACGGCCAGCCCGACCGCCTCGTCTCGCTGCTCGCCGACCACGTCGCCCTCGGCGGCGCGCGGATCGCCGTCCTCGGGCTCTCGTTCAAGCCCCACACCGACGACGTCCGCGAGTCACGGTCGCTCCCGGTGATCGACCGACTTCGCGAGCGCGGCGCCGACGTGGTCGCCCACGACCCGGTCGCGATCGAGAACGTCCGAGAGTACTACGGGGAGCGAGACGGCGATTTCGAGGCAGCCGATCGTCCCGTATCCAGCCACGGTCCCGAGTCCAGCGACGGTCCCGAGTACGGGTCGCTGGCGTTCGCCAACTCGCTCACGGATGCTCTCGACGGCGTCGACGGCGCGGTCCTCGCAACCGACTGGCCCGAGTACGACGAGCTCCCGGTCGAGGCTATGGACCAGCGAATTCTCGTCGACGGTCGCCGGATCGATACCGATCGAGATCGCCTGGACGCCTACGAAGGATTGACGTGGTGACCGGGTGAACACCGGTGCATCAGTCATGCGCGTCCCCCTCTTCGGCGAGTCCATCGAGATCGACGACGGCCTGGTCGACGCCTCGCCGGCGGAGATCCGCGCCCAGGTCGCGGCGTACGAGCGTGGAGACAGGACGCGTTTCGACCTGATGGTCAGGTACCCCGACGGCTTCCTCGGCGAGGTGATGCGGGCGATGGCCGAGATTCCGCCCGGAGAGACGCGGACGTACGGAGACCTGGCGGCCACGCTCGACACGGCGCCCGTCGCCGTCGGCCAGGCCTGCGGCCGGAATCCCGTCCCGCTGCTCGTTCCGTGTCATCGCGTCGTCGGCTCAGACGGCGGCCTGGGCGGGTACTCGGCATCAGGTGGCGTGGAAACGAAGCGACGCCTGCTGGATCACGAAGCTCGGGTCGAAACGGGGTCGCGGCAGAGTCGGCTGCCGCTCGACGAGTAAGCGCCAGACGGAGTCCGCATTTCCGACAGCCGGCGGTTCCGACGGGGCGACGGCCTACCCCTCCCGGGGCTCGGGGTCGACGAAGAGCGTGAATTCGTACCAGCGATTCCGATACTCGGCGAGGGCGTTCCGAAACACGACCAGCCGGTCGTACGAGTCGTACGGTTCGAGGGAGTCGGCGATCCCGAGGTGAGCGAGGACCGTGCCGAGGCCGTCCGACAGCGGCGGTTCCTCCTCGTGTGCCAGTCCCTCGTCGGTGCTGATAGCCGATTCGAGAACCTCCGTGGCCTCCTCGGAGAGATCGACGTCCGAGAAGTGCGCGTCGGGAAACGTCTCCTCGGCGTACTCCCGGTATCCATCACGTGATTTCGCGACGCGTTCGGCGGAGAAGGTCCGCTCCGGACGCGTGACCGGAACGTGGTGGGCTACGGCGCGGACGTACTCGCCGTCGCGGTCCAGGTAGTCGAACGGGGGTTGGGGCACGAGATCGCTGTCGTCGGGATCGAGTTCGTCGTGAAAGACGACGGATCGGCTGATCCGCGGCGGTTCGTACGTCACCTCCCGCTCGCCCTCCGGAGGAATCTGCGCACTGGCGGCCTCCACGATCCGCTGGTCCGTTGGAGAGAGCCCGGTATCCGACGGCGTGACGACCGTCGCGTCGGTCGGCGGGTCCCCATCGGTCCAGTCGAAGCCGAACACCCACCGCTCGCGTTCGACGTGATCGCTCGATTCGACGTGGACGCGGTAGTAGGCACCGTCGTGTTCGAAACAGGTCCGCGCGTCCCGTTCCGTCGGTCCCCAGTCCGTTCGATAGGAGAGGGCCCACCCGCGGGTGTCGAGGCTGCCGGTGTCGACGAGTTCCTCGATCGCGTTCTGTGTGTAGGTATCGGACAACGCGACGCTGTACGAGGCGTCGACGTCGAGCGGGTCGATCAGATAGGGACGGTACGTCGGCCCGAGCGCCACGTCGTCGATTCCGTACGACGTGAGCCGAAAGGCGTCTCGCTCCGTTTCGTTGATGTCGATATCGATGCACCCGGCGGCGACCGTTCCCGCAGTCGTCGCAGCGACGGAGAGGTATTTTCTTCGATCTACCTGTTGGTCCATATATCTCGTGAGTTCGTATATTATAAGTGTCTTCTAGATCATCGCTCTCCGGTTCGGTCCCGTCGAGTGCAAATCGGTCCACTGTCTTCGTTACCCTGTATAAATCGCGAGTCAGAACTCGTTCCACCGATCGCGGAACTCGGCGAGTGCGTTCCGATACCACATCATTCACTCGGGAACGAACCGCTAGTGTTCGTGATCCTCCGGATACAGAATGAGTTCGAACTCGTACCACTCGTCCCGGAACTCGGCGAGAGCGTCTCTGAACCATATCACTTCGTCGTATGAATTGAGCGGTTCGAGATGCTCAGTGATGGAGAGGGGTTCGAGAACTTCTTCGAGCGCGTCTGAGAGTGGCGGTTCTTCCTCGTAGGAGTACAGCGATCCTTCGAGCGTCGTCGCCGATTCGAGGATCTCGATGGCCTCCTCGGAGAGATCGACGTCCGAAAACCGTGCATCGGGGAACGTCTCTTTGGCGTACTCGCGATAGCCCTCGTAGGAATCGGCCACTCGTTCGACGGTGAACGTCTGTTCCGGATGCTCGATCGGCCCACGTTCGGTCACCGCGCGGAAGTACTCGTCGTCGGTTTCGAGGTAATCGAACGGCGGATCGGGAACGAGATCGCTCTCACCCGGGTCGAGTTCATCGTGAAAGATGACTGCATGGCTGAATCGGGGGCGCTCGTAACTCACGTCTCGGTCGTCTTTCTCAGGGATGAGTTCCCGGGCAGCTTCGACGATCCGCTGGTCGTCCCCCGCTAGTGAGTTATCCCCCAGTGTAATGATCGTCGAATCATCGGCAGGGTTCGTGTCGTTCCAGTCGAAGCGAAACACCCACCGTTCCCTCTCGACTTCCTCTCGCGATTCGACCCAGACCCGGTAGTAAGCGCCGTCGTGTTCGAGACAGGTTCGACGGTCACGTTTGCCTGTCCCCCAATCCGTTCGAAAAGATAGTTCCCAGGCTCGGGTGTCGACGGCACCCGTTTCGACGAGTTGGTCGACTTTGTCCTGCTTGTACGCATCGGAGAGTTCGATACTGTACTTCGATTCGATCTCGAGTGGGTCGACCAGATACGGTCGATATCCCGACCCGCGAATCGGATCGTCGACGTGCCTTGTTTTCAGTCGGTACTTGTTCTCGCTACCAGGTCCGATACTTACGCAGCCTGTTGTTACTACGGCAAATGATGTAAAAACCGCCGAGAGGTATTGTCTTCTGGAGGAGCCCATATACAGATTATGCTTTTAGTTGGATATAAGCTTGGTTATACAGAATATAAAATATAGGATATTTTTGTATATCTATATATTAGAATTGGTTACAACTCTCCATAACCATGGTCGACGAGAAGTTGCCGGTTGTACTTCCCACAAAGTTCTAAGCATGGTTTTATATCACCATCCAACATATCCTTTGTATCGTCATCCCAACTGTCTGGAGTGTCATCTCCTGGCGTCTCATAATCCATTATCTGGTGAAAGATGTCGTCAGCGTACCCGGAACTCTCGTCTGCCACACTCTTTATCGCGAATTGAGGAGTGATAATTGGGGCGCCATCGTCACCCCTGAAGGCGTCCGCGAATTCCGCCTCATAGTTGTTCTGCACATATTTCTCAACGCCTTTATGCAACCAGTGTTTGGGATCGATAGAGTGGTCAAAATCAACCAAAAATCGACTAGGATCCCAATTCCACTCGAAATCGATATCGATGCCGATCTGCTCGTATCCCATTCCGGTGTGGAGTGGGTTGGCGACATCGTGTAGATAATGGGACGCCCAAGCGGTGTACACTCGCCCGTGTGGGGCCATGCCCCGGTCGTAAAATTCCTTGAATGCTACCGGTGCCCCTCCGATATCTTTAATTCCGATGTCCTGTAGGTGGGGGACCGAAATGGAAGACACATCCGGATCGTAGTATTGCATATAATTGCTCATATATACATCGAGGACCGCAGACCACATATCAATGAGTTTATCTTCCAGCCAGCCAACCCCAGGCATGGCACTCGGATAATACACCATATCGAGTGCTGCGTCGGCTTTCTCTAAGAACCCGTTCGCCCAATCGTCGAAGAGATCGGGCTCGCCCGCCCAATCGGAAAAGTACGTCGACGAGCCGACGTCTGCTTTGGCGTCTTCGAGTAACTTGACGTGGTGATTAATCCTCCACTGCGGAGAGCTTCCCTCATCCGCATCGCCTGACGAGGGACCGGCGAAGACGCTCAATGTGGTCCGAAACGCGTCCTGATCGAGATCGCTCTGTTTCGCGGGAATTCCTCCCTCTGAAGGGGATGGACGAGTCTGGTTCTCGCTCGCTCCGGTGAGCAGCGGTTCGCCACTTCGGCGTTCGTTGGTCAAATTGGCCCGCGCTTCTTCGCCGAGCTGGAAACGCTTCTCCTCGTCCGTGACGACGGTTTCGACTGGGTACCGCGCGCGGAGGTTCTCGACGTACCGTCGCGCGGACTCGAACTCCCGTCCCTTGATCGAGGATACACCGAAGTGGCGGTCGATCGCGGCGTCGGACAGCGTGAGGATGTAGGGATGCGCGGTGATCTCGTACAGCGAATCGTCGTACTTGACGATCGGTCGATCCGGTCTGTCGAGGTCCATCCGTTCCGGCGTCGCGGTCGAATCAGATCGAGCGCTCACCTGACTGCTACTCAGACTCACACCAAGCGCCCCTGCGGAGAGGTATTTCAGCGTCGTTCGCCGGCCGATCGCCGATCTAGTTCCGGGGTGGTCGCCCGTCATTGTAACTCGACGTTCGTGGAGGAATAATATAGCTATTACTAATTTCTAGTGCTTAAATAACGGTTTAGATCCTGAGACGAAGGCCGGCACTCACGGAGAATTATGTGTACTAATAGCGCGGTAAATTGTGGCAAGGAAAGGACGAATTCAATCCAGTTTTATTATCATTTCCGATAGTTTCGGGACTATCCGACCACGTCGGTCACGAATCCAGCAACCCCGGCCCAACGGGCCTGGACCCATCGTCACCGACCCCAACGACTCCCGACCCAGTCCCCGATCACACCTGCGCCGATCGCATCGTCACCGACCACACTCGCCCGAAACCCCATCGCTAAGTGTCGCGGCCGCGGAGGCGACGCCAATGAACGGCAATCGCTTCGGCCGGCTCTTCCAGGTGACGACCTACGGGGAGAGTCACGGGCCGTCGATGGGCTGTACCGTCTCGGGCTGTCCCGCCGGCCTCGAACTCTCGGAAGACGACATCCAGCGCGAACTCGACCGGCGAAAGCCGGGCCAATCGCAGATCACGACGAGTCGCGGGGAGCCGGACGCGGTCTCCATCGAGTCGGGGATCCAGGACGGCTACACGACGGGGACGCCGATCGGGCTCACGATCGAGAACAAGGACGCCCGCTCGGGCAAGTACGAGCCGTTCATCACGGCGCCGCGGCCCTCCCACGGGGACTTCACCTACTCCGCGAAGTTCGGCACGCGCAACTGGGGCGGCGGCGGGCGTTCGTCGGCCCGCGAGACGGTCAACTGGGTCGCCGCGGGCGCCATCGCGAAGACGCTCCTTTCGCGCGAGGGCATCGAGATCGCGGCCCACGTCTGCCAGATCGGCGACGTCGAGGCGTCCGAGGTCTCGTTCGACGAGATCCGCGAGCGCGTCGACGAGACCGACGTCCGCTGTGCGGATCTCGACGCCGCCGAGCGGATGCAAGAGCTGGTCGAGGAGTACCAGCGCGAGGGCGACTCGATCGGCGGCGGCATCTACTTCGAGGCCCGTGGTGTTCCGGTGGGGCTCGGTGCGCCTCGATTCGACTCGCTGTCGGCCCGCCTCGGGCAGGCGATGATGGCCGTCCCGGCGGCGACGGCATTCGAGTTCGGTCTCGGTCGCGAAGCCAGGGAGTACGCGGGGACGGAGCGCAACGATGAGTGGGAATTCAGTGAAGACGGGGCGCCCGCTCCCACCGAGAACGACCACGGCGGGATCCAGGGGGGCATCTCCTCGGGCGAGCCGATCTACGGCGAGGTGACGCTCCACGCGCCGACGTCGATTCCCGCCGAACAGCAGACGGTCGATTGGGAGACGGGCGAGGTGATCGAGGATGCCCAGGTGATCGGCCGTCACGATCCTGTCTTGCCGCCACGGGGCGTCCCGGTCGTCGAAGCGATGCTCGCGCTCACACTGGCGGACTTCATGCTCCTCTCTGGACGCATCACGCCCGACCGTGTCGACGGTCGGCCCGGAGAGTACGACACCGACTACCATCCGGAAAATCCGCGAAACGAGTAGTCAGCGTCGGCCGATGGGTCGTAGACGGGCATCAAACGAGCGACCCTGAAACGTCCAACGGGGACTCACAGGGGTCGATTCGGCTACGATCTGACGGAGAAACCGATTCGGTTACGATCCGACGGGACGGACGGTGTGAACCTCGCTGCCTACCGACTCGACCGCCAGCCTGCCCTGCGGAGCGGGGTTGCTACGCCGATACGGATTCCTGTTCGGTCGATCGGTCTCGTGCTGTCACACCGGATACCTCGAACCGGGCACCGCCGGCCTCGCTCTCGGTCACCTCGATCGACCACCCGTGAGCGGCCACGATCTCCGAGACGATCGCCAACCCGAATCCGGTTCCGTCGGGATCCGTCGACACGCCCTCCTCGAAGACCTCGTCTCGGTCGGCCGGCGGGATCCCGGGGCCGTCGTCCGCGACGAAGAATCCCGACCCGTCGGCGAGGGCACCGACGCGGATCGACACGTCGTCACCCGCGTGATCGACTGCGTTCCGGAACAGGTTCTCGAAGAGGCGCTTGAGTCGGTCGGGATCCGCGGCGAACACGCCGTCGGACTCGACGGAGAGGTCGGCGTTCGGACCGTCGACCATGTCCCAGCACTCGAGTGCCATCGTAGACAGCGTCACCGTGGTTCGCGATTCGACCGGGGTTCCCTCTCTCGCGAGCGCGAGAACGTCGTCGATCAACGAATCCATTCGATCGAGCGCGGCCGCAACCTCTGAAAGCGTCTCATCGTCCGGATCTGTCTCACCCGCGTCCGATTTCGTCTCCAGGGCGATGTCCAGCCGCCCCTTCGCGACGTTCAGTGGGTTCCGAAGGTCGTGGCTCACCATACCGGCGAACCTGTCGAGTCGCTCGTTCTGGCGTTCCAGTTCGCGTCGGTACTCCTCGCGCTCGGTCACGTCGGTGAATACCAGTGTCCCGCCGAGGTCGGCCCTGTCGCTTCCGATGGGACTCTCGGTCACTCTGTAAAAGCGGCGGGAGGTAGCGGTCTGAACCGCCACGATCGGCTCGTCACTCTGGAGGCGGTCCGCCACTGTCGGGAGGACCTCTCCGATCGATCGCCCCCGAGCGCCCATCAGTTCGGGGAAGAGATCCCTGGCCGCGAGGTTCGTCTCGCGGATCGTCCCGTCGCTCCCCAGCGAGACGAGCGGCGTCTCGCGTTCGCCGGCGACCCTGATCGCCTCGAACCGATCGAGATAGACGAACGCGACGCCGACCGCGAACGCGGCCACGCCGAGCGGTTCGTAGGTCATGTCCACGAGGTGGGGAGTCGTGTATCCGGCGACGTCGGCGGCGACGGGGAGGCCGGTCAGCCCGACCAGGACCAGGAGGGGTCGCGAGTCGTGGTCGACCGCGGTAAAGAGTTCGAAGAGCATGAAGAAGCCGACGAAGGTAACCGCGTAGGCGAGACCCATCGCGGTCCAGTGGAGCGGCCCCGTCTGGATGGCGAGGTGCGGAAACGGGGTCGTCGCTTCGACGGTCGAGAAGTAGCCCTGGTGGATCGGATTCGTGACCTTCAGACCGACGACGGCCACGATGACGCCGGCTCCAAGGCGGCGATACGTCGGGTTGCGGTGGTAACTGCGTCCGGTGTAGGCCGAACAGAAGTACAACCAGGCGCCGACCGCGCTGAATCCGAGGACGAGTCCGCCGACGTAACTCACGAGTGTGAGGCGAGCGGTGGGTGCGACGAGATACCCGACCTGCGAGGCAGCCCAGCCACCGCTTGTCGCCAAGAGCGCAACGAGACCGCGTCGGGTGTCGGTATCGTCGATGGTCCTGAACTGACCCAGACTCACGAAGCAAGCGATCGCGGCGAGCGAAAACGCGGCCACGTACAGCCAGAAGACCGGGTCACCCGACAGAATACTGCTCACGGTAAACCTCTCGTGGGAGTCTGATCATATTACTCTTGTAGCCGATTCCCGACACGTACCCCGTTCCGATGCGCGCCGGGTAGAGGCGCGGTTCTTTCCCTCCCGTCGTCGCGAGGGTGAAAGTTCGTCGTAATCCTACATTCTTCACGATAAATGTATGGCAATCTATAGCAAAGGCTTTAGGCCGTCTGTGGCAAAATTCGCGTACGGACCAGCGGGGCACCGGTCCCAGTTTCATACACATGACTACCGACGAACTCATCTGGCGAATCGCGGGCGGTTCCGGCGACGGGATCGACTCGACGAGCCAGAACTTCGCGACGGCCCTGATGCGCTCGGGCCTCGACGTCTTCACCCACCGCCACTATCCCTCGCGGATTCGCGGCGGTCACACGTACGTCGAGATTCGGGCGGCGGGCCACGAGGTACAGTCACGGGGCGACGGGTACAACTTCCTGCTCGCGCTTGGCGACTCGTTCGCGCGAAACCCACAGGACGACGCCTACTACGGCAACGAGGAGTTGAAGCCGCTGTCGGAGAATCTCGACGAGCTCAACGAAGGCGGCGTCATCGTCTACGACGAGGGGCTGCTGGACGACGAGGACGTCGCCGAAATCGACCTGGAGGAGCGTGCCGAGGAGAACGGCTGGCACGTCTACCCCGTCGACCTTCGCGGCCTGGCGAAAGAGCACGGTCGAGAGGTCATGCGCAACACCGCCGGCGTCGGGATCACGGCCGGCCTCATCGACATGGACATCGAGCACATCGAGGACCTGATGGAGGATGCCATGTCGGGCGACGTACTGGAGGCCAACCTGGAGATCCTCCGCGAGGCCTACGGGATGGTCGACGAGTTCGACACCACACACGAACTCACCGTCCCCACAGGAGCGCACGACACCGGGCAGGCGCTGCTGTCGGGCTCGAACGCCATCGCGTACGGCGCCATCGACGCCGGCTGTCGCTTCATCTCCGGCTACCCGATGACGCCCTGGACGGACGTCTTCACCATCCTCAGCCAGAACTTCCCCGATATGGGCGGCGTCGCCGAACAGGTCGAAGACGAGATCGCCGCGGCAGCACTCGCCGTGGGCGCCAGTCACGCGGGCGCGAAAGCCATGTCCGGCTCCTCGGGGGGCGGCTTCGCCCTCATGAGCGAGCCGCTCGGCCTCGCCGAGATGACCGAGACGCCGATCGTCCTGCTCGAATCCATGCGCGCCGGCCCGTCGACAGGGATGCCGACGAAACCCGAACAGGGCGACCTAGAGCACGTCCTCTATACGAGCCAGGGCGACTCCTCGCGGGTCGTCTTCGCACCCGGCAACGTCGAGGAAGCGTACGAACAGACCCGCCTCGCCTTCGAGATCGCCTACGACTACCAGATCCCGACGATCCTGATCTACGACCAGAAGCTCTCGGGCGAGAACACCAACGTCGACGTCGAGTTCTTCGACCGCGAACCCGCGCCGGACCTCGGCTCGACGCTCACCGAAGACGAGCTCAAAGAAGCGGCACACGACGCCTCGGGCAAGTTCGAACGGTTCAGCTACGACGGCGAAGACGGCGTCAGTCCGCGATCGATCCCCGGCCAGAAGGGCGGGCGCTTCCTCGCGACGGGCAACGAGCACACCCCGAGCGGTCACATCAGCGAGGACGCGGACAATCGCGTCCTGCAGATGAACCGCCGACTCGAGAAACTAGACGTCATCCGCGAGGAGTTAGACGAGGGCGAAACCAACCAGACCTACGTCGGACCAGACGACGCCGACTACGGTCTCATCACCTGGGGCTCCAGTCAGGGTGCCGTCTTCGAGGCCGTCGATCGCATGAACGACGCTGGTCACTCGATCAAGGCGGTAAGCGTCTCCGACATGATGCCGCTGGCCGAGAGCGAACTCGTCGCGTTCATCGAGAGCGTCGACGAGGCGATGGTGATCGAGATGAACGCCACCGCACAGTTCCGCGGGTTGATCCAGAAGGAGCTCGGCCGCTACGGCGAGAAGCTCACCAGCCTGCTGAAGTACAACGGTAACCCGTTCGAACCCGCCGAGATCGTCGAGTCGTGCGAGATTCGGCTCGACGGTGGCGCGGGCGAACCCTCCGCACAGGTCCGGATCGAACCGGCCGCAGGTGATTGATCCATGAGCGCGTTCAACGCAATCGGCGACGACCGCGAGATCGACCGCGACGAGTACACCCCCGAAGTCGAACCACAGCCGACCTGGTGTCCGGGCTGTGGCGACTTCAGCGTCCTCAAAGCGCTGAAACAGGCGCTCCCCGAAGTCGGACGCACTCCCGACGAGACCCTGCTGGTGACGGGGATCGGCTGTTCGGGCAAGCTGAGTAGCTACCTCGACTCCTACGGCTTTCACTCCATCCACGGCCGCTCACTGCCGGTCGCCCGCGCCGCGAAGCTGGCCAACCCCGAGCTGCAGGTCATCGCCGCCGGCGGCGACGGTGACGGCTACGGCATCGGCGGCAACCACTTCATCCACTCGGCGCGCGAGAACCACGACATCACGTACATCGTGTTCAACAACGAGGTGTTCGGACTGACGAAGGGCCAGACATCGCCAACGAGCCCGAAGGGACACAAGTCGAAGACCCAGCCATCCGGAAGCGCGAAAGACCCGCTCCGACCGCTCTCGCTGGGGCTCAACGCCGGTGCGAGCTACGTCGCCCGCACGGCCGCCGTCAACCCGAACCAGGCCAAGGAGATCCTCGTCGAAGCCATGGAGCACGACGGGTTCTCCCACGTGGACTTCCTGACCCAGTGTCCCACCTGGAACAAAGACGCCCGTCAGTACGTCCCCTACGTCGACGTCCAGGAGTCCGACGACTACGACTTCGACGTCACCGACCGGCGCGAAGCCGCCGACATGATGTACGAGACCGAGAGCGCCCTCTACGAGGGGACCGTCCTCACCGGTCGGTACTACGTCGACGAGGAGCGTCCGTCCTACCAGGAGGAAAAACGCGCCGTCGGCGAACTGCCCGACGAACCCGTCGCGGAGCGCTACTTCGACGAGGACGCCGAGTGGGAGCGCAGCTACGACCTGCTCGAACGCCACACGTAGGCACGGAGTCGACGACCCCCGGCCGCCCCCAGTTCGTCGTGTTCCGGGTACGAAGGTTCACACCGGACCTGTATCTGACGAACCGGTTCTGTGTCGAACGATCGAGTGAGCCGGCCACGGCAGCGAGACGGAAGTCGATCTGATCGGTCGAACCCTGGCACTGGAGGAGTGACGCTTTACGATACAAAAGATATTTTTCCGCTGGCGCAAATTTTCCTCCTATGAGTACCCAGTCGACCCGGGACCGTATCCTCGCAGTCCTGGAGTCGGACGCGCAAGCATCCTACGCGGACATCGCCGAGCGGGCGGACGTCTCGAAGCCGACGGTTCGAAAGTACATCGACGAGCTCGAATCGGAGGGCGTCATCGTCGGCTACTCCGCCGATCTCGACCCGAAAAAACTCTCGAACCAGCTGATCTCGCTGGTCGGAATGGACGTCGCCAGCGAATCGTACATCGAGGCGACGCAGGCGCTAAAAGAACTGGAGGTCGTCGAAACGCTGTACAGCTGTACCGGCGACCACATGCTCCTGGCCGAAGTTCGCGCCCCCGACGGGGACGAGCTCGGGACGATCATCAACGAGACCATCCTCGAAGTGGACGGCATCACGGCGGCCCACCCGTGTTTTCTCCAGGAGCGGCTGAAATGACTCGACGGGCGAGCACACCGACACGGCGTCGTCGGCCCGGGGACCGAGTCGACGGACCGCCGACGCGGCGTCATGTCCTCGCGGCGGTTGGCGTCGCTGGCGGCAGTGCGCTCGCCGGCTGTCTGTCTGATCCGGAACCCGAGGCGTCGGCGACCGAGGATCGGATCCCCTACAGCGCGGCGGCGGTTGCCATCGACGACCACCCGCTCTCGGAACCGCTCAGGTTCTCCGGAGAGAATAGCTGTCCGGTCTGTACCATGACGCCGGCAGACTACCTCCCGTGGAGCTGTCAACTCGCCCACGCCGACGGCACCGGTCTGTTCTTCGAGTCGCCGGGGTGTCTGCTCGCCTACCGCGCCGTCACCCGGGCACACCCCACGGACGCGCCGATCGAACGTATCTGGTTCATCGATCAGGACACCCGTGAGATGTTCGACGCCGCGGACGGCTTCCTGGTGAAAGAAACCGCACTGGAGTCGCAGGCCTCACCGATGAGCGGGAGTCCGGTCCCGTTCGCGACCGAAGAACGCGCGATGGCCTACGTCGACGACGCCGACCATCTAGACGCCGACGACGTACTCACGATCGACGACGTCGACCGCGAGCTCGCGGCGTTCTATCGAGGAGGCCGGATGCCCGACTCGGACGATTGACCCGGTCGTTTAAGTGGGAAGGGGCGCCCAGCCAGGGCCGTGTCCCGGTTGACCGTCCACGAATGCACCACCCGATCGGACCCGCCAGCCCGCGCGTTCGTCAGACTGGGGCTCGTCCTGCTCGTCTGTCTCGCACCCTGTGCCACTGCGTCGCTCGCCATCGCGGATGTCTCCGAACCCGGGCCGGCGACGTTCGTCGATCGATCCGACGGGGATTCCATCGAACCCGAGCCGGAGCCGTCGATCGAACGATCCGACGCGGCAACCGGACACGAGTCGTCCGCCGACCGATCGATACCGGTTCGGTGGTCCGAATTCGAGGATCCGACTCGCGACAGTGCATCCACGTCTGACGAGAAACCCTGCGCGAACGACGGCAGCGGCCCTGCCGGCCACCCGTCGACGCCGCGGATCGTCGAACTCTATCCGAATCCGCCGACGCACGGCAACGTCGGCGAGTACCTGGTGGTCGAGAGTCCGCCGAACGGGACGTCGGAATTGACCGTCTCCGACGGCTACGCCACGGCGACGATCCCGGCCGATCGTCCCCCCGGTCGGGTCGCGGTCAGTCTGGATCCGAACGCGACCCGAGCGCTCACCGAACACCCCGTCGTGGCGTTCGACGGCCACCTCAGACTGGCCGCGGACGGCGAGAGACTCACCTTGTCGACGCCCACCGGACCGGTCGACACCGTCACCTACGAGCGTGCCCCCGAGGGCGAACGCTGGTATCGATCGATCGACGGGAACGTGACTGCCCGTTCGCCACCGGCCTCCGCCCGGGGGTCGTGGTGGCCGCACGGGCGGACCTGCCTGCCGGTCGCGACGTTCGACGGAGACGAGGCAACCGCGTTCGTCCTCCCGGACTCGCCCACCGCCGTAACCGACGTCCTCGCGAGCGCCGACGATCGAATTCGACTGGCCGGGTACACGATCACCGACGAATCCGTCGGGCGAACCCTCCTGTCCGCGCTGGACCGCGGCGTCGCGGTCGAGGTGCTCGTCGAGGCGAGTCCGGTCGGAGGGCTCCCCGCGGCGACGCGACCGCTCCTCGATGACCTCGACGCGGCGGGGGCCACCGTCCGGATCATCGGCGGGCCGGGCGATCGATACGCCTTCCACCACCCGAAGTACGCAGTGGTCGACGACCAGGTCCTCGTGACGACCGAAAACTGGAAGGCGGCTGGCGTCGGTGGCGAATCGAGTCGTGGCTGGGGCGTCGTCGTGACGGACGCCGAACTCGCCGCGAGGCTCGGTGACGTGTTCGACGCCGACGCGTCCGGTCGGGACGTGGAAACCTGGTCCACTCGTCTCCCGACGCTCGATTTCGTCACTGACGGAGACGCCGGTTTCGACGACTCCGGCGCAGGTCCCGGTCGCTTCCCGGAGACGCACGCACCGGCCACCGTCGACGTGAATTCGATCGAGCTCCTGCTCGCCCCCGACAACGCCGGCGATCGACTGATCGAACTCATCGAGACCGCCGACGAGTCCATCCGGATCGTACAGGTGCAGGTCGGCGGGCCGAACTTCGACTTGCTCCGGGCGGCCCTCGACGCCGCGCGCGACGGCGTCGCGGTCGACCTGCTGCTCGACGGGTCGTGGTACGTCGCCGAAGAGAACCGAGACCTGGCCGAGCGACTCGAAGCCGCCGACGCGAACGAGGGGGTATCACTCGACGTACGGATCACCGACGGCGGCGAGCGATTCGAAAAGATCCACGCGAAGGGCCTCATCATCGACGACGAGATCACCGTCCTCGGCAGTCTCAACTGGAACGACAACGCCCTGACGGAGAATCGCGAGGTCGTCCTCGTCCTCCATGGGCGAGACGCCGCACACTACTACGGAGCGGTCTTCGACGGCGACTGGCGCGAGTCCCGTGACTGGTCGGTGCCCGTCTCTATCGCGCTGATCGTGCTGGCGGGGCTGGCCGGGTCGATACTCCTCGGCAAGCGGTACCTCCGATTCGAGCGACGTCCGAGCGTGGCGCTGACGTCGAAGCGGGACGGTCGCCCGACGACGAGACCGGTGACGATCGACCGTGGTACACCGGCTTCGACTGAACGAAACGGCGCGGGGGATCGAAGCGGTGACGACGGTCGCACTCGCGGGCACGACGATGAACTGATCGGTTAACGCGGAGACGACACGAGTACAGAGCGGACCGGAGCGAGCGCGGATCGCGACGCCATCGACGGTACCGACGAGACCTGTGGGGGGCAACACCGATCCGAACCGGCCGCACGTGCAGACGTGCGTCGAGGACGACGAGGCAGAGTACACCGATGGTTCGGGGGCACCGGAGCGACGGCGCCAGGTTCCCGGCGGCGTCCGGACGAGTACGTAACTGCCGAACAACGACAGGGAGCAGCCTACGTTCGGTCCCCACGACGTGGACCCATGGGTACGGACCAATCGACAGGCGAGTGGGACGGTTCCGTTCCGCGTTCGGTCGACGTTCGCGTGCTCGGACTCGCGATCGGTCTCTCCGCGGTTGCGGCGTCGGTGAACGTCCCGTTTGGCGGCGGTGCTCTCGCGATCGTCGCCTTCGGGATCCTCTCGGGCGGAGCGATCCTCGCACACCTCCATGGACAGTGCCGTCTCCGTCGAATCACGGCCGGGCTCGCGACACGGTGGGACGACGGTGGCCGCGTCGCAACCGTCGAACACGCGTCTGGCTGGACGCGGACGACCTGGGTGGTCCACACGGCTGCGGGCCCCGTGACGATCTCCGGGCTCGCCCTCACACCGTTCTCGAAGGTCTCGATCGAGTGGGATGGGACGAGCGACGTGCTCGGCGCAACCACCGCGGAGCAGCGACTCGACGCGCTCGCGACCGAGTGGTTCCAGGAGGTCGCCGACGGGCCTGCGCGCCCGACGGCCTGACCAGGGCGCCACGACGGGCCTGCGCGCGACGGGGTCGCGCTACTCCTCGCGAAGGATGCGGTCCACGATCGCCGAGGAGTCGCCGTCGAGCGCCGAGCGGACGAGGAGGTGCCCCCCGAGCTGTGACGGGCTGATGACCGCGTCGGCGCCGGCGCGATGCAACTTCCGGGTACTCTCTCGGTCGGTCGCCGAGGCGACGATCCGGACGTCAGGACGAAGTTCGCGTGCGGTCAGGATCGCCAGTGCGTCGGTGGCGTCGTCGTTCGTCGCGACGACGACGGCACGCGCCCGGTCGATTCGTGCGCGGCGCAACGGCTCCTCGTCGCTCGGATCCGCTGCGACGACGGGAACGTCGGCGGCGACGAACGGCTCTGTCGCTTCCTCGTCTCGGGTGACGACGGCGAACGTGAGTCCCGCTTCGACGAGTTCTTCGATGATCGGTTCCGTCAGGTCCCCGTAGCCGAGGACGAGCACGTGGTCGTCTAGGGTCTGGAGCTGTGAGTCTGACATCTTTCCGAGTGTTTTCGAGATTCGCGCCTGAATCGCCGGCCCGACGAGGGCGCCGACGGCGATACCGAAGCTGGCGACACCGAGGACGAGCACCGACATGGTGAACAGGACCGCGGCCTCGGAGGACTGGTTCGGTGTGATGTCGCCGTAACCGACGGTACTCGACGTGATCAGGGTGAAGTAAAACGCGTCGAGGATCGTGTCGATACCGTCGAACTGCTCGCGGAGATGGTAGCCACCGATCGTCCCGTAGAGCTGGACGCCGGCGAGGGCCGCGCCGGCTGCGAGCTGTGTCGTCGTCAACGAGAGCTGGGCGTCGAACCGGTGGCGAGAGAGGATCAACACCGGAACAGAGACCAGCGAGAGGACGACCAGCGGCATCGAGTAGGGACTCGCCTGTAACAGCCCCTGCACAGCCGAAAGCGGCATGAGCAGGAGCGTCGCCCACCAGCCGGCGCGTAACCCGCGACGGAGTGCGAAGGCGCTCGCGACGGTCGCGAACCCGGTGAGAGCGCCCGTAAAGCCGGCTGCTTCCGTAACGACGGTCGGTACGGCGGACGCGAGCGGGCCGTACGGATCGCTGGGTCCGGTGAAGATCGCGACGACGGCCGTCGCTACCGACAGGAGCGCGACGGTCATTGCGAGTCCGACGGTCCCGCGGGTCGTCAGGAGGTATCGCCAGTCGGTCGCGCTGTCGGGCCGACCGGCAGCCTCGCTCATAGCACCCTGTCGAACTGGTACGGTGATAAATCCAGCCGATAACGGGTGGCGTTGGCGCGTGCAGTCACCCGTCTGATGGACGCCTCCTCAACGCGTCACCCGTTCGAAGACGCGGACCGTCTCGTTTCCGACGACTACCGTCGCGGTGTCCGTGACGAAACGAACCTCTCCCTGGGCGCGCGCGGTTTCGTCGGGTCTGGACGCGAACAGGGCGTCGAGTGCTTCAGGATCGATATACTCGTAGAGGGGCGTCTCCATCGCCGTCGGCGCCGTCCCTTCGAACTGGGCGAGCGCGTTCACCACGGCGACACTCGCCGGTTCGCCGGTCGATCGACTGTACTCCACCCACCCACGGCGCATCCCCAGATCTGGGCCGCAGTCAGTAGCGTTGGCCTCTGTCATGTCTCTCTGCCGTCTGGCTGACGGACTAGGTGCACCACCAACGGGTGCCCCCTTATCGGTTCCGTCAGACACCGGGCGGTGAGAACTGCGTGCGTGACAGTCACGGGCACGCTGTGAAACACGCACAGGACGCCCGAATGCGCCCGGTCAGGGGTTACGGCAGGTGTTCGGAGCACACAGACCGAACGCGCGACCAGGTGAGGGAGGGCTGGGCACCGAGCTGGCTCGCAGCGATCGCGCCACACGCGTTCCCGACGCGGAGCGCGCGATCACAGTCCTCGTCTCGATGCCACGCGGTGAGAAAGCCCGCCGCGAACGCGTCGCCGGCGCCCGTGGTGTCGGTCGTCGGGACGGTGTATCCGGCGTGATGGCGCGTCGCATCGGGTGCGTGGACGACGGCACCGTCGGAGCCAGCCGTAACGACGACCGTTCGTTCCCCGAACGACAGTTCACCCGACTCCGTCCCCCGGATCGTCTCGGCCTCGCGGCCGGACAGAAAGAGCACGTCGACGTGTGGGAGGGTCGCCTCGATCGACCGATCGGCGATTCGGCGGCCGGGATCGAAGCTGACCGGAACGTCCGCGGAGGTCGCCACCGACGCGGCATGCGCCGTCGTCTCCGACCGATTGCTCGTGAGGTGGACGTGGTCCGCCCGCCTGATCGGACTCGGATCGACAGCCGCCGGTTCGAGCGCTTCGTTGGCGCCGTCGGCACCGACCACTGCGACCGCACCCGCGTCGTCGACCAGGATGTACTTTCGCGTCGTCTCGCGACCGGGTATCCGCCGTACCCCCGAGCAGTCGACACCGGACTCCTCGAGGGACTGGACGACGCTGTCGCCGCAGTCGCCACTCCCGACGCTGCCGACGAGCGAAACGTCGACGTCTAGCGCCGCCAGCGCCGACGCGACGTTCGCGGCGCTCCCGCCACAGCCACAGCGGCGCTCTCTGATCGTCGCCTCACCGTCGACACTGGGGAGCGAATCGACGCGGAGAGTGACGTCCCAGTTGACGTGACCGGCGACCACGCAGCGATCCATTCGTCGACGGTGATGCTGGCTCCACCCTTAGGTGTCTCGGCGTTTCACATCGCGTGGGAGGCTCCGGCACGACGCGGCGGCGATCCGTACACGCCGTGCGAACGGGAATCGTCCACGGCGAACCGACGATGATCGTCGTTCCTCCCTTCGAGCAGGCCATATGGCGTCAGCCCGTGATCGTGAACAAAAGCAGGTTGTGAAAGCCAGGACCGAGACCGACGGCGGCGACCAGACCGAGGGCCACCCGACCCGCACGCGGGCGGTCACGAATCAGGTCGGCGAACAGGCCGACGACGGCCATCGCGAGCAGCAGTTTGACGAGGACGAACAGCCAACCCGCACCGATGTACTCGGCGGTCGGAAGCCCCGCCGCGACGTCGAGGATCGCGAGTGAGAGTGGGACGTCTTCGCCCGCACCGAGGACGTCGTACCCGATCGCCGTCGAGACACCGTCCAGGACCTGTGCGAAGCAGACGAACGCGCCCGTCAGGCCGGTGATAGCGGCGACGTCGGTAAACCACAGGCTCAGCGCGAGCCAGGCGATGGCCGTAACGATGCCGGTGACGACGACGGCGATCACCGGCCAGAACGGCGCGAACGACTCGGCGTTCAGGCCCACCATCAGCGCCGCCGTCGTGAAGACGGAGAGAAACGCTGTCCCAGTGATACCGACGAATCGCGGGATCGACCGGTAGAGGCCGCCGGCGTGTAAGAAGTTCGCGATAACCCAGACGAGCCCGGCCGCGATCGCGGTCGTCGCGTACACGCTCGGCATCTCGAACAGCGGTGCGATCGCGTCCGGAAACGCCGTAATCGGCTCGCGTCCGAGTACGTACAGCGTCGACCCGAACATCATCCACGGCGCGAAGGCGACGACCGTCCGGTCCGTCACCGGCGGGTCGATCGCCCAGAGTATCGCTCCGACGCCGGCCAGGCCCAGCACCAGCACCACGAGGAAGTACCAGGGCGGTATCGCAAATCCTTCCGGCAGTACCATGCACTATCACGCTCACAGCAGGGTCAAACAAGTTGCGATTGGAATCCCTCGATAGTCGTGACCGACACGGTACCCCGCCCGCCGGGGCAGGGGCCGCGCCAGAGTCCACCCGAACGCGTCGCCAACGGCTCGTTCGACCGAACCCAATCGGCTTTTGTCCTCGCCGCGAGAGCGACACGTATGAACCGAGACGCGCTCGCGTCGCGCATCGATCACACCGTCCTCGGCCCGGGGACGACGCCAGCCGACGTCCGCGAGTGCTGCACGGCTGCGGCCGATTACGGCATGAACGCCTGCGTTCCTCCGTGTTACGTCGACGACGTTCGCGAGGAGGTCCCCGAGCTCACGATCGCGACGGTCGTGGGCTTCCCGCACGGTCAGCACGAGCCGGACGTGAAGGTCGAAGAGGCCGTCACCGCCTGGCGTTCGGGCGCGGACGAACTCGACGTCGTCTGCAACGTCGGCCGACTGCGCGCCGGTGACGGGGACGCGGTCGCCGCGGAACTCGCCGAGCTCGTCGCCGCCGTTCCGATTCCCGTGAAGGTGATCGTCGAAGCCCCGCTGCTCACCCCGGATCAGCTCGACGCCGCCTGCGCGGCCGCCGTCGAAGCCGACGCCGCGATGGTGAAGACGGCGACCGGTTTCGGTGGGGGCGGCGCCATCGTCGAGGACGTCCGCCGGATGGCCGAGTTCTTGCCGGTGAAGGCCAGCGGCGGTATCGGCAGTTACGACGAAGCGATGGCCATGCTCGACGCCGGCGCGGACCGGATCGGTGCCTCTACCGGGGTGGGCATCCTGGAGGAGGCGCCGACGTCTCCCTGATCGAGCGGGCGAACGACGACGGACCACGACGTGATGAGACCCCTGCTACGGCGGACGACGACAGATCACCCCGTGTTCTTCATTCCGGCCGCGATTCCGGTGATGGTCAGCCGCAACGTGCGCTCTTCGACCGCGTTCCGATCCGACTGAGAGAGCAACGCGACCTGGAGGAGGTTGAGCGGATCGACGTACGGATTTCGTCGCCGCGTCGACTCGGCGAGCCACTCGCGAGTGTGGAGGTCGTCCCGCCGGGCGATCGTCGTGACGAGGTCGACCGCGCGGTCGTACTCGTCCGAGAGTCGGGGGAAGAACGCCTCGCGAAGCTCCTCGTCCGCGAGCGCGGCGTACTCGGCGGCGACCTCGAGGTCGGTTCTGGCGAGCGAGAGCGCGGCGTTGTCGAGCGTCGTCCGGAAGAACGGCCACTCGTCGTACATCGTCCGGAGGACAGAGACGTCCCCACCGGCCTCGAGGTACGCGTCGATCCCCGTCGCCAGGCCGTACCAGCCGGGCAAGATGCACCGCGACTGGGTCCACGAGAAGACCCAGGGAATCGCCCGCAGGTCCTCGACCGAACGCTCGTCGCTGCGGGAGGCCGGGCGCGAACCGAGGTGTAAGTCTTCGATGACCGAAATCGGCGTGACTTGCTCGAAGTACCGGACGAATCCCTCTCGTTCGAGCAGGTCGCGGTAGGCCGCCCGCGCCCCGTCCGCCATCACCTCCATCGCGTCGAGCCAGTCGTCGTCGATGGACTCGCGCGACGTCTCGATCGCCCGCTTTCGGGCGCGCAGTTGGGCGTTCACCATCTGTTCGACGTTGCGCGCCGCGATGTCCGGGTGACCGTACTTCTCCGCGATCGCCTCACCCTGTTCGGTGAACTTGACCTGGCCGGTGACGGTCGGATTGGGCAGCGCGAGCAACGCTTCGTTCATCGGTCCGCCCCCGCGGGAGATAGAGCCGCCACGACCGTGAAAGAGCCGCAGGGTCACGTCGTGGTCTTCGCAGATGCGTGCGAGGCGACGCTGGGTCCGGTACAAGGACCAGTTTGCGGCGAGAAAGCCGTTTTCCTTGTTCGAGTCGGAGTAGCCGAGCATGATCTCCTGCGTCCCGTCGCGGGCGGCGAGCGCCTGCGCGTACGCCTCGTTCTCGAACAGCGTCCCCATGATACGACGTGCCCCCGAGAGTGCGGATTCCGTCTCGAGAAGCGGCACGACGTCGAGCCCGCAGTGATCTGGCAGCGAGACGACGTCGGCCTGATCGGCGAGGAAGAGCACCTCCAGGACGTGACTCGGTTCCTCCGTCATCGAGATGCAGTAGGTGTCGATCGCGTCGACGCCGTACTCGCGCTGCCAGTCGGCGAGGCGGTCGAAGAGGTCGAGAACCCGCGCCGTCGACTCCGAGAGCCCGTCCGCGTCGCCGACGTCGATAACTGCCTCGTCCTGCGTGATCGCGTCGGTCAACAGGGAGACGCGTTCGTCCTCGCTCAGATCGCGGTAGGCGATTCCCTCCCGTTCGAGGACCTCGGCGATGGCGTCGGTGTGCTTCTCTCGGTGATCGCGGAGGTCGAGACTGGCCAGCGAAAAGCCGAACGTCTCGACCTGTCTGCGGAGCGGATCGACGTGGACCGACGCGACCGACGACGCGTCGTTGGCCCGTAGACTGTCGGCGATGACCGTCAGGTCGTCGTGTAGTTCGTCGGCGTCGGCGTATCCGCCCGGACGGACGTCCGTCACCCGATCGAGACGCTCGCGCACGAGCGCGACCTTCTGTCTGTACGGCTCGTCGGGGTAGCGCTCCTCGTACCGCCGCACGCACCGGGGCAAGCGGTCGCGATCGGCCGCGATCGACGCTTCGAACGCGCTCCCGACCGAGAGGCGCCGTCCCTCCTGACTCAGTGCGCTGAGAAGGCGGTCCAGAGACGAGCGGTAGCGCCCGAGGATCGCCTCGCGCTGGCGTTCGAGGGTGTTCGCGGTCACGTCGGGCGTGACGTACGGGTTGCCGTCGCGGTCGCTCCCCGCCCACGATCGAAACTCGAAGACCGTCGGGACGTCGACGGTGCCGTCGGTCGCCTCGTCGACGACTCGCTCCAGTTCGTCGTACACGTCGCCGACGACGTCGAACAGGGAGTTTTCGACGTACCACTGGACGTTCCGTGCCTCGTCCGCTACCTCCGGCTGTCGCCGTCTGACCTGGGGCGTCCCCCAGAGACTCGTCACTTCGGCGTCGATGGCCCGCCAGATGCGATCGGCCTCGGCGTCGGTCAGCAGGCGTTCGTCGAGCGTCTCGAGAGACGTCGCGATGGTCCGAAGTTTCGCCTTGACCGTCTTCCGGCGGGCCTCCGTCGGGTGTGCGGTGAACGTGGGTTCGATCGAGACGTCGTCGAGGATGCGCGCGACGGTTTCGTCATCGAGCGCCGCGAGGTCGTCACCCGCCGCGGCCAGACTGTCCGCGAGCTGGCCCTCCTGACCGCGCCGGCGAACCGACCGGATCCGCTCGCGTTCCTCGGCGAGGTTGACGAGTTCGAAGTACGTCGCGAACGCGCGGGCGACCGTTCGCTGACGCGACGGCGACAGTGCTTCCAGTTCGTCCTGGATCGGATCGCGGCTGTCGCGGTCGCCAGATCGATACTCGATCGCCGCCGTCCGCACGGATTCGACGCTCTCGAAGGCTTCATCGGACGTCTGGCGTTGCAAGACGTCGCCCAGGACCGTCCCGAGTTCGCGGACGTCCGCGGACAGGTCCCTGTTGAACAGTTGCATACTACGGTCCACTGCAGAGGGCGTCAAAAAACGACCCCGTCGCGCAGGTATTGCCTGATCGGTCACGCACGAGTGTGGCCCGGCTAGTCGGCACTCGCTGGAACCAGTCTGTCCTCGCTGGAACCGGTCAGTCGTCGCTGGAACCGGTCAGTCGTCGCTGGAACCGGTCAGTCGTCGAGTGGAGCGGTGCTCGACAGTTCCTCGTCGATCGGCGCGTCGGCCATCTTCTCGACGAGGGCGTCGATCACGTCTTCGCGCTTGCCGCGGACGAACTTGATCGAACCGACGACGAGGTGACCGCCGCCGGAGATCCCCGCACCGGGGACCTCGTCTTTGAGTTCCGCCACCATCTCGGGGATGTCGAGGCGGACGCCGTCGCTCCGGAGGACAGCGAAGTCTGGACCGTAGCCGACCGTGATGACTGGATCGCCGGTCTCCGTGACCTGCTCGTCGTGGATCTCGCCGGTGGTCTTGCCCGGCGCAGGGTAAGTAAATCGGTGCGTGTGGTTCTCGACGTCGATTCGGTAGAGATGGGCGCCGTTGTCGAGCGACTCGTGTTCTAAGTGTGGCGACGCGTCGTCGAGTTGCGTCTGGATCGCCTCGCTGGCGCTTGATTCGAACATCGAGACGACGGCCTCGTGGTGGGCGGGGTCGCACTCGACACCGAGGACGTCCGTGATAAGGGGCGTCCCGGCACTGTATCGCAGCCAGTGGGCCGCGTAATCGAGCGCCTCGCTGACGTCGCGAAGGTGGGCCTCGTCGTAGCCCGCGTCGGCGGCGAGGTCGATGTAGTCGGCCATGGCATCGGCCTTCGACCGGTCCGCAAGACCCGCGACTGCGGGCAGGTGACTGATCTCGTCGGCCAGGTCGGGGTAGATCATCCGGGCGAGTTCGACGCAGAGCATCCCGGTGGTGATGCGGTAGTCTTCGTCGTGGAGGTACGGGTTGACGTGGGCGTCCAGCAGGTCCCCGACTGCGTCGGGGTCGGGGTGGTGGTGGTCGATCGCGAGGATCGGAATGTCGTAGTGAGCGAGCGTCTCGTAGGACGGAACGTCCTCGGCGGTCGAGCCGTTGTCGAGCATCACCAGCATGGGGAGTTGCTGGCCGTGCTTCGCGCGATCCTCGAGCGCGAACGTGAGGTCGCGCGTCGAGTCCTCCAGTTCGTAGTACGGGGCCTTGCTCGGCAGACGCTTGAAGAGGTGACGCGGCGCCTCGGGTGATTCGTGCACGTCGGCGATGAATCGCTCCAGCGCCAGTTGCAGTGGGACCGCAGCGCACATCCCGTCACCGTCTGCGTGGTGACGGACCCGGATCGGGCGGCCCTCGAGGACGGTGCGCCGGAGGGTTCGGGCGACCTCGGCCAGTTCCTCGCGGAGCGGTTCGAGCGCCGGCCAGTCGATGAGCGAGGAGACGTCGTGCGGTTCGGCGCGCTCGTCGCGGGCGGTCGCAAGTCGCTCGCGCGCGGCCGTCGCGTCGTCGCCGTCCAGTGCGCTCAGCCCGTCGACTTCCAGCTGAATCGCGTCGTTGCGCCGTTCGACCGTCGCGTTGAGGCGGACGACGTCGCCGACGTCGATCGAGGGGAAGGCGCGCACGCCGGCTTCTTCGAACGCGGCGGCCGGGACGACCCCGTACTCGTCGGCGACGTGGAAGATGGTCGGGCCGCCGGTCTGTTTGATCTGGACGATCTCCCCTTCGACGTGAACTTGCTCGCCGAGGTTCGCCTCGAGTCGATCCGTTCCGGTCAGTGAAACCTCGTGTTCGACGGAGACGAGGTCGTACTCCTCGACGTCGGCCGGTGTGAACGAGAGGTCACCGTCCTCGCGAACGGCCTCCAGTTCGACGACGAGTTCGTCGCCGACGCGATAGGTGCCTTCGAGAACGGACTCGTGGACGAGTCCGGAAACGTTGTCGGAGAGATCGACGAAGATACCGTAATCGACAATACCGTTGATCTCCGCGAGATAGGGCGTCTCCGGCTCGACCTCGTCGGGAGGACACGACGGGTCGAGGTCGTAGACGACCGTCTCGCGTGTCTCACCGATGTCGCCGGCGGTCTCACGTGTCATCGTTGCCGGTGGTTTGCGACCGGCGCGTATAACCCTTATCAAGCCGACCGACACGTATAGCCCGTATCAAGCCGACCGGTGCGTGTACCCCGTATCGAACCGACCGGGGCTCGGTACCGTGATCGAAGTCACTTCGATACCCGTGTCGGGATCGCCCTCTCGGGGCTCGGCGTGGGACTTCGTCGCGCCGAACGGGGAGAGAGGGTTGCACAACCGCCACTACACTTTTACCTGGAAGCGACGAACCTCGGGTCATGCGCCGTCGTTCCGGGGAAGACCCAGTGTCGGACCGGGACGGGGGAGACCATCGGCCGATTCGGGTTTGCGTCTACGGCGTCGGATCGGTCGACGGCGAGGAGTTTGCCGCCGCGCTCGCCCGCAAGCGAGACCGATTTCTCGTCGACGTCGTCGACCGACCCGACAGGAAACGGACCGTCGAGTCGGCCGATTGCGGCCTTCTCGTGGCCGACGGAGCGGACGACGCGGTGGACGCTGAATCGCTCGAGATGGCCGCCGCAGCGTTCCGTACTGACCCACCTCGTGCGACGACGAGTGCGGCGGCATCCGAACGTACCCCACCGAACGACGAACTGACAGCTCGTTCGGAATCGACGGCTGTAGCGCCCGGCGACCCGTCGGCGGTTCCGGTCGTCCTCGTCGGGCACGGGATCCGGAGCGACCTCGCGGTGCGGGCGTACGAATCGGGAATCGACGACGTCCATCGTCTCGCGAACCGTGATGGGGTCGCAGACGGTCATCCGCCGACGGAATCTCCAGACGGGGGCCGGGAGACGCTCTCAACCGTAGCGACGGAACTCGCTCACGAAATCGAACGCCTCGTGAGCGAACGACGGCGCACAGCCGCACTGTGCGAAGAACGCGACCGGCTCGAGACGATCGTCGATCGGTTTCCCGGCGTCGTCTACCGGTGTCTGGCGGTCCCCGACTGGCCGATGGAGTACGTCACCGGAGCGGTCGAAGCGCTCACCGGCTACACGGCCGCCGACCTAGAGCGAAACCGATACAGTTGGGGGCGAGACGTCGTCCATCCAGCGGATCGCGAGCGCGTCGCGGACCTCGTGTTCGACGGGCTCGAATCGGCCGGTTCGTTCGAACTCACGTATCGAATCCAGCCCAGAGACGGGACGACGAAGTGGGTCTGGGAGCGAGGCACTCGGGTCGAACCGACACCCGACGGGACGCCGCGAATCGAGGGCTACGTCGCCGACGTAACTGACCGGCGCGAGCGGGCCGAGCAGTTGCAAGTTATCAGCCACCTGCTCCGGCACAACGTCCGCAACGATATGACGGTCGTCCGCGGGTACACGAGCCTGCTCGCCGAGGAAACGGATGAATTCGACGACGAGACGACCGTCATGCTCGATCGCATCGACGACCTGTTGACGACGGTCGACAAGACGCAGCCGATCGTCGACGTGTTGACCACCCCGCACGAACGCGGCACCGTCGCTGTCGACGAGGCGATCGAACGAGCCGTCGAGACCGTCGAGACGCGCCACGAGGTGGCGCCGAGTCGCGTGTCGGTCGTCTCGAAACGGGTCCGCGCGATCCCGGAACTCGAACGCGCGTTCGTCGAGGTCGTAGAAAACGCCGTCGTCCACAGCGATGGCGACGAGCCCGAGATCGAAATTCGGGCGGCGACCGACGACGAGACGGTCGCCGTCTCCGTCGTCGACGACGGCCCGGTGATCCCAGACATGGAGCGAGACATCCTGACTGGTGATCGAACGCCCGAGCCGCTGTTTCACGGCACCGGCCTCGGCCTCTGGCTCGTCGAGTGGATCGTCAGGCGCTCCGGCGGGTCGCTCTCGTTCGACGAGACCGACGAGGGTGGGAACGTCGTGACGCTTACCCTCCCACGCCTCGAGTGACGAGGCCGCGCGGACGATCGAACGGACCGAACACGGATGGTCGACCGCGACGCCGCTTCCGCAACGTTTAGCAACGGCAAGCACGGAGTTCCTGACATGGGCCTGCTCTCCGGGCTATTTCGCTCGAGCGAGATTCTCGGCATCGCCGAGGAGACGCTCGAGTTCGTCCTCGAGTCCGCCGAGGCGACGCACCCGAACGAGTACATGGGCTTTCTCAGGGGGACCGAGGCCAGCCGGCTCGGACTCGACCGCGAGGGACTCGTCATCACCGACGTACTGGTGATGCCCGGAACGACCCAGAACAGCGTCAGCGCGACCGTCAAGACCCACACGATCCCGAACGATACGAAGGCGCTCGGGAGCGTACACTCCCACCCCAACGGCGTCATCCGGCCCAGCCAGGCCGACCTCGAGACGTTCACCCGCGGGTCGGTCCACGTCATCATCGGCGCGCCGTACGGACGCCACGACTGGCAGGCGTTCGACTCCGGTGGCGAGCCGACGACCCTGCACGTTATCGACGTCGAACTGCCGGACGAGGAGGACTTCTTTCACTTCACGCAGCAGGACATCGACGAGGAGCTACAATGGAACTGAGCGACGGCGACGAGACGGACGACGGGACGTCGACGCACGACCGGGACGACTCCCGGACTACTGACAAGCACGACGACGGGCCAAACGGGACGCTCGTCGTCGCTCAGGGAACGTTCGACATCCTCCACCCCGGGCACGTCCACTACCTGCGGGAGGCGGCGTCGATGGGCGACGAACTCGTCGTCATCGTCGCGCGTCGATCGAACGTCGATCACAAGGCCCAGCCGATCTGTCCGGCCTCACAGCGACGGGACGTCGTCGACGCACTGAAGCCGGTCGATCGGGCCATCCTCGGCCACGAGTCCGACATCTTCGTGCCCATCGAGGAACTCGATCCCGACGTGATCGCACTCGGCCACGACCAGCACCACGACGAGGACGCCCTCGCCGACGAACTCGAACGTCGCGGCCTCGGGTGCGAGGTCCGCCGGGCGAGCGGGGTCGAGCCGGCCGACGACGAACGCTACTCCAGTCGGCGGATCGTCGAACGGATCGTAGAGCGTCGGGGCTGAGCGTCGTCGACCACCGTCGGGAGACCGGGACCGTCACGTTCGGCGTACGACCAGCACGACGACACCGACGAGGAGCAACCCGATACCCCACCACAGCGAGTCGCCTGGGAGGCCGATCAGTGCGAGGGTGACGAGTCCCGAGGAGACGAGGGACCAGCCGATAGTCGTTCGGTAGGTCATTGTGCGCTCTTCACCGTCGAGCAAGGTAGAAGGCAGGGGGAGTTCGCAGGTACTGAGTCGGCATCGACGGAAGACGGCGGTGAACGGAACCCGACTCGATTTTGCGTGTGAAAACGGCTGGGGCTTCAGAGGTAACCGGCGTCGACGAGTCGCTCGACGCCCTCGCGGAGGCGCTCCTCGCTGGCGGCGTAGGAGAGACGGGCGTAGCCGGGGGCGCCGAAGGCGCTGCCGGGGACGGTCGCGACGTGGGCGTCTTCGAGTGCGCCCTCACACCACTCGGTATCCGGTGACTCGACCGGTAGCATCATGTAGAACGCGCCGTCGGGCGTGGGCACGTCGACGCCCGCGTCGGCGAACAGGTCGAGCAGAAGATCGCGGCGATCTTCGAACGCGTCGACCATCTGGTCGACGGCGTCGTCGGTGTGTTCGAGCGCCTCGACGCCGGCGTGCTGGACGAAGTTGGTCGCACAGGAGACGGAGTGACTGTGGAGTTTTCCCGCCTGGTCGATCAGGTCCTCGGGCCCGGCGAAGTAGCCGAGCCGCCAGCCGGTCATCGAGTAGGCCTTCGAGAACCCGTTGACCGTGATCGTCCGATCGGCCATCCCGTCGAGTGAGCCGAGGCTGGTCGGGTCGGTGTCGTAGGTGATCTCGCCGTAGATCTCGTCGGCGACGACGGTGACGTCGTGATCGACGGCGAGGTCGCGAACGCCCTCCAGCGCGGCGTCGGAGTAGACCGCGCCCGTCGGGTTCGACGGCGAGTTGACGATCAGCAGGTCCGTCGAGTCCGAGATCACGTTCTCGAGATCGGTGAGGGCGGGTTCGAGCCGGAAGTCGTACGGCGAGAGGTCGACGCGGACGAGCGACCCGCCGGCGAGTTTCACCATCGCTTCGTAGGAGACCCACGCCGGGTCGAGCAGGACGACCTCGTCGCCCTCGTCGACGAGCGTCTGGGTGACCTCGTACAGCGACTGCTTTGCGCCGGGCGTGACGATCACGTTCTCCGGACCGTGGTCGAGACCGTCGGCCCGTAGCTTCGCGGCGATCGCCTCGCGGAGTTTCTGAATCCCGTTCGAGGTGGTGTAGCCGGTGTGACCGGCGTCCATGGCGGCCTTGCCGGCCTCGACGACGTTCTCCGGCGTCGGGAAGTCGGGTTCACCGACGCTCAGGTCGACGACGTCGGCGCCCTCGGCCTCGAGTTCGGAGGCGAGCGCCGAGATGGCGAGCGTGGCGGACGGTTCGACTCTCGTAACGCGGTCTGCGTAGTGCATGCTGAATGTATCTCGTGGTGTGATTGTGCGTGACGCTCCGCTCAGGCCGCCGGCAGCGCGTCGAGCAGGTCGAGCGCGCCGTCGACGGCCTTCTGGGCGTTCTCGACGCGCTCGCGCGCTTCGGCCGCGGACATCCCGGGCCCGGTCACGCCGAACGTGACCGGCGTGTCCCGGTCGAGGCTCACGTCGGACAGCCGCTGGGCGGTCGCGTCGCTGATCACCTGGTCGTGGTCCGTGTCGCCGGTGATGACGCTCCCGACGACCACCACGGCGTCGATTTCGTCGCGGCGGGCGAGGCGATCGGCCGCCAGCGGCGCGTCGTAGACGCCGGGGATCGGCACGACGGCGCCGATTTCGGCGCCCGCGTCGGCCGCCGCCTCGCGGGCCGCCACCTCCATCTCCTCGGTGATCGGCCGGTTGAACTGCGCGACCACCAGTCCGAGCGTGGGCATACGCGAGGCGTCGCGTGGACGCCTAAAAGAGGTACCGTTCCTGGCGAGATCGGGCGCGGTCGAAACGACGGCGGAAGCCGAGAAACGCACGCGTGAACCGGTTCGGACGCCGCCGACGCACGACCTCGACTCACTCGCCGGAATCGCCGGCGGACGGGTGCTCGTCCGCGGGCACCTGCTGGAGGTGGCAGGCCGCCCGCTCGCCGTCCGGGTGGCGGCGCTCGCAGACGCTCTCGTAGCGCTCCCGGAGCGTCGCCGCGGCGGCCTCCCACTCGCCGTCGACGAGCTCGGAGAGGGCCGCGTCGACGCGCTCGGCCTCGGCCGGCGGCAGGGCCTCCTCGAACAGTCGGTCGCGGAGACCGGCGACCGACACGCCCTCGTCTCCGTCGCCCTCGACCGGTTCGAGGCTCACCTCGTGATCCTCGATACGCGCCCGGACGTCCATCACTGCGCGGTACTGGTTCTGCGAGAGCGGGAGGTCGTCCGGCGGGATGACCTTCGGACACCGCGTCCGGAACCGACAGCCAGAGGGCGGGTTTCGCGGCGACGGCACGTCACCCGAAAGCGTCTCCAGTTCGCGGTCGGCCTCGGCAGTCGAAGCGCGCGGGACACTCTCTAGGAGCGCCTCGGTGTAGGGATGTTGCGGGTTCTCGAAGAGTTCGTCCGCGGGGGCGATCTCGACGATCTCGCCCAGGTACATGACCGCAATCCGGTCGCAGATGTGGCGGATGACCCCCAGGTCGTGGCTGATGAACAGGTACGTGAGGTCGAACTCGTCCTGGAGTTCCTCCAGCAGGTTCAGGACCTGGGCCTGCACCGAGACGTCGAGCGCGCTGGTCGGTTCGTCCAGCACTAGGAAGTCCGGGTCAAGCGCGAGCGCCCGTGCGATACCGACGCGCTGGCGCTGGCCGCCCGAGAACTCGTGTGGGTACCGATCGAACTGGTCGGCGGAGAGCCCGACCCGCTCTAACAGCTCCGCGACGCGCTCTCGGCGCTCGTCGGGCGTACCCACGCCGTGAACGTCGAGCGCCTGACGCACGCTCGCGCCGATCGTCATCCGCGGGTCCAGGCTCGAGAACGGGTCCTGGAAGATCACCTGGGCGCGACGACGGAACGGCGTGAGGTCGTCGAGGTTCTCGAGGTCCTGCCCGTCGAACTCGACGGTGCCGCCGGTCGGCTCCTGCAACCGCAGCAGCGTCTCGCCGGTGGTGGACTTCCCGCAACCGGACTCGCCGACCAGGCCGAGCGTTTCGCCCTCGCGGACGTCGAAGCTGACGCCGTCGACGGCTCGGATCGCCGTCGGCTCCTGCCCGAGCAGTCGATCGTACAGCGTGTCGTCCTCGTAGAAGTACTTCTGCAGGTTCCGAACGCGAACGAGCGGGCTCTCGCCAGGTTCGTCCGCCGTCGCGGGCGTCGGCCCCGTCGGCGCCGGTTCGTCGTCGGGTACCTCGCCGACGGGAACGCCACCATAGCGCTCGTCGCCCGGGTGCTCGGTACCCCCACGATCGTCACCCGTTCGTTCGTCCCCGCGGATCGGTCGTTCGCTACTCATCGAAGTATCCCTCCGGGAGCGCTCGGGTCGGATCGTAGTCGTGGTCGGCGAGGTAACACTTCGCGGCGTGGTCCTCGCTCCCCTCGGCGTCGAAGGATGGCGGCTTCTCGAGACACTCCTCCATGGCTTTCGGGCAGCGATCCGCGAAGTAACACCGGTCCTCCATCTCGTCGTCGAGCAGGCTCGGCACGTTGCCAGGGATGGGGTCGAGTTGCTTCCCGGGGTCGTCCACGTCGGGACTCGACCCGATGAGTCCGCGAGTGTACGGATGGACAGGGTCGTCGAACACGTCGGCGAGCGAGCCGCGCTCGACGAGTTCGCCGGCGTACATCACGAGGACGCGATCACTCATTCGGGCGATAACGCCGAGGTTGTGCGTGATCAGGACGATCGTCATTCCCGTCTCCGCCTGGAGTTCGTCCAGCAGTTCCAGAATTTGGGCCTGGATCGTGACGTCGAGGGCGGTCGTGGGCTCGTCGGCGATCAGCACGTCCGGCTCGCCGGCCAGCGCCTGGGCGACCATCGCCCGCTGGAGCATCCCGCCGGAGAACTGGTGAGGGTACTCCTCGGCTCGTTCGGCGGGATCCGGAATGCCCACGAGTTCCAGCAGTTCGATCGCCCGCGCCCGGCTCTCCTCGGTGAGGTACCCTTTCCCCGGCATCGCCCCGCCGATCAGGAACTTGCCGAGGCCGTAGCCCTGGGTCCGCGAGCGGGTCGAGCGCGGGTCCGCGGTCGCGCGACGCTGGACTTCGACCGCTTCTGCGATCTGCTCGCCGACCGGCAGCGACGGATTCAGACTGCTCGCGGGATCCTGGAAGATCGTCGCGAAGCTCTGGCCGCGAAGCGCCCGCCGGTGTCGTGCGGAGAGCCGGCGGACGTCGACGAAGTCGCCGTCGACGGCCGCCGGAACGTCGGACGCCGTCTCCTCGGCGAGGTCGGCGTTGCGGTACCAGATCTCCCCGTCGACGATCCGGCCGGGATCGTCGACCAGGTCGATCAGCGAGAGTGCGGTGACGCTCTTGCCCGACCCGGACTCCCCGACGATTCCGAGGACCTCACCCGCCTCGACGTCGAATGAGATGCCCTCGACGGCGTTTACCTGGCCCTCCTCGGTGAAGAAGCGCGTCGTCAGGTCGCGGACGCGAAGGAGATCGCGCGCCATCAGACACCACCCTCCCCCTGGTCGATACCGGGGTCGAGTGCGTCCCGGAGCCAGTCGCCGATGAGGTTGACACCGACGACCGCGACGACGATACCGACGCCGGGGACGGTCGCGACCCACCACGCCGACGAGAGGTAGTTCCGGCCCTGGGCGATGTCGATCCCCCAGGAGAGGTTGGCCCCCGAGAACCCGAGGAAGGAGAGGGCGCTCTCTAAGAGGATGATCGCGGCGACCTGAATCGTCGCGAGGACCAGGATCGGCGTCACGCTGTTGGGGAGCACGTGCTTGAGGAGGATCGTCCTGTCCGTGGCCCCCAGACTCCGGGCGGCTTTGACGTACTCCTCGTTGCGAACCGACAGTGCCTCGCCGCGGGCCACGCGGGCGAACCACACCCAGTTGACCAGCGCGACGACGACGATCACAGTCCCCGGTAACACGGTATCTGCCGGCATCTCGGGTGTGATTCCGAGCCAGTGGAACGGGTCGGGGATCGGGACGGCCTGCTGGCCCCAGAGCCCGATCAGCGCGATCGCCAGCACGAGCGACGGGAACGCCAGCATGACGTCCGCGGCCCGCATCAGGCCGTCGTCGAGGCGCCCGCCGTAGTAGCCAGCGACTAACCCAACGGTGACGCCGAACCCGACCGCCAGGGCCGTGCCGAACAGGCCCACCAGCAGGGAGGTCCGCGCCCCGAACAAGACCCTGCTGAGGACGTCCCGGCCGACGGGATCCGTCCCGAGTGGATGGGATACGGTGGCGTCGATCTGGACGCGCTCTTGGACGATCTCGATGTCGCCGTCGTCGGTCATCTGGTTCGTCGTCTGGTTCTCGGTGGTGCTGAACCCAAGCGGTGGCAAGTTCGCGTCACCGGGGTTCGTGTCCGTCGGATCGTGCGGTGCCAGGATCGGTGCGAAGGTGGCCGCGAGCAGGACGAACGCGACCAGAGCGATGCCGAGCTTCGCGAGGAAGCTCCGGCGTAATTCCGAGGAGAGACTCCGTCGTAATCGGTCAGAGATCATTATTCGTATCCCACCTGTGGATTGAGATAGGCGTACAGCGCGTCGACTGCCGTGTTCAGAACGACGAAACTCGTACCGATGACGATCAGCGACCCCTGGATGATCGGCCAGTCGCGGACGTTGATCGACTCGATCAACAGCGTTCCCAGGCCCGGCCAAGCGAACACCGCTTCAGTGATGACGGCCCCGCCGATGAGCGTCCCGAGCTGGAGGCCGAGCACCGTGATGATCGGAATGAGGGTGTTTCGCAGCGCGTGACGGTACCGGACCAACGTCTCCGGCAAACCCTTGGCCCGCGCGGCGTCGACGTACTCTTTACCGAGTTCGTCGAGCATGCCGCTACGGGTCAACCGGGTTATCAGCGCCGTGAAGTACGTTCCGAGCGTCGTCGCGGGCAATGCGATGTACCAGAGCCACGTCCGGAGGGTCTCGACGAACGCGCCGACGTCGAGCGGCGCACCGACCGAGAGGCCACCCTCGAACCGCACCCACACGAGCTGGCCGAACGCGTCGGCGAACCCGACCGGCCGGGTACTCGTCGGAAAGAGGTCGAACTGGACGGAAAGTACCAGGATGAGCATGATCCCCAGCCAGAAGTTCGGGGTCGAGATGCCCAGCAGGGAAAAGAGCGTGGCACCGTAGTCTGCGGGCTCGTGACGGCGCGTGGCGGCGACGACACCGAGCGGAATCGACAGTACCATCGCGACCAGGCTCGAGGCGACGGCGAGTTCCACGGTCGCCGGGACGCGTCCGAAGACGATCTCGCTGGCCGGGAGTCCGCGTCGATACGAGTAGCCCATGTCTCCCTGGACCAGGCCCGCGAGGTACTCCCCGTACTGGACGTACAGCGGCTGGTCGAGACCCAGATCAGACGCGATGCGCCGCTTGAGCTCCGGACTCGCGTCCAGTGGAGCGATGAACGTGACCGGGTCGCCGGGAGAGATGACGCGGAGTACGAACACGACGGTTATGACTCCCCAGACGACCAGGACGCCCTGTAGCGTTCGTTTGACGAGGAACCGTCCCAGGGACATTGAACGGCGTTACTGGGACCCCGGCAGGCTCTGTGCCTCCTCGAGCAACTGGTCGAACGCTTCGTTCTTGTAGGAGGTCAGTGCGCCGTCACTGGTCAACAGGGGGATAATCGTCTGGGTCGCGTCGAACACTTCGTTGCCCCACCCGATCAGGTACCAGTCCGGGGCGGTCGTGATGTCACCATCGGTGAGTTCACCGGCGAGCGAGCCGAAGTCCCGTTGCTGGACGGACGCGGAGACGTTGTCGAGGTCGTCGATGTACCCGGCGGTGGCCTGGGCGATCTCGAGATCCTTCAGGTACCGGCCGACCGGCGTGTGGAGGGTGAGCTCCGCTCCCGAGTAACCGGACTCCTCGATAAGCTCTTCCGCCCGGTCCGGATCGTAGGGATACGGATCGATGTCCTCGTTGTAGCCGACGAATCCCTCGAGGGTTGGCTGCCCCGTCTGGTCGGCGAAGCCCTGTAACGTGTCCTCGACGATCGTCTCGAGGTCGATCGCGTAGTTCATCGCGCGACGGAACTCGACGCTATCGAACGGTTCGACGTCGTAGCGCATCCCGTTGTAGATGATCCGCGTACTCGGGACGGCCGCCATCTCCGTCGCCCCTTCGTCCTGGACACGAGAGACTTCCTGCGGAGGAACGTTGACGATGACGTCGGTCTCGCCCTGGATGAGCTGGTTGACGCGCGTGCTGTCCTCTGACGCCGCGCGGAACGTCAACGTGTCGACGTCGGGAGCGCCGTTCCAGTGATCCTGGTACGGTTCGAAGACGACCTCGACGTCGGGTTCGTACGATGCGAGCTGGAATGGGCCGGTTCCGTTCATATCGCGGTTGAGCTCGCCACTCTCGCGAGACTCGATCCAGTCGCGCTGGACGATGTCACAGTACGACGCGAACAGCGAGAAGACGATCGGATTCAGCCCGTCCGAGAAGACGTCGACCGCGTTCTCGCCGTCGACGACTTCCGCGCCCGTGACCCCCGCCAGCTGGTCGTTCTGCGGACTCTCGAGACCGCCAACGTCGGGGTCGACGATCCGGTTGACGCTGAACGCGACGTCTTCGGGCTGGAGCTCGTCCCCGTTGTGGAAGGTGACGCCGTCGCGAAGGTGGAATCGGACCTGCCCGTCCTCGATTCGTTCCCAGTCCTCCGCGAGACCGGCTTGTACCTCACCGTCCGATGTGCGGTCTAGCAGTCGGTCGTACGCCTGGAGCGCGATGTTGGTCGTCGGCGTTTCACGGTGGTCGTGCGGGTCGAGGCCGCTGTCCATGTTCCCCTGGGTGACCACGACCTCGCTCAGACCCGACATCTCGGCGCCCTTGATCAGTTCGTCGTTGCGCGCCGCCCAGTCAAGATCCGCGGACTTTCCGTAGTTGCTGTACTGCCGGTTGAGGAATATCCAGGGCGCCTCTTGGTGGGCTGCGAGGTTCGCCCGCTGAAGATACTCCTCTCTGGTCTCTGGCTCCGGAAGGTCCTCCCACGGTTCCATGTCCGCGACGTAGTCGCCATCGCCACCGTCGCCGTTCTCGTCATCATCGCTATCGTCGCCGCCCAGGCAGCCGGCCAGAGCGAGTACAGCTGCGGCGGAACTCGTCTGGAGCAGTCGACGCCGGTCTATAGTCATATCCTCACAAAAGCAAGTACTCTTATTTATACTTCATGGTGGGATTCATCGGTCGCCGTAATACATCAACTTACCACCGGCAGCCACAAGCATAAATCACAAATTGTACGGTCGAAAATGGTTTCTTCCGGCCGAAGGTCCCAGACGGCTCACCGTCGGCCGCAAAAACGGCCCGCGGATCGACAGGGAGACGGTACGGTGAGCCACCAAGCCGACCAGCGGATCGATCGACGAGCGGACGAGCACCCGGACCGGGCGAGTGAGAATTCTTAAGCGCCGACCCTGGCAACCACGGGATGATGACGACGCTACGATCGCCAGGCCCGACACTCGGAGTCGTCGGCGGGGGACAGATCGGCCGAATGCTCGGCGAGGCGGCGGCTCCGCTCGGGGTCGAACTCGCCGTACTGGATCCGACGCCGGACTGTCCGGCCGCACCCGTCGCTCGTGAACAGCTCGTCGCCGACTTCGACGACGAGGATGCCATCCGTCGACTCGCGGAGCGCTCGGATTTCCTCACGTTCGAGATCGAACTGGCCGACCAGGACGCGATGGAACGCGTGAGCGAGGCGACCGGAGTTTCGATCCACCCGAAGCCGTCCACGTTGCGGACGATCCACGACAAGCTGGTTCAGAAGCGCGAACTGGAAGGCGCAGGGATCCCCGTCCCGCCGTTCCGCGCCGTCGAAGACGCCGCGGACATACGCGACGCCATCGACGACTACGGTGCCCCGGTCATGCTGAAGGCCCGCACCGGCGGCTACGACGGCCGCGGCAACGTCCCCGTCGAGTCGAAAGCCGACGCCGAGGACGCTCTGGACGCCGTCGCCGGTCCCGCGATGGTCGAGTCATTCGTCGACTATGCGCGCGAAGTGAGCGTCATCGCCGTGAAAGGCGCGACCGACGGGGCGGCCGGTGTAACCGACGAAGGCGCGAGCGGATCCGGGGAAACCGACGTCGCGACCTTCCCCGTCGGCGAGAACGTCCACCGCGACGAGATCCTTCGGGAAACGATCGTGCCGACGCGTTCGAGCGACGCTGCACGGGAACGCGCCAGAGAGGTCGCGCTGGACGTGCTCGACGTGATGGACGGCCGTGGCGTCTACGGGATCGAGTGCTTCGAAACGCACGACGAAGAGATACTCCTGAACGAGATCGCCCCGCGCCCGCACAACTCCGGCCACTGGACCATCGAGGGGGCCGAGACCTCGCAGTTCGAACAGCACGTTCGAGCCGTGCTGGGCTGGCCGCTCGGGTCGACAAGACTCCGATCCCCCACTGTCATGGCAAATCTCCTCGCCGATGTCGAGGAGGCGAAACCCGCCGCGCTCGCGAACGTCGACCGGATCCACGAGACCGCCGGCGCCCACCTCCACTGGTACGGCAAAGCCGAAGCCCGGCCGCTTCGAAAGATGGGCCACGTCACGATGACTGACACCGAAGGCGACGACGTCGAGACGCTGCTGTCGCGGGCGACCGGGCTCCGAGACGCCGTGACGTTCGAGTAGCGCTCTCCTGGAGAGAGGGTTGCTGAATGCCGTCGACTCGGCCCACGTCCTCACCAACCGTCCGGATTCGTACAGCGATCGTCGCTCTCAGTCGGGGGCGGCCGGTACGATCGAACCGATAGCAGGACGTGGCAGAGAAGATATTTATGACAGACTGACGAAGGAGTTATCATGTCCACCGCTACGAAACGCACGCGCTCACTGCCCCTCGTGACGGTACTCTACTTCGGGGCAGCCCTCCTCGTCGGCCTACCCGTCATGTACGTCGCGTACTCACTGCTGACGAGCCTGTTCTTCCCGGTCCCCTTCCCGGTCGACTTCGTCCTGCTGGCCGCGAGTTTCCTGATCGGGATGTGGGTCGCCGAACGCGTGAGTTCCGCCCTCCTCGAACGAATCGACCGCTAGGTCGGCGACGGTCGCTCTCTCGTCGGATCCACCGGCCGGCTCGCCGCCGAACCGACGCAGAACGATGTCTCACCCGAAGCGACCGGACTCGAACCCGCTCCTTTCATTGCATCCCGTCGTCAACCCGGTCACATGAGCGAGTCCGCCGTTTCAACGCTGATCGATCGTCTCCACGACGAGGCCGCGCAGGATCGCCCGGCCGCCGAGACGCCCGACGTCGGGATCGTCATGGGGAGCGACTCCGACCTCGAGACGATGCTTTCGGGCGGCCGTCGCCGCGGCGCCTACGACGCGTTCGTCGACGAACTCGGCTTCGCCGAGCAGACCAGTTTCGAGAACTCACCTGCCGAGCGCTTCACCTTCGAGACGTACGTCACGTCGGCCCATCGCACTCCCGATCTGATGGCGGCCTACGCCGAGACGGCCGAGGATCGGGGGATCGAGGTCATCATCGCAGGCGCGGGTGGCAAGTCGGCCGACCTGCCCAACATGACTGCCTCGATCGCCTACCCGCTGCCGGTGATCGGCGTCCCCGTCCAGGAGAAGTCCGTCGATTCGGTCATCGGGATGCCGACGGGTGCGCCGCTGGTCGCCGTCGACGCCGGCAAGTCGTTCAACGCGGCGCTCTCTGCGGCACAGATTCTCGCCCGTCAGCACGACGCGGTCCGCGAGCGACTGGTAGCGTACCACGACGACCTCCGCGAAGCCGTCGGTGGCGTCTCGCGCGACCTCCACGACCTGGGGACCGAGGCGTTCGCGGCAGCTCGTGACGAGTGAGCGGCGATACTGCGAGACGAAAACCGGGCCAGTTCTCGGAACGGGAGCGGACGTGATGACGAGACGAGCGTCGACGGGGCCGATTTCGAACCCGTCACCGACTGGTAGCAGAACCTGGGTGTTCGTCATCAGTTCCACTGCGTTCGAGGAGATCCACCAGCAGGTCGGCGCATTCGGCCGCACGGCCGTCTGAGGCTTTGAGAATTCTTAAATAGGGTTATACCCAAGCCAAACGCGAGATGAGTACCGCGTGGATAGCGATTAGTGCGATGGCCATAGTCGGGGTCCTCATGCCGATAAGCCTGCTCACCCTCTCGAGCCTGCTCCGGCCGAGCGTCCCCGAGGACGGCAAGCGCCAGACCTACGAGAGCGGGGAGATCCCGACCGGCGGGACTCGGTTTCGATTCAACGTTCAGTACTACATGGTCGCGCTCTTGTTCGTCATCTTCGACGTCGAGACCGCGTTGATCTTCCCCTGGGTCGTCGTCTACCGCGACGCCCTCGACGCGGGCGTATCGGCAGCCGCCGTCCTGGCCCCGATGCTCTCGTTCCTCGGAATTCTCGTCGTCGGACTGGCCTGGGCCTGGCGCAACGGCGCCGTGAGCTGGGCGCGTAGTGGGACAACCGACTGGCGTTCGACACTAGACCAATGAGTTCACACGACACCTACGATACGACAGGGCCGAGAGACGTCGCCTCGAAGACGCAGGAGGCCCGGATGGGGGACGTCGACGAGCGCTTTAACTCCCGACTGCGAGAGCTGTTCGGGTCGACCCCGTTCATCCTCACCAAGTTCGACGCCTTCCTGAACTGGGCACGAAGCTCCTCTATGTTCGTCCTGCAGTTCGGGATCGCCTGTTGTTCCATCGAGATGATGGGGACGTACATGCCGGGTCACGACCTGGACCGCTTCGGGACGGGCGTCCCGCGCGCCTCGCCCCGGCAAGCCGACCTGCTGATCGTCCCCGGGACGATCGTCTCGAAGTTCGGCCCGCGGATGAAGCGCCTCTACGACCAGATGCCGGAGCCGAAGTTCGTCGTCGGGATGGGCTCGTGTACGATCTCCGGCGGCCCGTTCCAGGAAGGGTACAACGTGGTGAAGGGCGCCGAGGAGATCATCCCGGTCGACATCCACGTCCCCGGCTGCCCGCCACGACCCGAAGCGTTGATCTACGGCATCCGAAAGCTCCAGGATCGCGTCCAGCACGGCGAATCCGCCCCCGTCACCGTCAAGCCGTACGAACTGGAACAGTTCGGGGACGTAGAACGAGACGAGGTCGTCCGTGAGCTGGCGAACGAGATCGACGAGGAGACGCTGGTCATGCGCTACAACTGGGGTGACTCGCCGTGAGTCTGGAGCCGCCCCGCCCCGAGGAAACGCTCGAACACACCGACGATCGGGAGACGCTCGAGGAAATCCTCGGCGACCACGCCATCGGCTGGGAGGACCACGTCAACGCCCAGGGCGTCGTGATCCGCCCGGACGAAGTCCAGTCCGCGCTGCGGGCGCTGCGAGACGAGGGCGGATTCGATCACCTCACGTGTCTCACCGCCCAGCAGTACGCGGATCGGTACGAGAGTATCTATCACCTGACCAAGTACGACGACCGGAGTCAGGAAGTGAGCGTCGTCGTCCCGACGAGTACGGACGAGCCCGTCAGCCAGAGCGCGGACGCCGTCTACCGGACCGCGGACTGGCACGAGCGCGAAGCCTACGACCTCGTCGGCATCGAGTACGAGGATCACCCCGACCTCCGGCGCATCCTCCTCCCGGAGACCTGGCAGGGCCACCCACTGGGCCTCGACTACGATCAGGACAAGCCCCAGCTCGTCAGCCTGTCTGAGCACGCGAACCCGATCGCCGAGCACCACCACGACGAGGAGCGAGACACGATGTTCCTGAACATCGGTCCGCACCACCCGGCTACCCACGGCGTCCTGCACCTGAAGACCGTTCTCGACGGCGAGACGGTCGCCGACGTGGAACCCGACATCGGCTACTTACACCGCTGTGAGGAGCAGATGTGCCAGTCGGGAACCTACCGACACCAGATCATGCCCTACCCGGACCGCTGGGACTACGTCTCGGCGGGCCTCCTGAACGAGTGGTCCTACGCGCGGGCGATCGAAGACATGGCCGATATCGAGGTTCCCGAGTACGCCCAGGTGATCCGGACGATGGGGTCGGAACTCTGTCGGATCGCCGCCCACCTGATCTCGATCGGCGCCTTCGCGCTTGACGTCGTCGGCGACTTCACGGTGAGTTTCCAGTACGCCTGGCAGGACCGCGAGGACGTCCTCAACATCTTAGAGGACCTCACCGGTCAGCGGATGATGTTCAACTACTTCCGGCTGGGCGGGGTCGTCTGGGATCTTCCGGAACCGCGCGAGGACTTCTTCGAGTCCATCCGGACGTTCCTCGACAGCTTCGAGGGGTCGGTCGACGAGTACCACGACCTGCTGACGAACAACGAGATCTTCCAGCAGCGGTGTATCGACACCGGGCACCTCGATCCGGAGACCGCGAAGAGCTACGGCGTCACCGGCCCCGTCGCCCGGGGCTCCGGTATCGACTACGACGTCAGGCGCGACGACCCCTACGGCTACTACGAGGAACTCGACTGGGACGTCGCCGTCTACGACGGCTGTGACAACTACGCGCGCGTCCTCGTCCGCATGCAGGAACTCGAGGAATCGGCGAAGATCGTCGAGCAGTGCGTCGACATCTTAGAAGACTGGCCGGAAGACGAGCGAGAGATCCAGTCGAACGTGCCGCGGACGCTCAAACCGGACGCCGACACGGAGGTCTACCGATCCGTCGAAGGCGCGAAGGGCGAACTCGGCATCTACATCCGCTCCGACGGCTCCGACAAGCCGGCTCGCTTCAAGATCCGAAGTCCGTGCTTCAGTAACTTGCAAGCGCTCGGTGAGGCGGCCAACGGCGAGTACGTCGCCGACCTCATCGCCACACTGGGCAGTATCGACGTCATCCTCGGGGAGGTGGATCGGTGATGGCGCCCCCGACGGTGGCGACGGCCATGCCACTCCCCGACGCGATCGCGGACCTCCTCGGAATCGGCGACCTCGGCTTCGCCGGACAGGCGGCCACCGCGTTCGTCGCCGCGTTCCTCATCGCCAACCTGCTGCTGGTGATGTCGGCGTTCGCCGGCCCGTGGGGGAAACGAAAGATCTTCGCGGACTTTTCCGATCGGTACTCGATCACCGAGCACGGTCCCTGGGGACTGTTCATCATCCCCGCGGCCGCGATCCAGCTCATGGCGAAAGAGTTGATCGTTCCGAAGGGGGTCGATCGACCGGCGTGGGATATCGCGCCGATCATCATGGTGTTCTCCGCGATCTTCGGCTTCGCCGTCATCCCGATGGGGAGTGGGATCCACCTCGCCGACCCCGAGGTCGGCCTGCTCTTTGCCTTCGCGATCGCCTCGCTGTCGACGCTCGGGATGATGACCGCGGGCTACGCCTCGGACAACAAGTACGCCCTTATGGGCGGCCTGCGCGCGACCGCGCAGAACATCGCCTACGAGATCCCGCTGATCCTCACCGGCGCGTCGGTCATCCTCTACACCGGTTCGCTGCAGATGAGCGAGATCGTCGCGGTGCAAGCGGAGACCCTGGTACAACTCGGCCCCGTTTCGATCCCCGGCTGGTTCGCGTTCGTCAATCCGTTCGCGTTCGTGCTGTTTCTGGCGGCGGGGATGGCCGAGGTCGCACGGAACCCGTTCGACACGCCGGAAGCCCCGACCGAGATCGTGGCGGGCTACCAGACGGAGTACTCGAGCGTCTACTTCGTACTCGTCTACCTCTCGGAGTTCCTCCACATCTTCCTGGCCGGCGGGATCATGGCCACGCTGTTCCTCGGTGGACCGGCCGGACCCGGTCCGGCCGCGCTCGGCATCGTCTGGTTCGTCCTCAAAGTCACGGCCTTCTTCCTGCTAACACAGTGGTTCCGGACCGCGATGCCCCGGGTCCGGATCGACCAGCTGATCGAGATCGGCTGGAAGGGACTGCTGGTGCTGTCGTTCGCGAACCTGCTGTTGACCGCGGGTATCGTGGGGGTGTTCTTCGTATGATCGGATTGCTCAAATCGCTGGCGACGACGATGAAACACGCACTGGACGGCGAAGTGTACACCGTGGCGTACCCCGACGAGGTGCCGAAGGTGTCGCCGCGCTTTCGCGGCGTGCACAAGTTCAGCCAGGAGCGGTGCATCTGGTGTCGCCAGTGCGAGAAAGTCTGCCCGAACGACACCATCCAGATCGTGATGGACGACCAGCGCAACGGCGAGCAGTACAACCTCCACGTCGGACAGTGCGTCTACTGCCGACTCTGCGAGGAGGTCTGTCCCACCGACGCCATCCTGCTGACGCAGAACTTCGAGTTCACCGGCGACACCAAGTCCGAACTGGTCTACAACAAAGAACAGCTCAAGGCTGTCCCCTGGTACAAGGACATCGACCCGCTCGAGGTGCGCGAACCCGACCGCGGCGGCTGGGTCGGCGAGGGCGACGGGGAGGTGGACTACCAATGATGGAGACCGTCGGCTTCGCTCTGTTCGCCGCCGTCACGCTCACCAGTGCGGCGGGCGTCGTCCTGCTGCGCGATCGCTGGCACTCGGCGCTGATGCTCGGCGTCTCGCTGCTCTCGGTGGCCGCCCACTACGTCATGCTCGCCGCCGAGTTCCTCGCGGTGATCCAGGTCCTCGTCTACGTCGGCGGCGTGCTCGTGCTGATCTCGTTCGCCGTCATGCTCACACAGGCCGGCGAACGTCGGCCGGGCGAGCCGACCGACGACGCGGAGGTGGCGGCCCGATGAGCCGCCCGCGGCTCGTTCCCCTGAGTACGCGATTCGTCCCCGGCCTACTCGCCGTGGGGCTGTTCGGAATCTTCGCAGCCGTCGTCTTCGGGACGGACTTTGCCGGCTCCGTCGGGTATCCCGACGGCGTCTCGATAACGGCGGCGATCGGCTACTCGCTGTTCGATTTCGCGGGGTTGCAGGAGAGCCAGGGCGTCCCCGGTACGGAATCGTTCCTGGTTTCGTTCCTCTTGATCGCGGTCGTCTTAGACGCGGCGTTAGACGCCTCGCTCGTCCTCGCGACGCGCGAGGGCCCGGACGAGTCGGTCCGGCCGAGCGCGTTCGACGGCCCCTCGACCGGCACGGCCGACCGCTCGGCCGAATCGGCCGGTGCGGACGCGACCGACGGCGGCCGGACGACGACCGACCAGGGCGAGACCCCAGACTCTGAAAGTGTCGTCGAGGACACGGCTCCGTCCGACGTCGATACCGAGGACACCAGCGACGGTCCCGTCGACGATGACGACGGAGGTGACGGTCGATGATCGCCATCGAGTGGTACGTCCTGCTGTCGGCCGGCCTGTTCTGCATCGGGCTGTTCGGTATCCTGACCCGACGGAACGCGCTCATGTTCCTGATGGCGATCGAGCTGATGGTGAACGCGGCGGCGATCAACCTGGTCGCCTTCGCGCTGTACCACGGCACGCTGTCCGGGCAGGTGTTCAGTCTGTTCGTCCTGGGGCTGGCCGCGGCCGAGGTCGCGGTCGGACTCGGCATCATCCTGGTCCTGTATCGAAACTTCGGGACGATCGACGTCTCGATACCGACGACGATGAGGTGGTAACATGGAAGGATTGTTTACATTCGCGCCCGCGATCGTGCTGTTCCCGCTGGTGGCGTTCGCGATCACGCTGCTCGTCGGCCGCCACCTGCCACTTTCGGGAGCGATCCCGGGCATCGCGGCCACTGGTGGATCGCTCGCCCTCTCGATCGTGATGGCGCTCACGCTCGTGGGGAACGACCCGGTGAACGAACTGGTGTACACGTGGTTCGAGACGCCCGAGATCACGTTCCACTTCGGCCTGCTGATCGATCCGCTGTCGGCGGCCATGCTGGTCGTGGTCTCGCTGATCGCATTCCTCGTCCACGTCTTCAGCCTGAGCTATATGAACGCCGAGGGCGAGACCGGCCTGCCGCGGTACTACGCCGGGCTCGGCCTCTTTACGTTCAGCATGCTCGCGTTCGTCGTCGCGGACAACCTGCTGATGTCGTTCGTCTTCTTCGAACTGGTGGGACTGTGCTCGTTCCTCCTCATCGGCTTCTGGTACGAGACGAAATCGGCTCCCTCGGCAGCGAAGAAGGCGTTCCTCGTCACGCGCTTCGGGGACTTCTTCTTCCTCGTCGGCGTCGTCGCCATCGCGGCGACCTACGGCACGCTCTCGTTCGCGGGCGACGCCTCGTTCGTCACCGCGGCGGAGGCGGCGATCGACTCGGAGACCTTCTTCGGCTTCGACGCCGAGACCTGGGTGACGATCACCGGGCTCCTCGTGCTGGGCGGCGTGATCGGCAAGTCCGCCCAGTTCCCGCTTCACACGTGGTTGCCCGACGCGATGGAGGGTCCGACGCCGGTGTCGGCGCTCATCCACGCGGCGACGATGGTCGCCGCCGGCGTCTATCTCGTCGCCCGGATGTTCGGCTACTACGCGCTCTCGCCCACGGCGCTCGCGATCATCGCGTTCGTCGGTGGCTTCACCGCACTGTTCGCGGCGACGATGGGCTGTGTCAAAGACGACGTGAAACAGGTGCTCGCGTACTCCACCATCAGCCAGTACGGCTACATGATGCTCGCGCTGGGCGTCGGCGGCTACGTCGCCGGCGTCTTCCACCTGCTCAACCACGCCGTCTTCAAGGCGCTGCTCTTCCTCGGCGCCGGCGCGGTCATCATCGCCATGCATCACGAACAGGACATGTGGGAGATGGGCGGGCTCAAAGACCGGATGCCCGTCACCTACTACTCGTTCCTCGCGGGCTCGCTCGCGCTCGCGGGAATCATCCCGTTCAGCGGCTTCTGGTCGAAAGACGAGGTGCTCTACGACGCGCTCGTCGTCGGCCTTGACCAACCGCTCATCCTCGCCGCGTACGCGATGGCGCTGCTCGCCGTGTTCTTCACCGGGTTCTACACGATCCGGATGGTTCGGTTGACCTTCCACGGTGAACCGCGCTCGGAGGCGGCCGAATCGCCGCATTCGATCGGCCTGCCGGCGAAGATTCCGCTGGCCGTACTCGGTGTCCTGGCACTCGTCGGCGGCGCGATGAACCTGAAACCGATCGAGGAGCTCGCCGGCCTCGACGTCGCGTTCCTCGAACGGTGGCTCGACGGCCAGGGCGTCGGCTCTGTCGACGGGGTCACGTACCACGCCTACAGCGAGACCGTCCAGTACGGTCACGAGTACGTCGGCGGCCCCGAGGGAACGGTGGTGCTGTCCGCCGTCCTCTCGCTCGGGCTGGCCCTCGGCGGCGCCGCGCTGGCCTGGACGCTGTATGGCGGCGCGGAACCGCGACGGCACACCGAGCGCCTCGGCTCGCTTCGCGACCTCGCCGACGCCAACTACTACCAGGACGAGTACCAGGTCTGGCTGGCGCGCGGCCTGACGCTACCCCTTGCGCGGGCGACCGATCGGTTCGACCAGACGGCCATCGACGGCGTCGTCGACAGTGTCAGTAGCGTCAGCCGCTACGGCGGCGATCGACTCCGGCGGCTACAGACGGGGCAGGTGACCGACTACGCGGCGCTCGTGATACTCGGCGTGCTCGTGTTACTGGTCGTCCTCGGTATCAACGGAGGGTGGTTCCTGTGATGATCGAGCTGTTACTCGCGGTCGCGTTCATCGGCGCGGCCGTCACGTTCCTCGCACCGAATCGGATCGCCGGCAGGCTGGCGTTCGCGATCAGCTTGCTTCCCGCCGGCGTCTCGCTGTGGCTACTCTCGGCGTTCGACGGTAGCGGCAACGCACTGCTGGGCGGCGACCTCGCGTTCGAGACGCACGCGGAGTGGTTCCAGCTCGGAACGGGCGAATCGGCGTACACGGTGAGCTGGTTCGTCGGTCTCGACGGCATCAGCCTCCCGCTGGTCGTCCTGACGACCGTCCTCACCTCGCTCGCGATCCTCTCGTCGTGGACGCCGATCGACGACCGGGAGTCGCAGTTCTACGGCCTCGTGCTGTTCATCGAGGCCAACTTGCTCGGCGTCTTCGTCGCGCTCGACTTCCTGCTGTGGTTCATCTTCTGGGAGGCCGTCCTCATTCCGATGTACTTCCTTATCGGGATCTGGGGCGGTCCTCGCAGGAAGTACGCGGCGATCAAGTTCTTCGTCTACACGAACGTCGCCTCGCTCGTCATGTTCGGCTCGTTCGTCGCCCTGGTCTTCGGGCTCGGAGACGCCGTGTCGAGCTTCGCGCTCCCGGAGATCGCACAGGCGATGCGCGCCGGCGAACTCGGGTCGATGTTCGGTCTCGGGTCGTCCACGCTAGCCGCCGCGATCTTTGTCGGCCTGTTCCTCGGGTTCGCGGTGAAGGTGCCGGTCGTGCCGTTTCACACCTGGCTCCCGGACGCCCACGTCGAAGCGCCGACGCCCGCGTCGGTACTGCTGGCCGGCGTCCTGCTGAAGATGGGGACCTACGCCCTGCTGCGATTCAACTTCACCATGTTCCCGAACCAGGTCGCGGATTTCGCGATCCCGATCGCCGCGATCGCCGTCGTGAGCGTCATCTACGGCGCGATGCTCGCGCTGGCCCAGACGGACCTGAAACGGATCGTCGCGTACTCCTCCGTCTCGTCGATGGGCTACGTCATCCTGGGTCTCGTCGCCTACACGCAGTTCGGCATCGGCGGCGCGACCTTCCAGATGGTGAGCCACGGACTGATCTCCGGGCTCATGTTCATGGCCGTCGGCGTGGTCTACAACGCGACGCACACCCGGATGGTGACGGACATGTCCGGGATCACGGCGAAGATGCCGATCGCGAGCTGGATCTTCGTCGCCGGCGCGTTCGGCTACATGGGTCTGCCACTGATGAGCGGCTTCTACGCCGAGTTCACCATCTTCTACGGGGCGTTCGACTCGGGGATCCCCCACGCGCCGGTCTTCACCGGCGTGGCGATGTTCGGCATCGTCATCGTCGCGGGCTACCTGCTGTTCGCGATGCAGCGGACGTTCTTCGGACCGTTCTCGCTCGAGACCGACTACGAGCTAGAGCGGGCGCCAGTTCACGACCTCGCGCCGATGCTCGTGTTACTCGCGCTGATCGTGCTTCTGGGGGTCGCCCCGGAGACGATCTTCGGCATGATCACCGACGCGACCGAGCCGATCATCGCCGGCGACGCCGTCGCACTCAGCGGGGGTGAGCTGGCGTGATCGAACCGATCCAGCTGCCGGACGCGGCCGCCCTGGGTCCGGCGCTCGTGCTCGCGGCGACCGCGCTCGTCGTCTTCGGGCTCGACAGTCTCCGACCGCACGAGCCTGATCGCGGCCTGCTCGCGGGGACGACCGCAGGCGGCGCACTCGCCGCCCTGGGCGTCGGCGTCTGGTTCATGATCGCCGGCGTCGGCGTCCCCGAACCCGACGGCCTCGGTGCGATCGGGCTCTTCGACGACCAGCTCGTCGTCGATCAGCTCGCACTGTTCTTCATGCTCGTGACGGCGATCGTCACGGCGCTGGTCGCGGTCGCGAGTTACGACTACATGGACGGCCACGCCCACCAGGGCGAGTACTACTCGCTCGTCCTGCTGGCGGCGACCGGCATGGCGACGATGGCGGCGGCCAACAGCCTCGTGACCGTCTTCCTCGCGCTCGAACTGGCCAGCCTGCCCTCGTACGCCCTCGTCGCGATCCTGAAGGACAACCGGGGGAGCGTCGAGGCCGGTCTGAAGTACTTCCTGCTGGGCGCGCTCGCCTCCGCCATCTTCGTCTACGGCATCAGCCTGATCTACGGCGCGACGGGCGTCCTCCAACTCGATCTGGTCGCCGACGCGATCGCAGGCGAGACCGGTCAGAATCCGCTCACTGGCGCCGACCACGACGTGTCCGGTCACGACGGGTTGCTGGGCGTCGGCATCGTCCTCCTGATCGCCGGGATCGCGTTCAAGACCGCGAGCGTTCCGCTTCACTTCTGGGCGCCCGAGGCCTACGAGGGCGCGCCCGCTCCGATCGCGGCCTTCCTCTCGTCGGCCTCGAAGGCGGCCGGATTCGTGGTCGCGTTCCGCGTCTTCGTAACCGCGTTCCCCGTCGAAGCGACGGCGGGCATCGTCGGCTTCGACTGGTCGCTCGCGTTCGCCGTCCTCGCGGTCCTGACGATGACGATCGGCAACTTCGCCGCGGCCGTCCAGGAGAACGTAAAGCGGATGCTCGCGTACTCCTCGATCGGCCACGCGGGCTACGCGCTCATCGGCCTGGCGGGCGTCGGGACGAGCGCCGAGTCGCTCGTCCTCGGCGCGGCGTTCATGCACCTCTTCGTCTACGCGTTCATGAATACGGGCGCGTTCACGTTCGTCGCGCTCGCGGAGTACTGGGGCGTCGGCCGGACGTTCGCCGACTACAACGGGCTCGGCCGACGTGCACCGATCGCCTCCGTCGCGCTGACGGCGTTCATGTTCAGCCTCGCAGGGGTACCACCGCTCGGCGGATTCTTCAGCAAGTACTTCCTCTTCACGGGGGCGATCGACGCCGGCTTGCTCGTCGTCGCCGGCGCGCTGGTGATAAACAGCGCGCTCTCGCTGTACTACTACTCGCGGCTGGTCAAGGCCGTCTGGTTCGAAGAGCCGATGACTGACCGCGGCTCGCTCGCCCAGCCCGTCGGACTCTACGCGGCGATCCTCGCGGCGGCCGTGATGACAGTCGCCGTCCTTCCCGGTTTCGGCCCGATCGCCGAATCGGCGATCGACGCGGCCAGTGCGATTTTGGCCTGATCGGCGGGATCGACCGACGTAACCCGGGTATCTTTTACTTCCAAAGCCCGAACGGTGTCCATGGGTCGTCGACTCGTGCTCGGCTGTGGCGACGTCGGGGAGCGTCTCGTCGAGACGTTGCGGGCCGGGTCGGCGTCGATTCACTGTCTCACCGGCAATCGACGAACCGCAGAGCGCCTCAGGGACCGCGGCGTGCCGGCGACGGTGGCCGATCCGACGGATCCGGACGCGCTCGCGGGCCTGGACGTACCGACGTCGGTCGTCGTCGCCGGTGACCGCGGAGACGAAAACCTGACGGCGACCGTGCTCGCTCGCGAACGCTTTCCGAACGCGCGTCTCGTCGCATACACCGGACCGGCGCCCACGAGGGAGGCGATCGACCGGTTTCGCGACGTCGCCGACGACGTGATCGAACCGACGGAGGCGATCGCAGACCGCGTCCTCGCGGCGGGTGCGAATCCCGAAGTGGCGCTCGCCAGGCGGCTACGCCGGACACTCACGGCGATCGACGGTCGCCTCGCCGTCGTGACGCACGACAATCCGGATCCGGACGCCATCGCGAGTGCGGTCGCCCTCGTCGACCTGGCGGCGTCGGTCGACGTCGAGGCCGACGCCTGTTACTACGGCGAGATCTCCCACCAGGAGAACCGGGCGATGATCAACGTTCTGGATCTCGATCTGACGCTGTGTGAGCGCCCCGAGGCGATCGAAAACTACGACGCGGTCGCGCTGGTCGATCACTCCCGACCCGGAATCAACGACGGGCTCCCCGTCGATATGGACGTAGACATCGTCATCGACCACCACCCGCCACGCGGCCCGATCGCGGGTGCGTTCGTCGACATTCGTCACGAGGCGGGGGCGACGAGTACGGTCCTGACCGAGTACGTCGATCGGTTCGGTGTGCCGTTCGATCGGACGACCGCGACGGCGCTCCTGTTCGGCATCAGAATAGATACGAACGACTTCACGCGGGAGACCTCGGCCCTCGACTTTCGCGCGGCGGCGACGCTCAATCCACACGTCGACCGATCCCTGCTCGATCGAATCGAGCAGCCGACGGTCGACGGTGAGACGCTCGATACGGTCGCCCGCACGATCAAGAACCGCCACACGTACGGCGACGTCGTCGTCTCGAGTGCGGGGCAGATCGCGAGTCGTGACTCCTTACCCCAGGCCGCGGATCGGCTGCTCTCGATGGAGGGCATCGAGACGACGCTCGTCTACGGATTCATGGACGAGATGGTCTTCCTCTCGGCGCGCTCCCGGGACGACGAGCTTGACCTCGGCGAGGTCGTCAGGGACGCATTCGAACCCATCGGTAACGCCGGCGGGCACGCAGACATGGCCGGTGCGCAACTCGAGATCGGCGTCCTCGGAAGCGGCGATCCCGACGACGAAGACGATGGCGCACCGGATCACACGGCCGTCATCCTCTCGGCCGTCGAGGACGTCGTCGAGAACCGATTCATCGAGGCGATCGATTCGCTCCCGGACGCACCGACGGGCGGCTACACGCGCGAGAGTGAGTTGTTGTTCGACCCGGCCCGTACCGGCGTCGTGGCGGGACCCGACGAGGGTGAGGGGTCGACCTGAGAGCGGGATCGTCCGACGATCGAGCGTCTGGGACGTGTCAGTCGGGGGACGACATTGGCACCTCGTCGGGCGGCAGACGGAGGAGACACCGTCTCGACACCCCGTCGGGCGGCAAACGGAGGAGACACCGTCTCGACACCCCGTCGGGCGGCCACGCGACGACGGATACACGGGAACCCGTCGTCGGCATGGGATCTCGAGCGACGTCCGGGAGAGGAGCAGACTTTTGCGCACGCGACGCGAACGGGCGCCACATGGAGGAGGCGTGGCGAGGGACCAAGCCCCAGGTCGGCGATTACATGACGCAGGACGTCGCGACGGTTCCCCCGGACGCGACGGTGGAGACGGTCGCCGTCCGCATCGCGGAGAGCGACAATCACAGCGGGTATCCGGTCTGCGATCGCCGTCGCGTCGAGGGGTTCGTCAGCGCGCGCGATCTGTTACTGGCGGATGACGACGAACCCATCTGGAAGGTGATGTCGACCGACCTCATCGTCGCCCACCCCGAGATGAAGGTGACCGACGCGGCCCGCGTCATCCTTCGATCGGGCATCCAGAAGCTGCCGGTGGTCGACGACGCGGGTACTCTCGTCGGCATCATCTCGAACGCCGACGTCATTCGCAGTCAGATCGAACGGGCGACGCCAGAGAAGGTGGGCAAACTCGTCAGAACACTCGAGAACATCCACGGTGTCGACTTCGAACGAACGCGACGGACGGTCTCGCTCGACGAACTCGTCCCTACGCAGGGGCGCGTCTACGCTGACGAACTAGAGGGGCGTCGCTACGAGCTGGAACACGGGCTGGCGGAACCACTCGTCGTCATCGACAACGCCGGCGCCACGCTGCTCGCCGACGGTCACCACCGCGTCCTGGCTGCGGATCGACAGGGTATCGACGAGATGGACGCCTACGTCATCGAGACCGGCGAGCCGCTCGACCTCGGCATGGCCAGAACCGCCCAGAAGGAGGACCTCACCTCGATCGACGACATCGAAGTCGTGGACTACGCCCGCCACCCGCTCGTCGAGACGACGAAGCGGCTGCAGTCCGAGAGCGAGTGAGTGCGAAAACACCCGCCTCGTCGAACAAGACTTCTGATTACGACTCCAGGTGGGTGTCGAGGACGGACGCATCAGCTCGTAACCAGAGTCGCAGGGAGTCGTCCTCGGCGACCAGCTCGACGACCGCCCCTGCCCCCTCAGGCGGGTCGACCGCCGGTACGCCCGGACCGATCTCGGCAGCTGATGGCGACGGTGAATCCAGCGAACCGTCGGAGACGGGTATCCGCCAGCTGGTGACGCGCTCCAGTGACGTCCCGAGGTACGGCAGTCCGGACTGATCGTCACCGAGTTCGTGTCGGAACGCCACTGTTGCAGGATGATCGACGACGTAGACGGTCGCGGGCCAGGCGAAGTGAAACCCACAGTCGGTACAGTCGACGCCGACGAACGCCTCACTGCGTTCGAGATCGTCGAGGTCGCGGTTCGGGTACGACGGCGGCTCGTCCAGGAGTGACGACACGGTCCGGCCGCGACAGTGCGGACAGAGTCCGGCTTTCGCGTCGTGGAGTTGCGACCGAACGGATCGACCGGCTACCTCGACGACCTCGTCGATCGGGCGGTCACGAACGGGCCGTTTCGACAGGATCGTCCCGACGAGGTCGTCGTGCGTCGGACACCTGAGTCGGACGTACCCGTGTTCGTATATCGCGACGAGGGTCTCCTCACACCGCGGACAGACGTGCGACGTACTCTCTCTCCGCGTCACGGTGGCCGGGTCGTAGGCGCCCGAGAGAACGCGTCCAACGAGGGACAGTCCTTCGTTGGTGAGTACGTACTCGTCGTCGATCTTGTGGACGAACCGGTCGGTGAGCTTCGACAGGTGGTAGTTGAATAGACCAGCATCCCGTACGCCGATTGCCTTGCGAAGGTCCGCGAACCCGAGGCCGACCGGCCGCCAGGTGTCGCGACGGTGTTTCGCGAGTTCAGAGACGATCTGCCACCGGGTGGGATCGGCGAGCACGTCGAACGCGTCGACCCCATCAGGCGACTCCATAGGACACATTTCAGAGAGGGGCCCATGACGGTTTCGACCGGGCCCACCTGTCACATAGATAACCGAACGGCCGTTCAGGGAAGGGTTATCTGTCAACCGGGGGTAGGGTGGATCGAATGACCGAATCAGTGAAATTCGGGGGTGACACGGACCCGCCCACGGGCGGTCCACGCGACGCGCCGTCGGCGGAGCCGAGCGACGAGCAGTCCGACGAACGGCGCGGTCCGATCGATGACGAAGTAAACTCGGCGACCGACGCTGAGACCGAACACGAATCAGCGCAGGCGAACACCATCGTCGAGGCCCGGAACCTCACCAAGACGTACGGGAGCGGCGCGGACGCGGTGACGGCAGTCGACGGGGTCGACCTCGACGTCGAGCCCGGGACCGCCGTCGGGGTGCTCGGACCGAACGGCGCGGGCAAGACCACGACGATCAAACTCCTACTGGGACTGGTCCTGCCGGACTCTGGTGAGGCACTGATCGACGGCGTGAACGTCCTCGACTCCCCCAGGAGAGGGTATCGCGCTGTCGCGGCAATGCTCGAGGGTGCGAGGAACGTCTACTGGCGACTCACGGTGCGAGAGAACGTCCGGTACTTCGCTCGGCTCGGCGACCGGCCGGCCGACACGGACCGCATCGACGCGCTAATCGAGCAGGTCGGCCTGTCCGATAAGGCCGACACGACGGTCAACGAGCTCTCTCGCGGGATGAAGCAGAAGGCGTCGCTGGCCTGCACGCTCGTCCGCGACACCCCGGTCGTCTTTCTCGACGAGCCCACCCTCGGCCTGGACGTCGAGAGTTCGCTCGAACTGCGCCGGGAGCTTCGGACGCTCGTCGACGAGGAAGAGCGGACGGTGATCCTCTCGAGTCACGACATGGACGTCATCGAGGCCGTCTGCGATCGGGTCGTGATCATGAACGACGGACGGGTCGTGGCCGACGATCCGATCGACGAGCTCCTCTCGGTGTTTCGCACACAAGCGTACCGGGTCCGCCTCGACGGGACGCTCTCGGTCGAGACGAAAACCGCGCTCGAATCCGACGTCGGCGCGACCGACTGGGTCGAAGGAGGCGCAACGACGCGATTCGACGCACGTACCGTTCGCGGCGAGCAATTCCACGACTTGCTCGCGACGATTCGTGACTCGCGGGCGACGTTTCGGTCGGTCGATCTGTTAGAACCCGATCTCGAGGAGATCTTTCTCGAAATTACCGATGGCGGTGGTGAGGATCGATGAGTGATGAGCCGATGAGTAGTGAGCCGATGCGAGGAGCGTCGACCGGTGAGAGGAGCCGACCCGTCCGCGGGACGAACGGCCGTTCGCGTGTCCGCTCCCTCCGGCGTCTCCTCGCGGCCGTCGTCGAGAAACAGGTGGCCCTCCTCACACGCTACTGGATCAACACCGTGACGATGCTCGTCACCACGTACGTCTTCTTCGCGCTCATCTTCTACGGCGGGCAGGCCGTGGCCGGACCGGCGATCGAGGACTCGCTCGACGGCATCGTCGTCGGCTTCTTCCTCTTTACGGCGACGCTCGCGGCGTTCTTCGGAACGGCCCAGAACGTCCAGCGCGAGGCACAGTGGGGGACGCTCGAACAACTGTTCATGTCCCCACACGGCATCGGACGCGTGATGGCGGTCAAGTCCGTCTGGAACGTGGGCTTCAGCATCGTCGTGGCGCTCGCGCTGCTGGTCGTCATGCTGGTGACGACCGGGCGAGACCTGACAGTGGACGTCGTGACCGTCTCGGTCGTGACGACGCTGGCCGTCAGCTCGGTCCTCGGTATCGGCTTCGTCTTCGCCGGCCTCTCACTGCTCTACAAGCGCATCGAGAACGTCCAGCAGCTGATGCAATTCGCCTTCATCGGCCTCATCGCCGCCCCGGTCGCCGACCTGCCGTGGGTGGTCGGTCTCCTTCCCCTCTCGACGGGGAGCGGGATGTTGCAGACGGCCATGGGCGACGGCCGGACCCTGCTGGCGTTCTCGACCGGTGACCTCGCGATGCTCGTCGGTACGGGGATCGCGTACCCGCTCCTGGGCTACCTCGTCTTCCGGTTGTGCGTGCGCCGAGCGCGTCGACTCGGCGTGATGGGCCACTACTGATCGTAGTTTCCGGCCGAACCCGGCGGATACCAACGCCGTTCCCGAAGGCTAATGATCACTCCTGTGCAACCTCGACGCATGTACGACGAGGAGGAGCTCTCGGAGATACGGGAGGCCGAGTCCCGGTGGGAATCCGAGACGCTAGAGCCCGTGCTCGATCGATTTGGCGAGCGAAAGGATCGCTTCGCGTCGGTCTCGAACCTCGAGGTCGATCGGCTCTACACGCCCGACGACGTGGCCGATATCGACTTCGACGACGACCTCGGCTTTCCCGGCGAGGAGCCCTACACGCGCGGACCGTACCCGACGATGTACCGCGGGCGCACGTGGACGATGCGCCAGTTCGCCGGTTTCGGTACCGCAGAGGAGACCAACGAGCGCTTTCACTACCTGATCGAGCAAGGCCAGACCGGCCTCTCGACGGCGTTCGACATGCCGTCGCTGATGGGGATCGACTCCGACCACCGGATGAGCCAGGGCGAGGTCGGCAAGGAGGGCGTCGCGGTCGACACCCTGCGTGACATGGAGATCCTCTTCGACGGGATCGACCTGGACGAGGTCTCCACGAGCTTTACGATCAACCCCTCCGCACCGGTCATCTACGCGATGTACGTCGCGCTGGCGGACCAGCAGGGCGTCCCGCGCGAGGAGATCCGTGGCACCCTCCAGAACGACATGTTCAAGGAGTTCATCGCCCAGAAGGAGTGGAAGATCCCCCCGGAACCCTCGCTCTCTCTCGTCACCGACGTCGTCGAGTTCAGCGCCCAGGAGACGCCGAAGTTCCACCCGATCTCCGTCTCGGGCTATCACATCCGCGAGGCCGGCTCGACGGCGGTGCAGGAACTGGCCTTCACGTTGGCAGACGGCTTCGGATACGTCGAGGACGCGATGGATCGCGGGCTCGACGTCGACGACTTCGCGCCGCGACTCTCCTTCTTCTTCAACTGTCACAACTCCTTCTTCGAGGAGGTCGCGAAGTTCCGGGCCGCCCGGCGCATCTACGCCCGCGTGATGGACGAGTGGTACGATGCCGAGAAAGCGGAGTCGAAGCGCCTGAAGTTCCACACCCAGACCGCGGGCCAGTCGCTGACCGCCCAGCAGCCGCTCAACAACGTCGTCCGCGTGACGATCCAGGCCCTGGCCGGCGTCATGGGCGGCACGCAGAGCCTTCACACCAACAGCTTCGACGAGGCGCTGGCCCTGCCGAGCGAGGACGCCGTCCGCGTCGCGCTGCGCACCCAGCAGATCATCGCCGAGGAGTCCGGCGTCGCCGACATCGTCGACCCGCTCGGCGGCTCCTTCGCCGTCGAGAGCCTCACGAACGAGGTCGAGGAAGACGCGATGGCCTACATCGAGGAGATCAAAGACCTCGGCGACGGGTCGGTTCGCGACGGCATCCTTCGGGGCATCGACGACGGCTACTTCCTCCGAGAGATCCAGGAATCCTCATACGAGTACCAGGAACGCGTCGAACGCGGCGAGGAGGTCGTGGTCGGTGTCAACGAGTACACCCTCGAAGAGGACACCAGTCCCGATCTCCTCCACGTCGACGAAGCGGCCACCTCGGAGCGCCAGCTCGGCCGCCTCGCCGAGGTCAAAGACGAACGCGACGACGACGCCGTCGAGGAGACGCTCGACGAACTTTGCGACGCCGTCGACCGCGGCGAGAACACGCTGCCGTACATCGTCGACGCCGTGAAAGCCTACGCGACGATGGGCGAGATCATGCAGATCTTCGAGGACGTCCACGGCTCCTACACCGAACAGATCGGCCTGGCCTGAACGCTCGTTGGACGGCCACGAAACCGAACGCGCCTACTCGACGATCACGACCTCGTCGCCGACGTGGAGTGGCTCACCACGGTCCGACTCGGGAACGCGCGTGATCGTCATCAGCGAATAGAAGTGGTCGAACGCGGTCTCGTCGACCCAGTCGGGGACCGTCTCCCGGCGCTTTCGGACGAATCGCTCGCGAAAGTCCGGCGTCTCCTCACCGGTGTCCGGATCGCGCTGTGGAACGACGCACCGGCCACAGGGTTCGACGCCCTCGAACGTGACGCCGCCGATTTCGAACGTCGGTGCGTCGTCGCCGACGAATCGATCCTCCCAGAAGGGTTCGACGCCAGCGATCTCGATATTGGCACGCATTCGTCGCCGGACGCTCTCGACGGTGAGTTCGTCGAACCAGTCGGCGACAGTCTCGATCGTGGCCGTCGCGAGGACGGACGGACCGCTCGAGCGTCGGTCGACGTAGCCGGTCTCGGCGTCCCGTTCTATCGAGATCTCGCGGTCGAAGTACGCGCCGAACCACGCCGCGGCGTCGCGACGACCGACCGCGTCGTCGAGGTCGACCGTCTCTCCCCGTCCGTCCGGACACTCGACCGTGAGTTCGTACGTGTCGGGGTCGAAGGCCGTCCGGAGGTCGTGGACGGCGGGCGTCCGTTTCCCGTTTACGACCGCGCCATCGGTATCGTACAACGCGAACTCCCGGTCCGCCTCGAGTGTCCCGCCGGGAGTCACTCGTGACGACTCGACGTCGATCCCGTCCAGGGCTTTCACCGGGTAGACGCGGACGCGTTCGAGGCGAGCCATTACGGGACCATATTCGTGGGAGCGGGTAAATCGTTCGCGTTCGGACGAGAGGATCGGTCACGCGGGTAGCGGCGTCCAGACGAATCACTCCGAGGGGACGTGTGCGATCAGTTCGACGCGCCGATCGGCGAGATCCTCGTCGTAGTGGTCGACGACCAGGTCGTCCACCGCCGTGCGCAACTCCCCGGGTTGGAAGCGATACCGAGCCCCCGGACCAGCCCTCGCGTCACGCGTGACCAGGTGGTGCTCGTAACAGAGAACCCCGCCGGGAGCGAGCGCATTCCGGATCGCCTCCAGTCGCTGACGGGTGTCGAAGAAACTGATCGTCACCAGGTCGTACGCCGACGGTCGAAAACAGTAGTCGTCGACGTCGGCGAGGATCCAGTTAACCGAGACGCCGCGGTCGTCCGCACGACGCCGGGCGGGATCCAGCATGGCCCGGGAGATGTCGATCGCGTCGACCGTCCAGCCCCGCCTGGCGAGGAAGATCGCGTTGCGACCTCGACCTGTCGCGACGTCGAGCGCACGTCCCGGCGACCGCCTCCGAGCGGCGTCTCTGAGGATGGGAGTCGGATCCCGCCACCCGTACTCCTCGGTGCGGCCAGTCCGGGATTCGTTCACGTCGTACGTCACGGTGATCCTTCGATCGGTAGGACCCTATAGCCAGTGTCGAGCGCAGATACCTCCGGGGATACGCCGATCGGCTGAACCGACAGGACGCCGTCGAACGACGAGCCGATCAGGACACTTCCACCAGGTAAACAGACGGCACCACTTCGAGCGACTGAACCGTCCAGGACCACATCGGCTGGCGAGTCGGGCAGACGGTCCTGCAGAGAGCTACGATGGGCCATCGGCGTGCCAACAGACACCGACGTGGCGACATCGACGCGGACCGGAATTCGATCGGAGGGAGAATGTTTATCCGGTCCGTTGGTGACGTGTTACGTGACCATGAGTGACCAAGCGGAGGTCGAACTCGAGGCCAGACTCGAGGAACAGGAGTCCTTCGAGCCCCCGGCATCGTTCGTCGAGCAGGCCAACGTCCACGACGAGGGGATCCGCGAACGCTTCGACGAGGAGTGGCCGGAGTGCTGGACGGAGGCGGCGGACCTCCTGACCTGGGACGAGCCCTACGAGGACGTACTCGACGAGAGTGACGCGCCCTTCTACGAGTGGTTCACCGGCGGACGACTCAACGCGTCGGCGAACTGCCTCGATCGCCACGTCGAAGACGGCCGGAAGAACCAGGCGGCGATCAAGTGGGAGGGCGAACTCGGCGAGACGCGTACGTACACCTACGGCGACCTCCTGAACGAGGTCGAGGCGTTCGCCGCGAGCCTCCGGGAGCTGGGCGTCGAGGAAGACGACGTCGTCACGCTCTATCTGCCGATGATCCCCGAGTTGCCGATCGCCATGCTGGCGTGTGCGCGCATCGGTGCGCCCCACTCGGTCGTCTTCGCGGGCTTCTCCGCGGACGCGCTGGCGACGCGGATGACCGCTGCCGAGAGCGAGTACCTCGTCACCTGCGACGGCTACTACCGCCGCGGCGACGCACTGAACCACAAAGAGAAGGCCGACAAGGGCCTCCGCGGCGTCGAGGGCGACGTCGAGACGGTCGTCGTCGACCGACTCGGCGACGAACTCAACCACTTCCTCGGTCAGCACGCCCACGACTACGGCGACCTCGTCGACGAACACGAGGGCACCACCGTCGAACCGGTCTCGCGCGACGCCGAGGACATGCTCTTCCTGATGTACACCTCGGGCACCACCGGAGAACCCAAGGGCGTCAAGCACACGACAGGGGGCTACCTGGCCTACACCGCCTGGACGAGTCGGGCCGTTCTCGACGTCGAGCCCGAGGACACCTACTGGTGCGCCGCGGACATCGGCTGGATCACCGGCCACTCCTACATCGTCTACGGCCCACTCGCCCTGGGAACGACCACGATGATGTACGAGGGGACGCCCGACTACCCCGAGCGCGACCGGCTGTGGGAACTGATCGAGAAAAATCGCGTCGACATCTTCTACACCGCCCCGACCGCAATCCGCTCGTTCATGAAGTGGGGAACCGAGTATCCCGAGCGCTACGACCTCTCCTCGCTCCGGCTGCTCGGCACCGTCGGCGAGCCGATCAACCCGCGCGCCTGGAAGTGGTACTACAAACACATCGGCGGAGAGTCCTGCCCAATCGTCGACACGTGGTGGCAGACCGAAACCGGCGGCATGATGGTCACGACGCTCCCCGGCGTCGACACCATGAAACCCGGCTCGGCTGGACCGCCACTTCCAGGCGTCGACGCGACTGTCGTCGACACCGGGGGCGAACCGGTCGAGGCCGGCGAAGCGGGCTACCTCACCGTCCAGAAACCCTGGCCGGGCATGCTCCGAACGCTCTACCGGAACGACGAGCGGTTCCTCGACGAGTACTGGCGCGAATACTCCGATCCCGACGCTGACGAGTGGGTCTACTTCCCCGAAGACGGCGCCAAACTCGACGAGGACGGCTACATCACGGTCCTCGGCCGGGTCGACGACGTGATCAACGTCTCCGGCCACCGGCTGGGTACGATGGAGATCGAGAGCGCCATCGTCGGCGTGAGCGGCGTCGCCGAGGCCGCCGTCGTCGGCGGGACGCACGACGTGAAGGGCGAGGCCGTCTACACCTACGTCATCCTCGAAGACGGACAGGACCCGACCGAGTCGATGCGCGAGCGCGTGATCGAGGGCGTCGAGGACGCCATCGGCCCGATCGCCAGGCCCGAGGAAGTGATCTTCACGCCCGAACTCCCCAAGACCCGCTCTGGAAAGATCATGCGTCGACTCTTAGAAGACATCGCCTCCGGCGCGGAACTCGGCGACACCTCGACCCTGCGCAATCCCGAGGTCGTCGAAGACATCCAGGCGCAGGTGACCGAGGACTAGTCTACAGCACCGTCAGCGACGTATTCACCGGCGCACAGTTCCTGCGTTCGGCCGCCGTGGCAAGACGTCGAACGCCGCCGCAACCAGTACGCCGCCGACGAGGACGGCGACGAGGCCTCCGAGGGCATTCGGGACCGCGTTCGTGGCGTCGAACCCGACGGCGAGAAACGCCCGGGCCCCCGCGCCGAGGAAGACGAACCCTATCGCGAGCAGCAACACGTCGTATATCGCGTCCGTGATCGCGTCTTTCGTCGCCGCGTAGACGACGGTGTACAGGTCGGCGGTCTCGTCACTCACGTCGAGGTCGTCGACACTCATTGCGAGTGTTGACGGTGTTGAAATATTTCAACGTCCCGATCGGAGAGACGGAACGCCGATCGCGTCGGCACCGATCGCAGTCGTGCACAGAACGAGACCGTCCGTCCACAGTCGATCGAGGGACCAGTATCCGAGCGCGAGCGATACCGTCCCGACCCCACCATCCCACACGCTGTAGGTTCTATCGTTCGGAGCGTGTCCTTCTGAAGGGGTGTACCACGAATCGTATTCGTAGTACCCGACGAAAAGAGAGTGGGACAGGACAGTCGAGAATCGCACCAGCGAACGCGAGAGGGTCCAACGGTGAACTCCGATCGAGTTCCGGCGAATCGGCAATCCATTCACTCGTCACGGGGTAGCAGGTCACACGACGAACGTCATAGATTTCTCATACGTCCCGATCGACGACGAACTCCGCGAAGGAGCGCAACTGCTCGGCCGCGTGCGAATCGATGTCCAGCGCATCGACGTGAGCGAGTGCTTCGTCTGACAGTTCTCGCGCCCGTTCCCTCGCGTACTCGATGCCACCCGATTCCTCGATGATCCGCAGCGCGTCGGCGATCTCGTCGTCGGTGTTCTCCTCGGCGGCGACGATGTCGGCGAGTCGCTCTGCGTCCGCAGGATCGCTCTCCTCGATCGCGTGGAGGACGAGGAGCGTCTTCTTTCCCTCCCGGATATCGTTCCCGAAGGCCTTGCCGAAGTCGCCGGCGCGACCCAGCGAGTTTTCGACGTCCAGGACGTCGTCGCCGATCTGGAAGGCGACGGCGACCGTCTCCGCGTAGGCGGCGGCGTGGCGCTCGACGGTTTCCGATTGACCCGTGACGATGGCCGCCAGGCGGGCGACGATGCGGCCGAGACAGCCCGTCTTGCACGCGCACATCTCCAGGTACTGCTCCCGGGTAGCCCGAACCTCGCGCTCGTTGTGCCAGCAGATGTCCATCCCCTGGCCGAGGTGCGTGCGGTTGAGCTCGTACATGAGCATCTCGTAGGCCGACAGCCGGCGGTCCGGCGGAAGGTCGGCGGGGTTGTTGGTGATGATCTTCAACGGGATGAAGTACATCGCGTTCCCCGCGTTGAGCGCGACGTCCTGCCCGAAGCGGTGGTGCAATGCCGGCTCGCTCCGACGCGTCTCCGCTTCGTCCTCGACGTCGTCGACGATGATCGTCCCGTTGTGGAGGATCTCGGGGATCGTCGCGTACGGGAGGTAGTCCTCGGGATCCTCGCCGAAGGCTTCGACGAACACCAGAAAGAGGACGGCTCGCCACCGTTTTCCCCCGCGGTCGAGGAGGTCCCAGATCGGATCGGCGAGCGCGCGCTGGATCCCCTCGGGATCGTACTCGAACGTCGGCTCGCCGAAGAACGACTCGAGGTAGGCCGAATCGACCCGCCGCGGTAAGATTTCCGCGATAGCGTCGTCGATAGCCGGGCGCCACTCGGCAAGCGTCTCCTGCATACCCCTCCGGTCACAGACCGGCGTGAAAAAGCTTCAGTTCCCGCCACGAGCGTGTCGATTCGGTGACGAACGGTCGAATCGGATCGACGGCCGACGGCGCTGCCGGTCCAGAACACACGCTCGACGGAGCGTCCACTGACTACGGCCGAGGTGAAACGAAACCGGGCACTCGCGCTGGAAGGGCGCCGCTCATCCGTTCTCGGGCGCCTCGTCCCGATGGTACTCGGTGTTCCCCCGTTCGAGCGCGTCGGTCTCTCGGTCCTTCGGCGCGTTCTCGACGTTCTGCCGGCATCGTTCGTCGCACCGGCGCTCCCTCGCTTCCGACTGTTCGGCCCGTAGTTCGTCGTTCTCGTCAGGGATATCCTCGTCCGAATCAGCTTCGACCGGGGGCTCGTCGAGACCGTGTTCGTACGTCTCGTCGACCATGTGACTCACCGGCGCGGGCTACTGCCGTCGCGTGAAACGGACGTGGGCCTGGGCGTGCGGGGCCATCGGCGAGAGCGGGCGAAGCGCCGTTTTGCGTAGGGTACTCGAAGCGACCGACAGTGAGTGCTTTTGACACACTTCCCGATCGTACCCCCCCGGACGGCCGACCGGGTCAGTCCCACCGATCACCCGACGCGAGGTCGATCTCGCCGTCGCCCTTCTCCGACGGGCAAACGTCGGCCAGCACGCACGCGCTGCAGTCCGGGTTGCGCGCCGTACACACAGCGCGCCCGTGATCGATGAGCAAGTGTGTGAACTGTACCCAGTAGCCTTCGGGGACGATGTCGAGCAGGTCCTGTTCGATCGCCTCCGGACGCTCTTCTGTCGTGATCCCCAGTCTGCGGGTCAACCGCTGGACGTGCGTGTCGACGACGATTCCCTCCACGACGTCGTGGCCGTGCTGGAGGACGACGTTCGCCGTCTTGCGCCCGACGCCCGGCAAGTCGGTCAGGTCGTCCATCGTGTCGGGCACCTCGCCGTCGTGTTCCTCGACGATGATCTCGCAGGCCTCACGGATGTACGACGCCTTGTTGTTGTAGAAGTTGATCGAAGAGAGGGCCTCGGCGAGTTCCTCCTGCGGGGCGTTCGCGTAGTCGTGAGCCGACCGGTAGGTCTCGAAGAGGTGCTCCGTCTCGGCGTTGACGCGCGCGTCCGTACACTGCGCCGAGAGGATCACCGCGATCAGCAACTCGAGCCTGTTCGAGTACCGAAGCGAGATCGTCGAATCGGGATACTCCGTCTCCAGGCGCTCGATCACCGTCTCCGCCTGTTCGGCCGGATCCGTGTGCGGGTCACCCATCGACGCACCCTTTCGACAGCAGCCATTTGAGGAATTCGGTTGCCCAGACCGCACTCGGTTTCGCCAGACGGCGTGTTCGATACCGATACCGGAGTATTGTACAATCAAAATCTAAATAAATTGTTCGAACTGACACACACGCTTATTGTATTCGAGTACACTGTGCCAGCAACGACACAGTGGGGCCGTCCGCACCGACGCGACGACCGGTCGTCCGCGTCGAGCGAGAGACGGGCGGATACAGGCGATCGCACGCAACCGCGATCGTCACGACACCGACAGTGGTGAGAACGCAATGACAGTGACAAACGGACGGCAGGATCGCCGTGACGACGGATCCGATGGCACCGCAGATCTCCTCGACGAGCTGCTCGAATCACTCAGGGCGGATCAGGGCGGCGCCCGAACCCAGGCGCTCACCCGCGCGCTCGGTCAGGATCCGGCCGCGAGCGACGGCACCTCCCAGGGCGCACCAGCGGACGTAACTCGGCGCGTCGAGTCCCTCGAGTCGTCGGTCGAACGGCTCGAGCGGGCTCTCGACCAGGCCGACGTCGAGCACGGGGAGACGCCGAGCGATCTGCGACGCGATCTCGAGTCCGTGGCCGACGACCTCCGGACCCTCGAAGCGACAGTGTCCGAACTCGAAACCACTGCGGAAGGGATCGGATCGGACGGTGATGGCGATACCGTCGAGGTGAGCGACGAGCGCGTGGCCACGCTCGAGCGACGGCAGGAAACCGTGGAGGAGTCGATCGACCAACTCCGCGCCGACCTGGGGACGGTTCGAGAGCGAAGCGGCGCCGGGGAGACCACGGAGGCGGCCGACGAACCCGCCGAGTCGGCGACCAGTTCCGACCTGGCGGGTCGGATCGATCACGTAGAGCGGATACTCGATACGCGCACTTCGGCGCTCGCGTCGAAAGTCGCACGGATCGAGCGGCTCGAATCCCGCGTCGACGACCTCGAGACCGGGATCGACGACCGAGCCGCGGCTCTCGAGACCGAGATCGACGACGTCGCGGAGACGCTCGAGGAGGCGGCCACGATCCTCCAGTCCGAAACGCGGGACGAACTCGAACGCGTCGAGTCGACACTCGAGTCGCGCCTCGACGCGCTCGAAGCGGAGTTCCAGGCGGCAGTCGAGGCGCTGGAAGACGACATCGACACCCTCGAGTGGCACGCCGTGGACATGATCCAGTGGCGCAAGTCCTACGAGGACGAACGCCAACCGACCGACGCCTCGTAGTCCGCGACGGGACCCTCGCCGCGCAGACTCACACCGACGAGGGTTCAGTCGCAACCGGATCGCACAGTGACAGCGCCGGTCCCAGACGTGTGGGTCGAGCCGTGACCTTTATGCGACCGTCACCCTCCTGTCACGGTATGAAAGCGACGGCAATGGCGCATCCCATCCAGGGACTCGTCAAGTATCACGGGCTCCGAGACGACCTGGAGCGCTATCCCTACCACGACAGCATCAGCGTCTGTACCGCGCCGAGCCACACGCGCACGACCGTCGAGTTCTCGATGGACTACGACGACGACACCTACGTCGTCGACGGCGAGGAACTCGAAGGCGCCGGCTTCGACCGTCTCGAACGAGTAGTCGAGAAGGCCCGCGGCATGTCCGACGCCGCCCACACGGTCTATCCCTGTCGGATCGAGTCCGAGAACAGCTTTCCCTCGAACGTCGGCCTCGGCTCCTCGTCCTCGGGCTTCGCCGCCGCCGCGATGGCGCTCGCCGAGGCGGCCGAACTCGACGCCTCCCGCGCCGAAATTTCGACCATCGCCCGCGTCGGCTCCTCCTCGGCCGCCCGCTCGGTCACCGGCGCCTTCTCCATCCTCACACAGGGACTCACCGACGAGGACTGCTACGCTCGCCGGCTCCAGACCTCCTTGCACGAGGACCTTCGCACCGTCGTCGCACTCGTCCCGTACCACAAGGACACCGACGACGCCCACAAAGAGGCAGCCGACAGTCACATGTTCGACGCGCGCCGCGCCCACGTCCAGGACCAGCTCGCCGAGATGAAGGCCGCCCTCCGCGAGGACGACTTCGAGCGCACGTTCGAACTCGCCGAGAAGGACTCGCTTAGCCTCGCCGCCACCACCATGACCGGTCCCGAGGGCTGGGTCTACTGGCAACCCGCCACCCTCGCCGTCTTCAACAAAGTCCGCGAACTCCGCACCGAGGAGGACATCCCCGTCTACTTCTCGACCGACACCGGCGCGAGTGTCTACGTCAACACCACCGAGGAACACGTCGATCGCGTCGAAGAGGCCGTCTCAGACACCGGCGTCTCGACGACCACCTGGAGCGTCGGCGGCCCCGCCACGCTCTTAGAAGACGAAGACGACCACCTGTTCTAGAACCGAACTTTTGCGCTGTCGTTCGAGAGAGCGAAGCTCTCTCGTGACTGAGCGAATCGGAGATTCGCGAGGTCCGCGAGACCTTCGGTCTCGCTTGATGACGAAAGGCGCGAAGCGCCTTTCGAACCACGGGCCGACTGCGTCGGCCCTCGGCAAAATCTTCAAAAGAGCGCGAGCGCTCTTTTGGACATCGTGAGATCTTCGATCCCGCTCAGCTTCGATGAAAAGAACTCCTCCCTCCCCGCCAGCCGCGCTTCGCGCGGCTTCTCGGTCGGTCGTCGGCCCGCTCGCTCCCTTCAGTCGCTCGCGGTACAATTCCAATTGACACCAGCCGTTCCCCGTTGGCGCGCGGATCGCTCCGCGACCGCGCGCCAGGCCACCGCCTCCGGAACGGAAGCACCGATGGCCGTTCGTGAATCCTGTCGTGATTCCATCCCTCGAGTGATGTCCGTCGGTTGGGCTCCCCGGCAGCCGCCTCCGTCGAACCAATCAGCCCGTTGTCGGTATCGGCAGCCATAAGATCCAGTACCACGAACGATGATTCACAGAACGTCCCCGCTAATACCAATGAACCCCTTCAACAATACGCTCGACTGGAGTTTTCGCGGGAAGTACGTCCGCGTCCACGGGACGAACCGCGTCTACGAGGGGTGGGTCGATCGGATCCACCACAAGCGATCGAGCGTGGTACTCCACGACGCGACCGACGTCACCGGCGAGGAGGCTCGTGCGATCGGGTCGGTCTACATCCGCGTCGTGGAGACGATCGAGGTTCTCTCGCCGTCGAAGGTCATCGAACTCGTCCCGGTCGAAGAGATCGAAGCGTCCCCCGATCACGACTTCGACTTCGAGGCGTCGGACCGGGACATGCGAGCCGCCTATCGTGACCGGTTCACCGGCGGATATCCCGTCGTTCGTCCGATCGACGACCCCGATCGAGCGTCCTACGAGTTGCTAAACGGGCACAAGCGGATCGAAGCGTGTCGCCGCGTCGGACTCGATTCGCACCCGGTCGAGATCGTCGAGGTGACCGACGAGGAGGCCAGAGAGCTGTTCGAACTCGCCCATCGCGAACAGACGGCCTGCGAGGACACCGAGTCGTCTGTCCGGACCGATCCCGGGGCATCCGACGAGTGCGACCTCGCCAACGAGACCGGCGCGAACGACGACTCCACCGGAGACCCGGACACGGACGACGAAACGAACGACGGCCGAGACGACGGACGGACGACCCTCGAACACACCGACGGGGGCTGATCGGAACACACCGACAGGCACCGAGACCGGACGGAACGGCGTCGAGACCGATCGGCGACAGGTACGAGCACCGCCGTGTCCCCCGGTTCCGAACCAGCATCACCCCGTCGCACTCACCGCCACTGAGCGTTCGCGAGGCAGTAGAGAATCGCGATCCACCCGACCACGAGGCCGGCAATCACGACGAGGAAGTCGGCCAGGCACGTCTCGAAGACCACGCAGTAGCCGATCCCGATCGTCAGTAAGACGAGCGAGACCAGGATCAACAGGTGACACCGTCGCTCGGCCGCGGGTTCCATGGACCGGTCCACCACGATCGAGCGCTTATATCCTCGTGTCGGATCGGATGACCGACATCGGTTCGTACGGTTTCGGTGGCGCCGCGGACGCCCGCGGGAACCACCTCGAACTGATGGACGCCCCCGCAGCGTGAACGCGGCTAACGCTATTGTCGTGGGGACCGTCCGTCGACGTATGCACGTCGCGGTCCTCGGTGCGGGATACGCCGGCCTCGCGGTCGCCAGACGGCTCGAACACCTCCTGCCGACTGCGTGTGAGGTGACGATCGTCGCGGACTCGCCCGACCATATCGTCCGACACGAGCTCCACCGGGTGATCCGCCGACCCACGGTCGCGAACGACATCGCGGTGTCGCTGCCATCGGTGTTGGATCGAGCGCGGGTTCGCGTCTCGACGGTCGAACGGGTCGACCGCGAGCAACGGGTCGTCCACCTCTCGAGGGGGTCGCTCGAGTACGACTACTGCGTGATCTGTCTGGGGACGGAGACGGCGTTTCACGGCCTCGACGACGTCCGCGAACGGGCGACGCCGCTGAAACGATTCTCCCACGCGTTCGTCATCCGGCGGGACGTTCTCGAGACGATCGATTCGACGACGGGAGCCGTCCGCGTCGTCGTCTGCGGTGCCGGACTGTCCGGAGTTCAGGTCGCCGGTGAACTCACAGCCCTCGCGGCGGAACGGGGTGTGGACGATCGGGTGGCCGTCACCCTCCTCGAACAGCGCGATCGCGTCGCTCCGGGGTTCCCCGAACCCTTCGGAGACGCCATCGAACGCGCCCTCACCGACGCCGGCGTCGACGTCGTGACGGGAACGAGGGTGACGGGAGCCGACGAGGCGTCGCTTCGGGTCTCAGGAACTGACGAGGCGTCGGTGACGGTCTCGGGAGACGACGCCGTTCGGTTCGATCAACTCGTCTGGACGGGCGGTATCCGCGGCCCCGACGCACTCGACGGCGACCGCACACCCGTCGGTCCCGACTTGCGACTCGACGCACACGCCTTCGGGTGTGGCGACGCCGTGACCGTGACGGACGCGAACGGAGCGACCGTCCCCGCGAGCGCGCAGTCGGCCCGCCGCGAGGCACGGGTCGCTGCAGCGAACGTTGCAACCCTCGTGGAACGAGACCTGATGGGGCGGGCGGCCGCAGAACCCGCACTACGGAGATTTCGATTCGCCTCGCCGGGCTGGGTCGTCAGCGTCGGCGACGACGCGGTCGCGTGGATCGGATCGCAGGTGCTAACCGGAACCTCAGCGAGAGCGGCGAAGGCGACGGTCGGAGCGACGTACCTGGCGAAACTCGGCGAACGACGACGGGCACTCTCGCTCCTCCGGACGGAACTGGGAGCGGACGTCGGTGGTTCGAACGACACGTGACTGTCGATATCCCGAGCCGATCGTACCGACCGTTGTGATGGACTGCGTTATCGCTCCGGTGGACACAACGGATTCGGAACGGACTCCAAGGCATAGTGGTGGGACCGGTCGGTGAGTCGCATCGTCGTCAGGCACTTGTAGTTCCACGTGGCGTCGTACAGGACGGTTTCGGCGTCGGCGACCCACTCGTCGGGGATCCCGTCCTGTCGCAACTCCGCCAATGTGTCGGCGACGATCTCGGAGAGAAGTGCCCAGCACCGGGATTCGTCGATCGACCGGTAGCGAACGAGAACCCGAACGAGCTCCGCGAGATGGTTCTGAAACAGTGCGTACGTCAGCTTGTCGTACGCCGGCTCCACCCCCTCGTCGACCGTGACCGAGCCAGGGTACGGTTCGAACTCGCATCCGTGTTCGGCGAGACGGTCCGTACACAGGCGGAGCCCGCCGTAATCGCGGACGAGTACTCGCTTCGGTTTCCACTCGTCGAAGACGACGACGCAGTTTTGCAGGTGGGCCTCGAGCCCGACGCCATACGCGACGAGTAGCCGAAGTGCGTCGGGAACGATCGCCTCGGCGTATCGCCGAAGGAACGCTGCCGCTGCGTCCGCACCGCCCTCGGGGACCAGTGAATCGAGCAGTGGCCGATCGGTGAGCGGTCCGTGAGCAAGCAGGGCCGCCGCTCTCATCGGTAGTTCGCCGTCGTCGACGAAGTCGAGAGGGTTCCAGCGGAGCAATGCAGCGAGATGTTTCGCGCGAACGTGACCGCGCCCGTCGGTGTGCGTCCGTCTGGATCGTGAAAGCAGGCACCCGCTGCCTCCGGGAGCCTCGGGAGCGCGTGGGTACTACGCGGTACCGACCTCGGTATCGACGGGCTCGATGCCGGTGACGGGATGAACGGGTACCGACAGCTCGTCGAGCAGCCCGCAATGCGCGGCCTTGCAGCATACCGGGTCGGGACCGGGTTCGCAAAAAGCGCCGTCAGAGTCTACCTCCCGATCTACGCCTATCTGGCCGTCTCGTTGTCGGGCCCCTAGGTCGGTGTCGTACTGACGGCCCCTCGGATCGTCCGGGCGCTCTGCCAGGGGTATACCGGGACGCTCGCAGACACCGTCGGGCGCCGACCGCTACTCGGTGTCGCCGCGCTCTTGTACGTCGCTGCAGCGGCGATCGTTCCGTTAACGACGTCGTTCTACCCACTGATCGCCTGTGCGCTCGTATTCGGTGTCGCCGACGCGTGTCGCGTCCCGGCAAGCGTCGCGCTCTTCACCGAGATTGGAACAGCGTCCCGAGCCCTCACCTCGCTGTCGCTTCGGAGTTTGCTCTGGAAACCTGGCGCCGTCCTCGCGCCGTTACTTGCCGGCCTCATCCACGATTACGCCACGATCGGGCTCGTCTTCTACGCGACCGCGGCAGTCGTGCTCGTGAGCGTGACTGTCGCCGCCTGGCTCGACGCGTCCCAATCGATGGTTCGCTCCGCCTCTCCCTCAGTGATCGGCGGCCGTTCAACAGAGTATTATAGGTTTAGGTTGACCTAAATATCATGCGCCGAAGAACGTTCATTGCAGGGGCGACGGGTGTCGCATCAGGAATCGTCAGCGGCTGTCTCACCAAAGCCGGCGACGAGCCGGACGAAACGACCGGCTCCTACACCGTCTCGATGGAACCGATGGGGACGGTATCGTTCGACGAACCGCCGGAAGACTGGGTCGCGCTATTGCCGAGCTACGCGGACATGGGAATAGCACTCGACGTGGGCCAAACGCTCGGAATCCAGTTACCGTACCGCTACGCGTCGCACGTCTACGAGGAGTTGCCAGGCGTAGAGTACGATCCGGACGACGTGCGAACCCTCTATCAGAACGGCGTCGACAAGGAGCTCTTCTACGCGATGCAGGCCGACGTTCACTTCATGGAGCCAAAGCAGATGATTCAGTGGTACGGCTGGTCCAGAGCGGACGTTGCCGACATCGAGACCAACGTCGGTCCGTTCTTTGGGAACTTCATTCGACGGCGTAGCGACGACTGGCACGAGTACCGCTACTACTCCCTCTACGAAGCGTTCGAGAAGATAGCCAGCGTGTTCCAGCGCGAGGATCGCTTTCGGCAGTTCAAATCGTTCCACGACGACTTCCTCGCCGACATTCAGGACCGACTGCCGAAGGATACACCCGAAGCTGCGCTCGTCTATCCGGCCGACGAACCACCCGAGCGGTTCTACCCATACGGGCTCAACGACGGGGGCGTCGGCAAGAAACAGTGGCGGGACCTGAACCTTCGGGACGCCTTCGAGGGAACCGACATCGGCCACTACGCGGGAGATACGACCCTCGAAGTCGGCTTCGAAGCGCTCCTCGATACCGATCCGGACGTACTCCTCGTGCGCGGCCAAGAGACGAAAGACCGCGCAGCCTTCGAGAAAACCATCGTCGAACATCTCGAAGACCACGCGGTTGCCAGCAAACTCACGGCCGTCCGAAACGGGGACGTCTATCAGGGCGGCTACCTCGACCAGGGGCCGATCATCAATCTCTTCCAGACCGAACAGGCAGCCAAACGGATCTTCGCCGACGAGTTCACCGAGGATGAACTCTTCGACCGACAGCAACTCGCAGACATCATCCTCGGCACCGCCTGAGACGACGCCGCACGGAGCGGGCGTTCCGATCGGTTCTGGATACCGCATCACCGCCATTCGTTCGACCTCGGGCAATACGGCTCTCGAATTCGGGTGTTACGACGTCCAACGGTCGAGCCCCGACTGCACAAGCGAGTCTTCGATCCGTTCGAACCCACGGGCGACCTCGTCGGCGTCGACGTCCCACTCCCCACAGACGTAGTCGCGGGCCGCCTCGACGTCCGGATCGAGGTCGGTCGTGAACTCGTAGGCGTCGGTCACGTTCGGATCGCGAAACAGCTGGCGTACTCGGTCGCCGTACTCGACGTGATCACCGCGGGCCTCCAGGGCGCTCCAGAGGTCACCGTATTCACCGATCAACGAGAGCGCCGTCTTCGGACCGATCCCGTCGACGCCACCGTTGAAGTCCGTCCCGATCATGATCGCGACGTCGATCAGCTGTTCGAGCGTGAGGTCGTGATCGTCGAGGGTCGCCTGGAGGTCCATCAGTTCCGGGTCACCGTTGCTGGTGAGCTGGCGTAGCGTTCGAGGCGAGCCAAAGAGCAACGCGTCGTAGTCTTCCGATCCGACGTAGTCGGCATCGCCGTTCCGGACGATATTCGCCGCCTGCGCTTCGCCTTCGGCCGGCGCCTCGACCACCGGAACGTCGAGCAACCTGAGGAGTTCGCGGCTCGTCTCCTGGATCGTCGGAGTGAGTCGCTGCGTGTAGGACTCGAGCTGTGCGATGGCGACCTGGTCGCCTTCCTCGCGAGCGATTTCGAGCTGTTCCTCGTAGGACTCGCGTTGTTCGCGGCGAGATTCGATCTCGTCAGTTTTGAGTTCGGAGGGACCGCCGTCGAATACCATCACCGGAACGATGTCGTGTTCGAAGAACTTCGGGAGCCCCTGGACCATGCCCACGAGGTTCGCGACCTCCGTCCCGTCCGCCGTCGTGTAGACGTCCGAGTTCGTCCACTTCACCGTCGTCGTCAGGTACCGGTAGAGCCAGTTGTGCGCGTCGACCGCGACGACCGATCCCCCGAGTTCGTCGAACGCGATCGGCTCGATCGACGCGATGTCTCGAAGTGCTGCGTTTCCCATTGGCCGTCCCTTCGAACGGCCGGGATTTGAGCGTTGGCCTCCCGGACGACGCCCGCACGGACGATACAACGAGGCGACCCACCGAACGAGGGCGATGGGAGGGCACGAGCCGATCGTCCAGCACCCCGAATCGGCCAGGTTACGAGCGTTCGGCGACCGACGGTTCGGGACGGCCGCGCTCGAGGCGGGTAGCAACGAACGACCGCTCTTCCTCGGTGAGATCGCGCGCTCGAAACAGCTCGAGACCGTCACGGTACCGCTCGTCCGGCGTGGCTGGTAGCGGATGCGTGAGAACGAGCTCTGCGATCCCCGTCTCTTCGCCGGTAAAGCCGAAACCGGCCCGATGGAGGGCCTCGTAGGCGTAGGGGTTGTTCACGGCGATCTTGAGCCGGTCGAACTCGCGTTCGAGGGCCCGGTCCCGGACGTACGCACAGAGTCGCGGACCGATCCCCGAAGCCCGGCTATCCCGTCTGACGGTGACGTAACGGAGCCAGCAGACGGCCGCGTCGGTTCGATCGGCGTTGAACGCGACAGCCGCGACCACCTCACCGTCGTCCCGTACGACCGCCTTTCCCGTCGACGACATGACGAACTTCCCGGCGTACGCGAAGCGTTCGTGATCGAGTCTGAGGGTCGGACCGTCGGCCGGCCACCCGAGCAGTTCGAACTCCACGGCCCGACGGACGGTACACGGAGGGAAAACGTCACCCATCGGTCGCTGGCGACGGATGCCAGTGTGAGAATCGTGGATCCGTGCCCACATTTGTATTGATAATTTCCACAAATGTCTTCTTCCCGCGCAGAATTTCTCCAATAGAAAGGTATAACACGGTTAGCTTCCAAAGATTCATCATGGCAACCACCGACGACGCCTTCGACGGGCTCACCGAGTACTGTCAGGAGTGCGACCTCGACACCCTTCACGAGGTCTCCGTCCAGCTGCGCACCGAGAGCACGAAGACCGAAAACGCGGCGTTCTCCCGTGAGCCCTACCGCGTGACCGAGTGTCAGCGCTGTGGCCACCGTGCCAGCCAGCGCATGAACAACGCCTGACTGGGGTCACAACCGACGCCGATCGCGGTGCCCGTCACGTTCCCGCTCGCGTCGTCGAGTATTTTTTACCGAACTCGCTCCTCGATACCGCGTGGTCCAGACGATCTCGACAGCGGACTATCTCTAGGGACCACCTCACCGGCAGGACCGGGTAGCGAGTTCGTGGGGTATCGGCGCTCCAACGGGGCCGTTCGCATCGACGGATTGATCGACGCGATAGAGCGTCACCGACTCGACGTCTGACGGCGCTCGATCGCAGGCGTACGCTACCGCCGCGCCCGCGACCGCGTCTCCGGCTCCCCTGGCTTTCGAGCCGTACCGCCGCCAGAGCGTGGACGGGTACCGGTCCATGGCGTCGGCCGGTCGATCGAACGTGGCCGGATCGCCGGTCACGAGATCGACGGTCGCCCCTGACGACGTCGTCGCGGAGGCGACGTACCAGTGTGAGGTCGACTGCGGGTTCGGTGCGAAGAACGCCCAGCTCGCACTGGCGAGTGGCCCCTCGTCGTCGACCGCCGGCGTCTCGACGACGTCCGCCGCGACGAGTTGCCAGCCGCCGACGACGACGAGCGAACTGACGAGCGCGGCGGCCGTCGCCACCCTGGCACCCGTGTGAACGGCGGGTGGGAGGTCGGGACTCGGTACTCGCCGCGATCGGGGGGTCCCTCCCTCCCGGTCGGTGATCGTCCCGAGTCCGGTGTTTTGGATTCGATCACTGACGAACCGATCGACGGGGTCCCAGACGCCAGACGGCAGATACGGACACACCGCGACGATCATCACGAACGGGAAGGCCCCGAGTTGCATGGTCAGCGCCATGCCGAGGTGGGCACCGACGTACGCGCCGACGATCGCGATTCGGAGGCGTCCAGTGAAGACGATCAGCCCCACCGACGCCGTAAGCGTCCCGATCCAGAGCCAGTTGATCACCGTGAGTACACCGGGGGACGCCGCGAGGGCTGGCCCGAGCAGGTAGACCAGCTCCGCCAGTCCGAAGATCTGGCGGACGGCGACGCCGCGCATCCAGGCGTCGCTCTGGAATTTGAGTGCGGCGTTGATCGCGTAGATCACGACGACGTGGACCAGCAACACGGCCGTCGCCGTCGAGACGTATCGGTTCGAACCAGCCGAGAACCGATCGGTCGGTCGCGGGCCGCGAGGACGCACGGCCCATCGACCGTCGAGCGGGAGGAACGCGGCGAGCGCCAGCAGCGAGATCAACACGGTGTCGCCGCCGTTGACCAGGTACGGGTTCCGCGCGTACATCGAGATCAGGAGTGAAGCCAGGAGGACCGACGCGATCCGCGAGCGGTATCCGACGAGGACACAGCCGGCCACGAGCACCGTGATACCCATCAACACCGCCTGGACCCACGCAGCGCCGCTCACCGCGTGGAGTGACCAGCGGACGAGCGCCGGTGACACCTCGGCGAGGGTCGACCGCGGGAGCACACCCCGATCCGTGTAGAAGGTCCCGATCCCCGGAACGCGAAAGACGAGCAGGTCGAACAGCGCGACCAGCCCGAGACCGATGCGATAGGCCGCGATAGCCCGGATGTCGATCCCGAGCCGAGCGGTCACTGCAGAGGGGACGCGCGATCGGACACTCGCCCCGACGTCGAACCACCCATCGGACTGAATGCCCGCCATGGTGACGTGTGATCGAGGAGACGGTTTGCAGGCAGCCTATATGTGTTTTCCCGTTCCCGGCCGAAGATTGTCGACATCGCGGACCGGGATTTGAACCCGACTGTGAGATGGTCGCTCACTGCGTTCGCGCTGCGACTCGCGTGCTTCAAATCCCGTTATCGAGCACGTTCTCCTCCCTACGCTCTCGAAAAGTGCGCGGACCGGGATTTGAACCACGTCCAGACGTTCCGGGTCGTTCGCTCCGCTCACGTCCCGGGCTGCGACTGGTCTGATTCGAATCCCGTTGTCGAGTACTTTCTCCTCGCCTTCGCTCGTCGAAAAGTACGCGGACCGGGATTTGAACCGAAATCAGACGTTCGTGCTCGCTTCGCTGCGCGCGCTGCGACTGATAGGGCACAAATCCCTCCGTCACCCATTCGCTCCTCACGTCCGTTCGTCGCAGAATGCGCGGACCGGGATTTGAACCACGTCCAGACGTTCCGGGTCGTTCGCTCCGCTCACGTCCCGGGCTGCGACTGGTCTGATTCAAATCCCGTTGTCGAGCACGTTCTCCTCCCTACGCTCTCGAAAAGTGCGCGGACCGGGATTTGAACCGAAATCAGACGTTCGTGCTCGCTTCGCTGCGCGCGCTGCGACTGATAGGGCACAAATCCCTCCGTCACCCATTCGCTCCGCACGTCCGTTCGTCGCCGAATGCGCGGACCGGGATTTGAACCCGGGCCATGAGCTTGGAAGGCTCAGGTCCTGCCACTAGACCATCCGCGCTCCACCAGCGGGTTGTCGGTACTCGGTTAAGAGACTTCTCTTTTCTGGGAGCGGGCGGGCGTCGGTACGCCGGCGCCGCTTCGACTCTCGGTCCCTCCCGAACGGCCGGCGGCCGACCGACGGGAGCGATGACCGTCACGGTGTCGCACACTGGACGGGACGCCGTCGGCCCCGAGGCCGGTTCACGGAGCGCCCGCGACTCGGGCATAGCAGTTGCCGCTCGACACCTCCCACTCGCGGAGCTGGAGGTCGCTCTCCGCGAGGTCCGATTCGAACGCTGCGGGCGCGTAGACGTGGTAGAACCGATCGACGGTCTCGCCGCCAGGAAGCGTCCACTCGATCGATGTATCGAAGCCGCTCTCGTCGGACGCCGACGCGTCCTCGAACCGGTCGTGGGCGGTGCTCCAGGCGCTCACCAGGGCGCGGCCGTCCGACGTGAGAACGCGTGCGAGTTCGTCGAGACTGCGACGGCGGAGGGTTCGCGTCGGCAGGTGATGCAGCGTCGCGACGTAGACGGCCAGATCGACCGCGTCGGTCCGGAGCGCCAGCGACGCAGCGTCGCCCTGGACGGGTGACAGAGTATCCAGAAAGTCGTTGGTCCGCGCGCGTTCACGACCGGCGTCTAGCAACGCGCGACTCGCGTCGACCCCGACGACACGGTCGACGTGACCGGCGAGTACCTCGGCGTGGCGGCAGTTGCCACACCCGAGATCGAGACCGCGATCGAACGTCCGTTCGCGCGTCACGTCCGCGACGAAGTCGTCGACCTCGGGCCAGGCGTACTCGCGCGTCGTCGCGAAGTGGCTCCCGATGCGTTCGTACGTGTCGCGGACGTCGCGCCGGTGTGGCATGCGATTGCTCTCTCCGCGTGCATTCGGGGAAAATCGTTCGATCCGTCGATGGCGAGCCGGACTCGAGGCTGTGAGTCAGAGGAAGAGCGTAAAGAGCACGAAGCCGACGAGCGTCATCACCGTGGCGTGCTTCGCCCCAGATCGGAGGTCTCCCGAGGCGAGTTGACCGGCGACGAACCCGGACGTGGCGCCCTGGATTACCGTCGCGTGGTAGAAGAGCGTCATGTAGACGTCGGTGTCCGTGCTCCCGAGCGCGGAGAGCGGCCCGTCCACCTGCTGGCCCGTCGCCGACGACACGGACTCCGTGGGAAGGCTCGGGAGGAGGTACGCGGAGAGGACGGCGATGATGAACACGAACACGAGAAACGAGACGTAGACGACGACCATGTACTCGGTCATCACCTGCTTGCGCTCGCGGTCGAGCCGAAGGTCCGCTTGTGCCTGTCGCGAGGCGATGCGCAACACCGTCGCGAGGTCGCCGCTCGCGTTCATCGCCTCGGTCAGCAACGTCACCATTCGCGAGACGGCACGCGTCCGCACACGGCGCTCGAAGCGCCAGAGCGCCGTCTGGAGATCGGCGCCCCAGCGGACGTCCGCCCACAGGCGATCGAGTTCGTCGTCCAGGACGCCGAGGTCTGACTGTCGAACCCGTCGTATCGAGGCGATCACCGACATTCCGGCTTCGTTCACGCTTGAGAGTCGATCCAGCAGGTCCGGTACGGACCGCTCGATCGCGTCGATTCGGTACCGGTGGCGCTCGTAGACGATCGCGTACGTCCCCATCACGAACAGGGCGGCCAGCACGGCCACGTCCTCGATCGCGGTGACGCCCGCCGCCAGCCCACGGGGCACCTGGGAAGCAACGACGAGCGCGGCGATCGGAATCGTGATCCAGAGCAGTCGATCCGGGCGTTCGACGAGCGTCCGAAGGGGGCTCACGAGCCACGTCCTGAATCGCCGGATCCGACGATAGAGCGACAGCCGGTGTCGGATCGGCGATCGGTCGGGGCCAATCGCCGTCGGTTCGACGGATTCGCCGTGGACGCCCTCGTCGAGAGTGTCCTCGGCCGTCGCGACGGTCCCACCGTCCGTCATCCCGGATCCCGACGAACGGCCGGCACTGGCTGGACCGTCGACCGACGGCTCCGTCGACGAGCCGGGATTGATCGAATCCGTCACGGTGCTCAGGTAGACCACAAACGCGAGGTTGCCGAACGGCAGAACGACGTAGATGAGCGCGCGGAGTGAGTCGGCCGTATCGCCCACCGAGAAGCCGATCACGACGAGGATCGTGATGAGAAAGAGCGGGCCAGCGACCAGCACCGTGACGTAGGCTTCCGCCAGCGTCGCGAGGAGACTCAGGATGCTCTCTTGCTGTGATTCGGCTTCCTCCTGGAACTCGTGGTACTGCCGTTCGAGAAAGGACGAGAGGCTGTGCCCGCTCTGGAGGACGCTGACCAGGTTCTCCGTGAACTCGCGGAACTGGGGGCTCGCGGTGCGCCGACCCATCAGCTGCAACGAGGCGGTGACGTCCGCGCCGAAGGCGTCCATGTTCCTGACTGCGACGTCGAACTCGGCGGCCGCCTGGCCGTAGGCGTCGCCGTTGCGGGCGACGATGCGGATCACCTCTGTGAACTCCATTCCGCTGCGCGAGAGGGCGAAACAAAACGCCACGGTCGACGGGAGGGACGCTTCGATCGCCCGTGCGCGACGCGAGGCGACGTAGCCCGGGTACCACCAGCGAAGCCAGTACGTCAGTCCGCCGACGATGACGCCGAGCGTGATCGAGGCGAGGGCGAAGAGGGCGAGAAGCGTCGCCGGCGACGCGTCGGGAACCGTCGCGAGGGCCGAGACCGGTTCGAGGAGCGTCGGTACCGAGGCCCGGAGCGTGGCCTCGTCGATTCCGAGTACCACGAGGACGCCCCACAGGAGGTAAACCCCGGAGACGCTCCCGACGACCCCCGCGACGATCGCGTATACGAACGACATGGCGCCGTACTCCCGGTAGGTGGCCGTCGCGTGGGCGGCTCGCAACCCGGCCTGTCGGCGGGGATGCTCGCTCCGGAACTCGTCGACGTACTGGCCGAACGCGACCATCGACAATCGCGTCAGGACCCGATCGGCCGGCTCGGACACCTGGGCCAGCACGAACGGAAGGACCCCCAGCGCTACCGCGGCGAGCGGGAGGAACGGAGCGATCGTCATCGATCCGACTCCGGTCGATCCGTGAGCGAATCACCGCGTGTCGGACTGGAGGACGGTTCGTCGCGTGCGTCGTCGGCCGGTGCATCGCCAGTCGACCACGAGACGCCGCCGTCGGTCAGTCCATCACCCGACAGCGCCGGACCGTCGGGCGGTTCGTCGAGTTCGTCGGCGTCACGATCGGTCTCGTTGGCCCGACCGGGTTCGTCGGTCTCGTCGCCGCTCCGTTCGGTACGGCCGGCCGGGCTCTCGTCGACGGCGTCACCACGACCGATGCGATCGAGAACGGCGGCTTTGTCCGCGTAGTACTCGTTGACGAGGGCGGTGAACCGACGATAATCGGAGAGACCACGTTCGTGGACGTACTCGAGGAACGCCTCTCGGTTGCGCCGTTCGACGCGCAGTTCGCGCTCGCTCCAGCCGCGTTGCGTTCGAATCTCCTCTAGGACGGAGCTCCCCGCCTCGGCGAAGGTGTCCGTATCGCCGTCCCAGGTGTAGGCCGTCGAGTAGTCGAGTTCGCCGGTTCGCTGGTCGATGCCCTCGATCTCGGCGATGACCTCGTTCCGCCTGACGCGTTCGCCGTCCTGGAGCCGCGTGAGCGTCTGGACGGCGAGGATATCGAGGCTCTGGACCATCGAGCGGGGGACGTTGATCGGCTCGTTCTCGAGGCGATTGATGACCGTCTGGACGGAATCCGCGTGCATCGTCGAGTACGTCGTGTGCCCGGTGTTCATCGCCTGGAAGAGGGTGATAGCCTCCTCGCCGCGGACCTCGCCGACGGCGATGTACTCGGGACGGTGGCGAAGTGCCGAACGCAGGAGGTCGTACATGGTCACGTCGGTCCCCTCGTGGATGCGTTCCCGGGTGACAGACGAGAGCCAGTTGTCGTGGTACAGTTGCAGTTCCTGGGTGTCCTCGATCGTGAGGATCTTCGAGCGTGGTGGGATGAACATGGAGACGGCGTTCATGCTCGTCGTCTTCCCGGAGGCCGTCCCGCCGGCGAAGATCAGGCTCTTGTTGTGCTCGATCCCCAGCCAGAGGTACGCGAGTTGGGCGACGTCGAACGTGCCATACTCGATGAGGTCGACGGGCGTGAACGGTTCGTCGGCGTACTTTCGGATAGTGAACGCGGAGCCCCGTGGTGTCACTTCCTGGCCAAGTGCGAGTTCACCCCGCGATCCATCGGGAAGCGTCGTCTCGACCATCGGGTCCCCGATCGAAATGTGGCGACCTGATCGCTGGGCCAGTCGGACGACGAACTGGTCGAGCGACGCCTGGCCGAACGAGACGGTCGTCTCGACGTCGGTGTAGGCATCGTGGTAGACGAAGATCGGCAGGTCGTACCCGTCACAGGAGATATCCTCGACGTGGGGATCGTGCATGATCGGGTCGAGCTTCCCGTAGCCGAGGAAATCGCGGTGTGCGTAGTAGAACAGTCGGTAGAACGATTCGACCGAGACATCGACGCCGTATCGTTCGAGCAGTTCACAGAGCGCGTCCCGGAGGCGAGTTTCGGGATCGACATCGTCGTGATCTCGGTAGATGAGTGGATCACGAATATCCTCGAGGACGGTGTCGAGGAGCGCGCGTTCGTCCGTCGAGAGCGACGGCTCCACCGCGTGATACCGGGTTTCGTTGCGATCTGGATCGTCCAGAATCGCGACGAAGGAAAACGGCGCGTTCACCCAGTACCGTTCGCGCTCGACGGTTCCCTCGACGCCGTCGAACGCCACGAGTGGTTCGTGACGCGTCGGATCGTACGGGTCGATGTCGAGGCTGGTACCCCGGAGTACGTCGCCGAACGCCGAAAGCGACCGTCGGACGGCGGCCAGACGATCCCCCAGCACGCCGCGGGCCGCAGCGGCTCCCTGCTCGTCGTCTGCGTCCTGGTGGGGGTCGGATGTCGTCATCGGTTGCTAGGGGCCGTCTCGGGTGACTGTCCACGATATGGGAGCGGGGTCGGCTTAAATCGGATGGCCGGTCCCGGCGTCGGGCGGTGCCGGACGGTCACGTTCGGTGACCGGTCGCATGGTGTGACCGATCAGCAGGTAGTCGGATTCGTTTCGGGGTCCGTGGGCGTTACGTTCATACCGTCGGGGCACCAACATCGTGATATCGAATGAGGCGCGAACACCTCACGCTTTCCGTCGACGACGTCGACTGGGTCGACACGGACGGTGAACCCCGCAGACCGTCGGTCACCATCGACTGTTCGGAAGACGGCCCCGATTTGCGTGACCGCCTCACGGGTCCGGACGGCGAGTTGCTCGCGGCCGACGAGACGGACGTAGCGCTACGCCTGCAGGGGCCCGTCGACGCCGACACCGACGGCGTCGTCAGCGTAACCGACCGCCTGACCGGAGACTTCGTCCTCGAACTCAACGTCGACGCCGACGACGTACTCACGTTCATCACGGCCGCCCGCCACTACGGCGAGCGGACGAGCGAGGAGGACGGACGCTACGAGGTCACCATCCGGATCGACGGCGACCACCTGATCACCTACGAGAAGCAAACCTTCCTCGTCTACGACGACGAAGGGAGCCTCCTCCGCCAGCGCAGTCTCATTCCCGGCGGCGTTGAACTCTAACCCAGCCGAACCGCAACCGGCAGCTATAAGTGGTTTAGGGCCGCCTAAATAGACGAATGCCGGTACCAGGTGGCCGGGATACCGTGGCCCGGGAAACGGTCAGTCCCGAACACGTAGAGAGCCTCGGCGAAAGCGTCCAGACTCACGAGCGAGCGCCGGACACGACGACCGACACGGTACACGACGAACCCGTTCTGGCACTCGACGGAGTCGAGCACCGGTACGGCTCCGAGTGCGTCGTCGAGGACTACACGCTCGACGTCTACGACGGCGAGATTCTCACGCTTCTCGGACCCTCGGGCTGCGGTAAGACGACGACGCTCCGCCTCATCGCCGGCCTGGAGACGCCCGAAACCGGAGAGATCCGGCTTCACGGTGACGTCGTGGCCGACGACGATCGGTTCGTCCCACCCGAAGACCGTGGCGTCGGCGTCGTGTTCCAGGACTTCGCGCTCTTCCCCCACATGACGGCCGCCGAGAACGTCGCGTTCGGCCTGACCGACTGGTCCGCCGACGAGCGCGACGAGCGCGTCGCGACGTTGCTCGAACTCGTGGGGCTCGACGACCAGGCCGACGCCTATCCCGGCGAACTCTCGGGCGGCCAACAACAGCGGATCGCCCTCGCCCGATCGATCGCACCGGAGCCGGACCTCCTCTTGCTCGACGAACCCTTCTCGAACCTGGACGTCGATCTCAGAGTCGAGATGCGCGAGGAGGTCCGCCGGATCATCAAGGAGACCGGTGTGACCGCCATCTCGGTGACGCACGACCAGGAGGAAGCGCTCTCGATATCGGACCGCGTCGCCGTCATGTACGACGGTCAGCTAGAGCAGATCGGCGTCCCGGAGGAGGTCTTCCAGGAACCGACGTCGCGCTTCGTCGCCGGCTTTCTCGGCCACGCGAGTTTCCTCTCGGGGACGGTCACGGGCGATCACGTCGAGACGGCTCTGGGTCGCGTCCTCCGGGCGGACGTCGGCGGACTCACGGCGGCCTACGACGGCACCGAGATCGACCTCCTCGTCCGTCCAGACGACGTGACCGCCTACCCGGCCACCGGCGAGGAGACCGACGGTGAGGTGATCTACCGGCGCTATCTCGGGCCGACCGTCCTCTACCGGGTCGAGCTCGACGGCGGCGAGACGATCGAGTGCATGCACAACCACGCCGATCGACTCCAGCTCGGCGATCGCGTCAGGGTCCGCGTCACGGCCGACCACGAACTGGCCTGGTTCCCGGCGAGCCACCGGACGGCTGCCGAAACGGCCGAGTGATCCGTGTGCTGGCACCCGGTCGATCCATCGCTATCTGTTTCGACCCGGCCCTCGATCGATTCTGACTCGACTCATCGACGTGGTTCGATCACACCCATCGGTCGGTGACGTTGACCCGAGCCGCTCTGGGGCGTCCACGGGATTCCATCACGACCGATCGCACCGCTTCGAGCGGTGTGTCGGTCGCCCACGGATCCGTCTGGTGACTGACGAGAGGGGCGAAACGGCCCGTCAGTTCAAGGAGGGGCGGCCGAAGTGGTTCGTATGGTCGATCGACGACGGATCGCGACGAACTGTGGACTCGTGGCACCGGCCGTCGCGGTAGGTGCGATCGTCCTCGCGACGGTCGTGGCACCTCCGGAGACGTTCACCTGGCGCGGGCGAGCGCTCTCAGACATGGGTCGGCCGGGGACGACGACGTTCGCGCTCTTCAACGGCGGACTGATCGCCGCCGGAGCACTCGGCGGCCCCTTCGTCTGGCGGGTCTGGATCGAGACGCGAAACGGACTCCAGCGCGCCGGCGCCGTCGCCCTCGGCGCGTCGCTCGTCGGCATGATCGGTGTCGGCGTCTTCTTTCTCGAGCATACCGAGTACTACCTCTCGACGTCGCTGCACGCACCGGCCGCGCTGCTCACGTTCGGTGCGGGCCCGATCGCCGCGCTCCTGTACGGCCTCGGTGCGCTACGGGCTGGCGAGAATCGGCTGGCCGCCAGTTCGATACTCTCGGCGGCGATTCCCGTCGGCACCTGGATCGGCTGGGTCGCGTTTCTTCGAACGCTCGCCGCCGAGCCAGGGGTCTGGTTCGCCGTCCCCGAATTCGTCGCAGCATCGTGTCTCGGTGGGTGGGTCGTCGTGCTCGCGATCGCGTATCGAACGCGAGAGACTGTCGTCAGTCGGCCCTGAGACGCTGTCCGCCTCCCTCGGCGCACAACGCTTAACAGGAGACCGTTCGTAGCGACCGTATGCACAAGGACGAGCTCCTCGAACTGCACGCGGAACTGGTCGTCATCATGGAGTACTTCTCCGAGCGGGAGGAGGTCAAAGACGATCTCTTCGACGCCTACCACCAGATCGACGTCGATCCGGACGACGCACACAAATCGAAGAGCGAGCACAAGCACGCCGTCTTCGTCCTCGGAAACTCCCTGGCCAACGCGATGAGCGAAGACGAGTTCTCGAGTGCCGGCCGTATCGGCAAACGCATGCAGGAACTCGCCGAAGACGCCGAGTCGAAGATTTAGGCCCGTCGACGGCTGGAACCCACCGAGGTGGTGGACTCGACGCGTCGGCGCAGCGCCGGTCGGGACGAGTATCGCCCTCGACCGCCGCTCGATCGCCGGAGCACCGGCGTGGTACCTATCGAAACACGGGACGCGTACCCATCGAAACGCGTGACACTACGCTAGGCGAAACGGTTATAGTCGGGTTTCCGTTTGTGTGGGTATGGACCCGCGCACGAAAGAGCGCGTCGAGCGATGGGAGTCGCGGCCGTTCTCGGGCGGAGAGGACGCGCTCGCGACGCTCGCCGACGATGCGTTCTCCGGAGCCGTCACCGCCGCCGGCGTCTGGGTGTTCATGCTCAACGGTCGCATCGTCGGCGTCGTCGACGGCTCGATCGACGCCGTCGCTGGCACCTCCGGAACCATCTACGAGGCCCCCGCCGCCGTGCTTCCCCTGCTCTCGGCCATGCTCGAACAGGGCGGCGACCCACGAGGACGCTACTACACCAACGATACGCCCCTCGCAGCGGTCGATCGGAAACTCCAGCAAGGATCGTTCACCGGCTACGTGGAACTGAGCGAGCAGGTGTTGAGCGGCGACTATTACCTCGTCTACTACGGGGGCCGTCGCATGTCGGCCGCCTACATCGGCAACGCCGAGCGCCTCGAGACCGGGGAGGTGGCGTTCGAACGCGCCGACGACGAGATCGGCATCTACGAAGTCGTCGACGTCGACGTCGACGTGTCTGACGTTCCCGGCCGCGAGACCGCCGACGAGAGCCAGGCGGACGAACCCGCGACCGGCTCGACGCTTGGGTCACAGGGAGCAGACGATACACCCGACGGCCCGTCGTCGGCCGCGGGTTCGTCGACTACCGAATCCTCGACCGGCGGACCCGATCCGGCGGGCTCGGCCGATGCCGCTGGCCCGGCGGGCAGCGACGGCCGTCCAGGCTCGACTCCGGCGGGCGATACGGCCGCGGCCCACTCGGCGGGACCGGACGGTTCGTCCACCGCCCAGAACAGCTCCCGCGCTACCGATAGCGAGACGGACGGAGATCGCCACGGTGATTCGACGGCTCAGTCCGGTCCGCCGACCGCCGATCGGACCGACTCAGAGACGGAAGTGAACTACAGGGAGGATTCGAACGGTTCGGCCGAGTCGTCGCAGACTCCCGACGACGGAGTACCGTCGTCGGCGGACACCGCGCAGTCGTCGAGCGGCGCGACGGACGAACACGACAGCATCACGACGTCGGGCGAAACCCACGAACCCCAGTCCGACGGGATCACCACTTCAGGGACCGACGCGTCCACCGCCGATCGGTCGGATCTGACGACAACAGCGTCCGATGCCGGCACGTCCGGCGCGAACGCACGCCAGGACGAGTCGGCCGAATCCGACGCGCCCGACGAACGGTTCAAAGAAGAAGAGCGCTGGCGAGAGACGCGACAGATCCCGTCGATCGACCCCGAGTCCTCGGGGGAGCAGTCGTCCGCCGGCCACGGATCCGCGGACGGCGGGTCTCGGTCGAAGACCGAACGGTCGACGGCGAGAGACCGGCCGAGCCCCGCAGACGTCGCCTCGACCGAACAGGCGCTTCGGTCCGACATGCTCGAACGCGAAGACAAGATCGACCACCTCACGCAGCGTGTGACCGAACTCGAGGAGAAACGCAAACAACTCGTTCGGGAACGCGACGAACTGGCGAGCGAGAACGACGACCTCACGGAGCGAGTCTCTCGATTACAGTCACGCATCGAGGAGCTCGAACGCGACCTCGAACGGGCCCAGTCCGCGTCGGAACCGGACGCAACTGGCGGGAAGTCTGGTGGCGCGACCGACGCGGCACGGACTGGCGGCCGAGAGGCACAGTCGGTCGGCAGAACGGACCAGGGCGGGACGACCATCTCGCCCACACGAGCGCTCCAGGAGACGAACGTGTTCGTCCGGTACGCGTCGAAGAGCCAGCCGACGCTCGAATCGGCCCACGAGGGTGAGGGATCGCGGGGCGACCTGGAACGAAACCTGCGGCTCGAGCGTCACACGCAATTCGACGCCGAGACCGCCGTCGTCGACGGCGAACCCTACGACGCATTCGTTGAGGGCTCGATGCAGTATCGATTCGTCGAGTGGCTCGTCGGCACCTGCCTCTTCGAGATCAGGGAGACTGGCAACGCGGCCGACCTCGCCGATCTCTACGACGCCATCCCGCGGATCGACCGCGTCGAACTCTCCGCGACAGTCTCCCTCGAGGACGACGACACGGAGAACGTTCCCGACCAGGTAACCTTCGACGTCGGCGCGTTCGACAAACGGGGGACGCCCCTGGTCGTCGCGAACTGCAACGACTCGCGCGACCCCGCGACGCAGGGCATGCTCGAGGAACTCGAAGCCGACGCGTCCTCGGTCTGTGCGAACTACCCCGATCTGGCTGCCGCCGTCGTCGTCACGTCGAGTTTCTTCGATCCCGGCGCGCTCGAACTCGCCGAGGAGATCACGACGAGCGGCTTCCTCAGCCGGAGTTCGAAGGTGAGCTACGTCAACCTCAGTCGGAAACAGGGCTATCACTGCTGCCTCGTCGAATCGCGAAGCGGCGGCTTTCACCTGACCGTTCCGGAACTGTAACAGACCGAGAGACAGTCGCACGAACCGGTCCGTGTGGCGCTGGGTCCGCGGCCGGAAACGGTTCGGCGATCGCGGTTCGCTGCACACGCCTCCGTTCGCACGAGGCAGTTCCTCCTGTCGAGATAAACGCGTCTCGTCTCGCCGAGTTGCGATCGGCACCAACGGTGCTCGCCGGCCAGCACGGTTCTACTCGCAAACAAGCGCGGCCCTACACACCGGCCAACACGGCCCTACAGCCACGGCGTGCAAAAAGAGATCACGACGATCGAATCGCTCGGGCCCTCGGTCGGCGAAACCGGAGACGACCTTAGCTCTCCGCTTCGGCGGCGCCCTCGATCTTCATCCGCTCTAGGGTCTCCGAGATCGTATCGATCTTCCCGTCGAGATCGGCGACGAATTCCTCGGTCTCTTCGGTCTTGATCGCCCCCTGGCTGGACGGTTCGATGAGATTCTCCTCTTCGAGAACGCGAAGCGAGTATCGCACTTTGTGGTGTGGGTAGCCGGTCTCGTTCGACATCTTCACGATCCCGATCGGTTCGTTCTCCAGAACCATTTTCAGGACCTGCAAATGTCGTTCCAGCATGTCTACTTCCTTCTCCAGTCGGTCTATCATGGCATTTGTTAACTTGTCTTTGCTCCTTTTAAAACTTTTCCTCGATCGCACCGACTGCCGGCAGTTCCATCTCGAACGTGCCAGGGGTTAACACTTCTGGTCGCTGGGTGCGAACCGATCGACGTCGGTCGGAACGATCCGACGGCCACGGCGACTGCCGGCATCGTTCGAACGGCCACGGCGACTGCCGGCATCGTTCGAACGGCTGCGGCGACTGCCGACATCGTTCGAACGGCCCCGACGACCGTCGACGTCGTTTCAGCGACGGTGGGCCGTCCGATGGCGCAGTCCCGTCGATGGGTGCAGTTCGAGGCCACAGACTGCGGGATCGTAATCGGTTTATCGACCGGGAAAGAAGCCGTCGCTGTCATGACCGTTACAATCGTCGGGTCACAGCTCGGCGACGAAGGGAAGGGCGGCGTCGTCGACATCTACGGCGACGGAGCGGACGTCGTCGTCCGGTATCAGGGTGGAGACAACGCGGGTCACACCGTCGTCTCCGACGGCGAAACGTACAAGCTCTCGCTCGTTCCCTCCGGTGCCGTTCGCGGCAAGATCGGCGTCCTCGGGAACGGGTGCGTCGTCAACCCCGAGACGCTGTTCGACGAACTCGACGAACTCCGAGATCGCGGTCTCGATCCGGACGTCCGCGTCGCCGCCCGCGCGCACGTCATCATGCCCTACCACCGCGTCCTCGACGGAATCGAAGAAACGGAGAAGGACGACCTCGCCGCGGGAACCACCAAGCGAGGAATCGGCCCGACGTACGAGGACAAGGCGGGTCGACGGGGCGTTCGCATCGGCGACCTGCTCGACCCCGAGACGCTCCGGTCGCGTCTCGAGTACGTCGTGCCACAGAAACGGGCCCTCGCCGGCGACGTCTACGGCGCCGAACTCGACGAGGCGTTCGACATCGACGCGCTGTACGAACGGGCGCTCGAGTACGGCGACCGACTCGCGGACGAGGAGATGGTCGTAGACTGCGGCGCATTCCTCGCGGACCGGCTCGACGCCGGCGACGAGGTGATGTTCGAGGGCGCCCAGGGGACGGCGCTGGACATCGACTACGGCGTCTACCCCTACGTCACTTCCTCGAACCCGACCGCCGGCGGCGTCGCCGTCGGTGCCGGCGTCCCGCCCTCGGTCGTCGGCGATGGCGAAGTGATCGGTATCGTCAAGGCCTACCTCTCGCGCGTCGGAACGGGACCGCTCCCGACCGAGCTCGGCGGCGTCGAGGGGCAGACGCCCGACTACGAGCCGGGGAGCGTCCCCGACGACGAGGCGGAACTCGCCACCTGGATCCGCGATCAGGGCGGCGAGTACGGAACCGTCACCGGCCGACCGCGCCGCGTCGGCTGGCTCGACATGCCCATGCTCCGTCACGCCGCCCGCACGAGCGGCTTCACCGGAATCGTCGTCAACCACGTCGACACGCTCGCCGGACTCGACGAGGTCAAGGTGGGCCACGCGTACACGATGACCACGCTCGACGGCGACACCGTCGAGCGCGACGTCGTGCCCCCGACGACCGAACAGTGGGGTCGATGCGACGCACGGCTGAAGACGTTCGATGGCTGGCCCGACGTCGACTGGAAGGCCGTCGCCGACGACGGCTGGGACGCACTCCCCGAAGCTGCACGGACGTATCTCGCGTACATAGCGGACGAGCTCGACGTCCCCGTGTACGCCGTCGGTGTCGGTCCCGGACGCGACGAAACCGTCGTCCGTGTCGACCCCTTCGCCTGACCGTCGTCGAGCGAGTCGGCCGCGTCAGGCGATCGGGTAGAGGAGCCGGTGCTGTTCGTCCGGGAGGTAGACGCCGTCGTCGGTGAGGAGGACCTGCGTGTTGTGCAGGAAGTGTTCGTCGAACTGCGGCGGATCGATGGAGTAGGCGTACGACGACGGCATGAGGTGTATCCCCGTGTCGTAGTCGGGTCGCCAGTGCGCGCCGACCGGGTCGACCGAGAACGGGACGGTCGTGATCGAGAGCGAGCCGTCGTCGCGCGGCGTGACCGTCTGGATCGGCGTCGGTTTCCACGTCGCGACGAATCGGTGAGATCCATCGCCGGTGACGGTGACCGACGGATCCGACGTCACCAGCCGACGGCAGCGAACGGCGGTCGCGACACTCTGCCCGTAGAGCACCAGCGTTCCCACGATCGGATCGGGATCGCCCGGCCCGTCACGGGAGACGACTGCGACCGCACCCGCGGAGACGAACGCGTCGACGAGCGTCCGTGCGTCGGTCCCGTCTAGCTGTACGATCGACGCGTCCAGTTCGTCCACCGTTCCCGGGTGGACACGTCCGTCGCGACAGGCGAGGCCGTCGGAACAGGAACCGACGTAGTGAAGGTAGTCGACACCGGTCGATAGCGTCCGGCGCACCGACTCACACGTGGGTTCGACGAGCGTTTCGACGATCGTCGAGACGGTCTCGTCCCGATCGGTGTAGGCGGCAGCGAGTTCCTCGGCCAGTGCAGGATCGATGGCGGGACCGGTGGCGACGACGACCGACGTCGTCTCACAGTCCCGTTCGATCGACTGGAGTCGGTTCTCGTACGACTCCAGGCGGGCCTCGAAGTCCGCCGATCGGTCGACCGAGCCGAGCGAACCGTGCAGTTCCATCGCACCCCGCAGGCGCTCGGTTGCGGATCGCTCGGTGCCTGCCCGAGCATGGCTCGCCGCTCCGGGCCCGGAGGCGGTCTCCGGGCTGTCGATCGCCGCCAGATCTTCGAGGAGGTGTGGAATCGCGGACACCGAGGACGGCGTCGACTCGATCGTCATGCGGTAGGGCCAGTCTGGGAGGACGTCGTCGACGGGATCGGACGGGAACTCGAGATAGGTCCCGACCCGCTCTGCGAGCGGTCGGTCGCGACAGCCGTCGAGGTCGATCCCCGCGGATCGGAGACTGGTGTGTGCTTCGACGGTCGGAGCGTCGGGTTCGATCCAGTCGACGAGGAGTTCGAGGAAGAACGTTCGCCGGAGGATCGACAGGATCCCGTCTGCGAACGACCGGTCGGTCCGTATCTCGTAGGTCGCGTCGGGATCGTGCGTGACGAGTCGGGGAGTTCGTCCGTTCGTGGGGACGAGCCGTGCGCCGAGGAAGTACGCAACTGGTGCGGCCGTGTAGACTGCTCCGAGCGCCTTCGGGACGACGAGTTCGATACCCGTCTCCGGACGCGACGCTCGAATCGAGTCCGGTATCGTGGTCTCGGAGCCGAGTTCGATTCGCGGCGGATACCCCCGGTAGTTCCGGTGGACGCGAGACGTCCCGGTAGTCCGAAGGGATGCCGACAGGTGACTGATCCCCCTCGCGACGGCGGAAACGGACGGTTCGACCGTCAACCGGGCTTGCGGGATCTCGACGGGAGACTTCCCGGCGATGGTCAGGGGTGTCGGGTGCGGGAACGTGATCGAGAACCGACCGTGCGATCGGTTGCGCACGGTCGCCTCGCCGTCGAATCGAATGCGGGTGAACAGATCGCAATCACACAGGCAAAAGTACTCGCCGGCCGGCAGGTGATACGTCGCGTCGTCGTCGAAACCGACGGCGAGATGGCCCTCAGACACCGGGCGTTCGTCGCCGGCGAGACACAGGTCGCCGTCGAGGCGTTCGATAGCAACGGCGTTACGGAGATCGTAGTGCATCTCCGAGACGCGACCGGTCACAACGGCGTCCATCGGTTCTTCGATCTCGTGAGACCAGGAGAGCGGATTCCAGCCGGTGAGATCGAACGTCATCGCGTTCCCGGCGACGTCCGTCATCCGGAGTGTCGTCCCGTGATGTGAGACGTCGATCACTCCGGCGTCGGACGTGCACTCGGGATCGGTGTGGGTGTCGGTCATGTCGATTCGGATGGGGAGGACTCGACCAGATCGAACGCCGGTTCCCCGGTGACGAACTCGAATCGGGCGCCACCCGTCGCGCTCGTTCCGACTGACGCCGTCCAACCGTGAGCCTCCCGAATCTGGTCGACGATCGCGAGTCCGAGGCCCGTGTTGTCGGGCCCGGTCGTGTATCCAGACTCGAAGATCCGCTCTCGATCGGCCGGCGGGATCCCCGGACCGTCGTCTTCGACGACGAATCCCTCGTCGGTCGCGCGGACGCACACCGAGACGCCAGATTCATGGTCTGACCCTGCAGGATCCGCGTGGTGGTCCGGCGGCGTGTGGTGATCGGGTCCGGGTGCGTCCGGCCAGGGTTCCGACGGTGTGTCGGCGTCGAGTCCGGACGCATCCGAACTGCGTTCCGACGGTGTGTCGGCGTCGATCTCGGGGAGATCGGGTCCCGGACGGCGATCGGCCTCGGACCACCGGTCCCCGTGAGAGTCTGCCGTCCCGTGTTCGACACAGTTCCTGAACAGGTTCTCGAACAACTGGAGCAACTGGCCGGGATCGGCTTCGACGATCGCATCCCCGTCGACGTCGAGTGTCGCGTCAGGAGTCGAGACGTTGCCCCAGGCCTCCCGCACGATCGTTCCGAGGTGGACGGGCTGGACCGCCTCGACGGTGTCACCCGCTCTGGCCAGCGAGAGGAGGTCGTCGATGAGACGCTCCATGCGGCCGTGTGCGCGGCCGATCTCCCGGAGTTCGACGCAGTCGGTTCGTTCCCTGGCCAGGTCCAGGTACCCCGCTGCGACGTTGAGCGGGTTCCGGAGGTCGTGGCTCACCATGCTGGCGAACTGATCGAGTCGTTCGTTTTTCCGTTCCAGTTCGCGCTCGCGGGCTTTCAGCGCGTGCAGATCGGTGTAGATCAGGTAGCCCCGGATCGAGTCGTCGTCCGACCGCATCGGAACGTTTCGAAGGAGGAAGGGGCGAGGCCCGTCAGGGGTCCGTCTGGTCACCTCGACGTCCGTCCATCGACTGATTTCGTCCATCGACAGCCGATCCGGTTCGGTTGCGGACGGTGGTGGTCGAACCACCGCCGAGACGGGTGAGCCAACGACGTCCGCCCCGTGTTCGCCGAACGTACCGACGAACGACGAGTTGACTGACGTCACGATCGGCGTTCCGTCCTCCACACGATACGACAGCGCGGCGTCTGGAACGTTCTCGAAGAGGGCGGCGAACTGATCTCGCTCACGGTTGCGTGCGCGCTCTTGTTCGACACGACCGAGCGCGTTGGTCACCGTCGAGACGAGGAGTTCCCCGATCTCGAGATCGAGTGGCGAGAACGCGTCGGGTCCGCTGGCGTGAAACTGCACGACGCCGTCGTCGGCGAGCGGGAGAGAGACGACAGATCGGTAGTGACCGGTCGGCGCGGCGTCGTCGACACTCCGGACGTCCGAAACGAGTATCGGTTCGCCTGCCTCGACGGTTCGGCCCGCGATGCCGTCGCCGGCCGGAAGTGGATCAGCCGGCCGCAGCGTTTCTGCGTACGCCGCCTTCGGAACGAACACTCCGTCCGAAACGGTACAGACGATCGCTGCGTCGAAGTCGAGGACGTGACCGTCCGGCGACACCGTCCGCTGATAGATCTCGTCGGCCGACTCGCAGGTCTCGAGGGTGGCGGCCACCTCGCCGAGGAGTGTAACGCGCTCAGACAACTGCTCCCTGGAGAGCCCGTCGAGATCAGAGTCTGTGCCATCCGCCATCTGGAAGTCCTTATCGGACGGGAGTCATAAATATAACCGATAGACAATCGCATCGAGTCGGTCGATCGGCGCCGGCCCACGGCGTGTCGGTGGTACGAACGGGCGGGACAATCGTCGTTCCCGAAACCTTTTGGCCTCTGCCATCAGGTGTTGAGGCATGAAGGAGTCACTCCTCGACATTCTCTGCTGTCCGCTGGACAAACACGACCTCGATCTCGAAGACGCGTCCGGCGAAGACGAGATCGAGTCCGGGACGCTCGTCTGCACCGAGTGCGGCGAGCGCTATCCCATCGAGGACGGCATCCCGAACCTGCTTCCGCCGGACATGCGCGAAGAGACCCCAGCCTGAGGTGTCGACGCCGTGCCCGAGTCGATCACCGTCCACGTCAATCGGTCCGAACGCGGTGCGATCGAGGTGGACCGACCGTCGATCGAAACCGACCGGGCCTTCGAGGTGCGCGTGAAGAATCACGGCGAACCGCTCCACCTCTTCGTTCGAGCGAGCGACGAAATCGCCGAGGCGCTCACCGTCGAAGAGACGAATCCATACGTGGCAGCCGGGGACTCGACCGTCGTACCGGTGACCGTCCACGCTCACTCGGGTCCGTCGACTGGGGCCGTCCGCCTCGAGACGGGATTCGGCGCCAACGCGACCGACGTCGCCGTCACACTCACCGGCGGCGTCGGCGACGACCATCGCGTCGACGTGGACGAACGACTCGCGACGCCCGCGACCGACGAAGACATGGACGGGTCCACGGTCGACGCCCTGTTCTCCGGAGTCGGCGTCGACGGCCTGGCGGTCGGTGGGCTCGTCGCCCTCGCGCTCCTCGTCGGCACCGCCACGGCGGCGACGATCCGTGGACCGGTCGGAGCCCTCAGTCTCGTACTCGTCCTCGGCGGCATCGCGGTCGGGCTCGCGTTGCTTCTCCGCGACCGGGTCGACACTGAGAATCAGAGCGAGTGACTGCCAGTCGGCCACCCGCTAACCGTTCGCGACCGTGACCGCTTCGCCGACGCCGATCGACAGCTCGATAGCGGTCGGTAGACCGCGCCACACGGGCGGGAACGACGCGGTGTCGTCGGTTCCCATCGTGTGAGAATCACCGAAACCACGAGGCATCGTCGACGCCAACCCGTCCGCGATGGCACTCGCCGAATTTCTGGATGGAGAATCGTTGACCGGGAAACAGGCGGCCGCGATCTTCTTCGGCTGGCTCGGACTCGTCGTACTCGCGGGCCTGGCGCTCGTCCTGAGCCTACCCGTCTGATCGAAACGGTTCTCACGTCGCCCGACACGGCCCCTGCTCGATGGAGCGCACGCTCTGGTCGACACGCCTCACCCGTTGACACGAGACGTGACCGGCGAGGCACTCGGATCACCCACCGTTATTGTCCTCGCCGTCCCGCTCGAAATCGATGACAGAACTCGATTATTTCGCAGACGTCGCTCACTTCGATCGACCGCGATCGATCGCCGAACGCGCCGCTCGCGCGGAGGAACTGGGGTATCGGACGATAACGGTCGGCGAGACGACCGGCTGGAACGTCGTGACGCCACTCTCGTTGATCGCCGAGCGAACCGACGAGATTGCGCTCGGGACGGCGGTCCTCTCACCGTACGGACGGTCGCCGGCGCTGCTGGCCCAGACCGCGCTCACCCTCGCCGACGCCTCCGACGGGCGCTTTCGGCTCGGTCTCGGCCCGAGTTCGCCGGCGATCACCGAGCGGTGGCACGGTCGCTCGTTCGACCGACCGCTCAGACGGCTCCGCGAAACCGTAGAGGCCGTCCGAACGGTCACCACTGAGGGGACGTCCAAATACCACGGCGACGTGATCGACGCCGACGGACTCGGATACGAACGGGAGCGACCGGCGACGCCGCCACCGATCGACCTCGCCACGCTCGGCCCCACGGCGACGGAACTCGCCGGCCGGTTCGGCGACGGCTGGATACCCCAGCTGTTCACCCGCGACGGGCTCGAATCGAGACTCGGGGACCTTCGCCGCGGTGCCGAGCTCGGCGGCAGAACCGTCGACGACATCCGCGTCTCCCCGATGGTCAGGTGTGTCGTCGACGAGGATCGAGACCGGGCGCGCTCGCTCGCCCGATCCGCAGTCGCGTTCATGCTCGGCGCGTACGGGCCGTTCTACGGCGATTCAGTTGCGAAGCAGGGGTATCCGGACGTCGTGGCAGATATCAGGGACGCCTGGGCGGAACGCGACGCTGACGCGATGACGGCCGCGCTGCCAGACGTGCTGCTCGACGAACTCGCGGCCACGGGCAGCGCCGACGAGGTTCGCGAGTGGGTCGCCGACTACGCCGCGATCGACGGCGTCGACGCGGTGGCGGTCACGTTCGTGCGAGGGATGGACGACGAGGATCGCGACCGAACCATGACCGCGCTGGCCGAACTGATGGACTGAGAACCGACGGACCGCCGCGGCGTGTTGCGTCGACGCCGGCTCGCGACTCGGTGTCACGTTCGGCGACTCGGGTCCCTGTTCCACGGCTCGGTCGTCCGATTCCGCGGCTCGGTCGTCCGGTTCCACGGCTCTGTCGTCCGGTTCCACGGCTCGATCGTCCGATTCCACGGCTCGGTCGTCCGGTTCCACGGCTCGGTCGTCCGGTTCCGCGGGTCAGCCCTCGAACTCGGCGGCCGGTTCGGTCCGGTTTTCGGCCCACTCTTCGCTGGAGACGGTGTACCGGCGGACGTCGACCGGTTCGTCGCCGTAGGTGTCCCAGTTCCGGAGCATTCCCTCCTCGCGGCCGCCGTGGGCCTCGACGTACCGCTGGATCGCCCGGTTCGACTTCTCGTTGTCGACGTGTGCGGTCACCGCGACGACGTCGAGGTCCAGCCGGTCGAACGCCAGTTGCATCATCGCCGCCGCGCGTTCGCCGGAGTACCGGCGCCCCCAGAACGGTTTGCGGAGCCAGGTACCGAGCGTCATCGTCCGGCGGTTCCAATGGACGGTCGCTCCGGCGACGCCGGCGAACTCGCCGGCGCTGTCTTCGCCGTCGCGCGGCCGAATCACGTACGTGGCACCGTCTCCCGATTCGTACTTCTCGCCGACGTGCGCGACGAAGTCGAACGTCTCCTTCGGCGTGTCGTGTGGGTCCCAGGTGAGGTAGCGGGTGACGTCTTCGATGTCGGGATCGTTCCCCGCGTGCTCGTAGAACTCGAAGAGATCGACGGTCTCTGGAGTGACGAGTTCCAACCGGAGCCTGTCCGTTCGAATCGTCTCGGGAAAGAGTGATGTCATCGTTCGAATACGTGGACGGATCGTTTCTCGAACGACGAAATAAACGTTGGGGACGCCCGGTGGGTCACTCGGCGTCGCCGGTCGCCGACCGGTACTCGGTCAGCGAGACCGAGAAGCGATGGAGGTCGACCGGTTCCCCGTCGATCGCGTGTGCGTGGCGGAATCGGCCGTCGTACCGACCGCCGTGTGCGTCGACGTACGTCTCGATTGCGCGTTTCGAACGGTCGTTCCCGGCGACGCAGGACACCTCGAAGTGAGACAGGTCGAGCCGATCGAACGCCAGGTCGAGCAGGGCGCCGGCCCGCTCGCCGGAGTACCCGCGGCCCCAGAAGGGTTTGCGGAGGAGGATCGACGAGGAGGCCGTCTCGCGGTCCCACTCGGCGAACAGCGTCGTCGTCCCGGCGAGCGTACCGGCCCCGTCCTCGCCGGCTTTCGGACGGAGTGCGTAGGTGATCGCTCGTCCCTCCGCTCGATTCGACCCGACGTGGTCGACGAACGAGCGCGAGTCGGCGGGCGTCGCGGGCGGCGAGAGCGGCACGTACTCGTAGACCGTCTCCGGGTCGGGGTCGTCGACGAACGCCTCGTAGTGTTCGAAGACGACGCTGTCGACCGGTTCGACCGCGGTTAACTCGAGGCGGTCGGTTTCGAGTGTGGCCGGGAACAGGTCGGTCACGGGCGCGATAACGGACGCAATCGGCAAAACCGTACCGGGACCGCGCAGTGGACGGTACCACACACCGTCGAACGAATCCGAGGGGGAATTCAGTGCGTCAAGTTGATAGGGCGACCACCCTACTGATCGATCAGCACCCGTGACTACTTCGGACGCGATCCACTCAGGAGCCCCGACGCTGACGCGAAACGGTCTCGACGCGCTGGATCCGGGGAGCGTCACCCTCGCCGCAGCGGACGCCTCCGCGACGATGGGCGCGTCCGACTACCTCGCGTGGCTCTCGATCGCGGCGTTCGTCCTGGCGATCGGCCTCGAGTGGCGCGACGAGGTCGACGCGGCGCGCTACGTGGCCGCCGGCGCGAGCGCGCTCTTTGGCATCTTCTGGCTCACGATGGTTCCACACTACTGGTACGAGATGCGGAGTCCGCTAGAGACGCTGCTCGCCCTGGCGGCGCTCCCGCTGTGTCTGTACGCGGCGTTCCTCCTCGTCCGGGGCCGGGAGTCGATGCTGATCCTCGTCCGGGCCGTCGCCGTCATGGGGATCATCTACCTGCCGGTGGAGACCATCCCGATAGCCCGGGAGTGGCTCATCGAGACGACGGCCTACCAGACGCACCTCGCGATGGATCTCGTCGCGGAGAGTCCCGGTCTAGAGACCGGCGACAACGGCTACCGCAGCCGGTTCGCGTTCGATCCGGACCAGACGGCGACCGGGTGGACGACCTACATCGTCCTCGCGTGCACCGGCATCGGGAGTATGGCCATCTTCGGCGGCCTGATCGCCTCGGTCCGCGCTCCGTTGCGTCGGAAAGCCGTCGGCTTCGTCGCCGCCGTGGGCGTCATCTGGTTCCTGAACCTCGTTCGCAACGTCATCATCTCGCTCGCGACGCCGCACGGCTGGTTCCAGCACGACGTCTTCGTCTACGTCGCGACCGAGTGGATGGGCGGCGTCGAACCCCAGACCTCGTTCCTCATCTCCCACAACGTCCTCTTCCAGCCCGGTTCCGTGATCGCACTGATCGGAATCGCCTACGTCGTCATCACCATCGTCCCCGAGGTGGTCGAACCCCTCGAAGAGGTCCTGTACGTCCTCACCGGCTCCGAGTACGACCTCTCGGCTGCCCTCGGGGCCGAACCCGAAACGGGGAAGGCCGCGGGCGACTGACGGACGGTGATGCCCCCACCGGCGATCCGCACGCTCTCGTTCGCCGAACGCGCCGTCTACGTCGAGTCCGCCGAGACGCTCGTCCTCGCCGACCCACACCTGGGCCGCGGAGTCGCGTCGGCGGTCGACGCACCGATCGACGCTGCAGACGAGACTGTCGGACGCGTCGCGACACTCCTCGATCGGTTCGATCCGCAAACGGTGGTCGTCGCCGGCGATCTGCTCCACTCGTTCTCGCACGTTCCGACCGACGTTCGCGAGACCGTCGAGACGCTCCGGCGGACGCTCGATCGCACCGGCGTTTCTCTCGTCTGTACACCGGGAAACCACGACACGATGCTCGCCGACATCTTCGACGGCGAGACGGCCGACGCGTACCGACTCGACGACGGGGAAACGCTCGTCTGTCACGGGCACGAGCGACCGATTCCCGGGCGTGAATCCGCCGACGGTGCACCCCCGGCGCTGTACGTGATCGGCCACGACCACCCCGCGCTCTCGGTGGACGGGCGAAAGCACCCCTGTTTTCTGTTCGTGCCGCCGGCTGGAGCCGCGGTCGACGCCGCGGTGCTCGTCCTCCCGGCGTTCTCGCGTCTCGCGCGCGGAACGACGATCAACACGCGCCGCGCGCGGGACTTTCAGTCGCCGCTGGTGACGGACGTCGACGGTGCGTCACCGGTCGTCAGAGACGTCGCTGGCGAGGAGACGCTCCGGTTCCCGCCACTCGGCGAGTGTCGCCACGCCCTCTGACCGCCAGGGCCCTCACCCCGAATCGAGAGCCGGGTTATCGCGGTTCGAACGTCGGGAGCGTCACCGTCTCGGACACCTGTTCGAACGCGACCGACACCGGCATCCCCCGCTCGACCGTGTCGGGCTCGCACCCGACGAGCCTCGTGAACAGTCGCGGTCCCTCCTCGAGTGTCACGTACGCGGTGACGTAGGGAACCGTCTCGCGGAACGCGGGGTTCGAAACCGGTCGGCGGATCACCGTGTGACTGAACACCGTTCCGAGCCCGGACGCTTCGATCCACTCGACCGACCCCCCGCACGTCCCACACCGCGGTCGCGGAAAGTACTGCATCCTGGCGCAGGTCTCACACCGCTGAACGACCAGTCGCCCCTCTGTCGCGGCGTCCCAGAACTCGCGCGCGTACGGTGTCTCTTCGAGCGACGGGAGCGGCCGCGACTCCGCGACGACTCTCCGCGACTCCGTCGGCTCACTCACGACCGATCACCCCGCTCTACCACGAGTACGGAACAGTGCCGAAGGGGTTTCCCGTAGGCCACGCCGCCCGCCCCGGTGACGACGCCACGGGTCGCCCCCGGAACCTGTCTGGTACCGGCCTCGCGCTGGAGCTGCCGGATCCCCTCGACGAGCTGGACGAAGCCGGCCGCCATCCCCGGCTGCCCGGCCGAGAGTTGCCCGCCGGACGTGTTCAGGGGAACGTCGCCGTCGTATCCGAGGTCCGTGCCGGCGACGAACGGCCCGCCGTCACCCTTTGGACAGAGCCCGAGGTCCTCTACCTGCATCGCGACGATGATCGGGTAATCGTCGTACAGTTGCCAGCAGTCGATCGCGTCGGGACCGATGCCTGCGCGACGGAACGCCTCCCGACCGGCGACGGCGACGCCCGTCGTCGTGACGGCCGGAGACCGCGAGTCTCCGTGGTTCGAACACTCGCCGAAACCGGCGATTTCGATGGGGTCGACGTCCAGCTCCGAGGCACGCTCGGCCGACGTGAGGAGCACGCCGAACCCCCCGTTGACCGGGATCACGCAGTCGAGCAGGCCGATCGGATCGGCGATCGGCGTGGCGTCCAGGTACGCGTCCAGGTCTATCGGGTCGTCGAACCACGCGCGTGAGTTCAGTGTCGCGTGGCGCCGCTGGGCGACGGCGACGTGGCCCAGTTGCTCGCGAGTCGTGCCGTACTCGTCGGCGTGAACGGCCTGGACGTGGGCGAGTCGGGAGTTCGGCCCCTGGGTACCCAACGGGTCCATGTAGTTTCTGACGTATCCCCTGGGGTCGCGCCCGAACAGTCCTGCCGATGGGTCCGTCGGATCGACGGGCGTGTCGGCACCGAGCCCGAGGAACGTCTCGACGATGCCGGCGTCGATCGCCAGCGCCCCCTGCAGCACCAGCGAGATCGCGTTCGCGCCGCCGACGTCAGCCGTCGTCGTCCACCGGACGGTCTCGAAGCCGAGCGTCTCGACGAGGTGGCCGACGAAGTTAGCCGGGGTATCGACCCCGGATCGAACGACGCCGACACCGTCGACCGCTGCGTGCGGGAGACCGGCGGACCGGAGCGTCGTCGCGGCCGCATCCGCGTACAGCCGTTCGAGACTTCGCAGTTCGGCTGGATCGTCCGGTCGACGAGTCGCCGTCTCGCCGACACCGACGATCGCCACGTCCTCGAACGGCATCGGTCACGGACAACGGGCCCTGCGATCGCGTTCCATCTGTTCTCGAGCGTGCAGTTCACCGGCCAGCGAGATAAAACGCTGGTGAGCGACCGGCCTGGAACCGTCGCCGACCGGTCGGACGCCAACGACGGTGGCGATGGATAGGAATTTGGCCGCGGAAGCGAACACCACGGTATGGAGACCACCGAGGCGTTCACCGGACTGGAGTGTCGGGCCTGCGATCGGTTCTACGACCCACAGACGGGGACCCATCGCTGTGTGGAGTGTGGCGGCATTCTCGATCCGACCTACGACTACGACGCGGTCGCGGTCGACCGGACGACGTTCGCCGACCGGCCGTTCGATTCGCTGTGGCGGTACGCCGAACTGCTCCCGTTCGAGCGCGACGTCGCGGTGACGATGGACGAGGGCGCGACGCCGACGGTCGAGTGCCCGACGTTGGCCGACGAACTCGGCGTTGGCGAGCTCGTCATAAAAGACGAGGGACGCAATCCGACGGGCACGTTCAAGGATCGCGGTGCGACGGTGGCGGTCACGGCGGCCGTCCAGCACGGCGCGAGCGACGTCGTCCTGCCGTCGGCGGGCAACGCCGGACAGGCCGCCGCGGCCTACGCCGGTCGCGCCGGGCTCGACTCGCACGTCTACCTCCCATCACGGTCGAGTTTCACGACGAAGGCGATGGTGAACGTCCACGGGGGCGACCTGACAGTCAGCGGCGGCCGCATCGGTGACGCCGGCGCCGCCGCGGCCGACGGCATGGAAGAACACGACGACTGGTACCCGCTGTCGTCGTTCGTCACACCGTACCGTCACGAAGGGAAGAAGACGATGCTGTACGAACTCGTAGAACAGCGCGAGTGGGACGTGCCGGACGCGGTCGTCTACCCGACCGGTGGCGGCGTCGGGCTCGTCGGCATGTACAAGGCCGCCCGCGAGTGGGAAGCGCTCGGGCTGATCGACGAGATACCCTCGTTCTACGCCGCCCAGGCCACCGGGTGTGCGCCGATCGTCGAGGCGTTCGAGGACGGGCGCGAAGAACACGAGCCGATCGAGCATCCGGACACCATCTGCGGCGGTATCGAGATTCCTGACCCCGGCGCGAGCCGGTGGATTCTCTCGGCGCTTCGCGAGAGCGGTGGCGGCGCCGTCGCGACCGACGACGACGAGATCTTAGACGCCGCCGTCGCTGTCGCCCAACACGAGGGGGTCGAGATGGCGCCGACCGCGGCCGCAGCGGCGAGCGGCGCCTGGGCGCTCACTGAGGCAGGAGAGTTCGGCGACGAGGACACCGTCGCCATCGTCAACACCGGCGCCGGCACCAAGAACGCGGACGTGCTGCGAAGTCACCTCATGGGGCAGGGGATCTGAGCTCGGCGGGTCGCAGACGGCCCAAACCGCGGGACGGCCCTCGGCGATGACGTCGACGGCGTAGGCTGAGGGGCCACATCCGTGGATCGAATACACTCGCAAGTCGTCTCGACAGTCGTCAGGCGTCGGCCACGTCTGCTCCGTCTTCACTATCGGGGGCTCCGCCGTCACCGGGTGGGCTCTCCTCACCAGGTGGTCCCCCGTCGTCCGGTGGGCCACCCGAACTACCGTTTCCCGGGCCACCACCGGACCCGCGACTTCCGTTGCCCTGGCCGCGGTCAGTCGGATCGTCACGCAGACCCGGCGGGTTCACACCCGCGAGCCCCCGTGCGATCTCTGCGATCTCCGGCCCGCTCAACTCGGATGCGTTCGTTCGCAGGCGGTCGAGCCGCTCGGTATCGACACCGACCGCACGCGCGTGGCGTTCCGTCTCTTCGATCGAGGTGTTGAACGAGTCGAGTCGAACCGCGAGGCGTGTGAGTTCGGCCCGGCGGGCCGGTTCCGAACTCGATTCGTTCGATTCGAGCGACGCGGAGCGGTTTCGAAGGGTGTCGTACTCGGCCTCCAGCTCGGCGATCCGATCCCTGAGGGCGGCCTCCTTGTCGGGTGCGTTTTCGAGCGATTCATCGAATAGACCGCGGTCGATGCTGTCGTCGGTTGCAACAGTACTCGTTTGCATGAAATCCCCGATCTGTGCACCCATCGTCGACTCGTTCGCTGCGGCGTCGACGGCGGGCTCGGTTGGGGACGTGTCCTCTATCGCGACGACTCCCATCGAGGCCACCACCAGGCCGACACCGATTACGACGGCGATACCCGTAATCCCGTACCCGTTCATCGAGCTACTCTAGCGGGGACGTCCATAAAAGGGTGAATCTTCGTTCGGAGCGTTCAGACCGTTCGACCGACCGTTTACGCCCGTCGAACCCGTTTCAGTCGAGCGGTATTCGATATCCATCGCGCCTCTCCATACCCATCCGCAACGATCGACGGTTTCGCTGTCACCAGTGCAATCGGCCCCGACGTCACCATCAGTCTCGGTGACGGGGGTCGTCACGCTGTCGTGGACCGACAGAGCGGTCTGAAAGCCCTCCACCTAAAGGTACCGACACAACTGTTATGAGTGATCGACCCTTGCTACCAAGTGGCATGTTCGAGCGGTTCTCGCAGAGCTATTACCTGGGTCGACTCTACGTGACCCCGACCGAGACCGATCAGGTCACGATGGAACGAGCACAACACGAGCGGGTGAACGAACAGCTGTACGCCACCGGCGACGGCGTCGAACGGCTGGACACACCGCTCGTAATGAAACTAGACGCCCAGCACTTCCCGGTCCACGGCAGCTCGTCGATCCCGGCGAACACGCTCGCCGTTCCGGCTGACGTCCTCGAGAACACGGACATCGAGAACCCGCCGACGGTGTCGTCGGTGTTCCTCGCCAGCCGCGAGCGGGCGCGGCAGTTACTCCAGTTCGCCGGCTGGAACCCCGACGAACCGCTATCGGGCACCGATGGCGAGATCGATCCCGCCGCAGGCATGTAACCGGTTCACTCGCGGTCTCTCCGTTCGGCACCCGTCGGAACCTAGAAGTGGCCACACCGCCCGGGTTCGATCGATGTCGAAGCTCGACGAGTGGCTGGGCCGGGCCTCGCTCAGAGATCGGATCGACGAGCTCGAAACCGAGTGTGACCGGCTCCGCGAGCGATACGAAGCCGAGTCCGAACGGCGTCGCGACGCCGTCAGCGCGCGCCAGGATGCCGAAGAACGGGTCAATCGTCTCGAAGATCGGATCGCTCAACTGGAGGGTGCGCTCGAACGACGTGACGACGCGAGCGACGACCTGCGGTATCGCCGTCGAGAGCGGCTTCGGGGGAACCGACTGGAAGAGGTCGTATCCCGCCTCCAGTCGCTCCGCGCGGGCCCGGAGTCCGTTTTGACGGCGTCGGTCGAAGCGAACGGTGCTCCGGAGGCGGTGGCGTCGGCCCTCGACGATCGAGCGCGACTCGCCGAGGAGGCCGCACCCTGTCTCGTCGTCGTCGACGACGCCGGCCTCGTCTCGATCGCACTCGACGGCCCGCTCGCCACCGACGTCGAGCCGACCTGGAGCGACCGCGTCGAACTCGATCCGGCACAGTTCCAGCCGACGGGCCCACACCTCCTGGCGCTCGCCAGAGCGGATCTCTTCGCGATCGGCCGATACGATGGGACCGATCGCGTCCAGTACGCCGGGTTCGAGAGCGACGTCAAGGGCGCACACTCGAAAGGCGGGTTCTCGCAGGCACGGTTCGAACGAATTCGGGCGGAACAGATCGACGACCACGTCGCCCAGGCGACGGCGGCGATCGAGGACGTCCGCGACGAGGCCGCCGACCTGCCCCTCTACCTCGTCGGCCAGCGCGACGTACTCGACGACCTCGCCGACGAACTGGACCAGCGGCCCGACGCGATCGCGACCGTCGACGCCACCGGCGACCCGGAGAGCGCCCTCGAAGACGCACACCGGGCGTTCTGGACGACCGAGTTGCTCGGATTGTAGTTACTTTCCCGGTACGAAGTGGACGACAGCACTGCTGCGAGCGAGGGCGCATGGAACGGCGCCTACGTCCTGTCGGGTGTCACAGCCCACCGCATCTCGAACGCCTAAGTACCGGGTCCACCATGTCCCAGTATGCGCGTTGCACTCCTCGCCCACGAGCAGTTTCCCGACCGGGCCAAGACCGCCCAGGGAATTCTCCGGTACGCGGACTACGACGTGGTGGCCGTCCTCGATCGCGCCAGCGCGGGCGACCGCGTCGCCGAGCACGTCACCGACGTCCAGGACGCCCCGATCGTCGCAGGGATGGACGACGTCGACGAGTCGATCGACGCCCTGGTGATCGGTATCGCCCCGATCGGCGGCGGCTTCGAGGAGTCCTGGCGGCCGGACGTCCGCGCCGCCCTCGAACGCGGCTGCGACGTCGTCTCCGGGCTCCACTACTTCCTCGCCGAAGACGAGGCGTTCGACGCCCTCGCCGACGAGCACGGCGGCGAGATCTGGGACGTCAGGCAGCCGCCCGAAAACCTCACGGTCAGCGAGGGGGTCGCCGCGGACGTCGACGCCAAGATCGTCTGTACGGTCGGCACCGACTGCTCGGTGGGGAAGATGACGGCCACCATGGAACTCGTCGAGGCCGCTCGCGAGGCGGGCCACGACGCGGCCGTCATCCCGACGGGTCAGACCGGTATCGTGGTCGAGGGCTGGGGCAATCCCGTCGATCGCGTGATCAGTGACTTCACCGCCGGCGCCGTCGAGCAGATGATCCTGGAGAAGGGCGACGACCACGACCTGCTCGTCGTCGAGGGCCAGGGAAGTATCGTCCACCCGGCCTACTCGGCTGTCACCTGCGGCATCCTCCACGGCGCGATGGCCGACCGGCTCGTCCTCTGTCACGAGGCCGGCCGCGAGCGGATCCACGGCTACGAGTCGTTCGCCCTCCAGCCGATCCCGACGTACGTGGACCTCTACGAGTCACTCGCTGCACCGGTGAACGAGGCCGAGGTGGTCGCGGGGATGCTCAACACGCGGAGCGTCGACGGCGACGACGCGGCCCGGGAGGCGATCGACGCCTTCGCAAACGAGCTGGGCGGGCCCGCAACCGACCCCATCCGCTTCGACGCGGCCGAGGTCCTGGAGGCGATCGTATGAGCCTCGAGACGAGTTTCGAACGGGTCTCGCTGCCCCTCGAGTTTCCCTTTACCATCACGCGAGGGACGCAGACGGCGGCCGAGAACGTGATCGTCCGGGTCGAGGACGACGAGGGGCGCGTCGGGATCGGCGGCGCCGCGCCGTCGTCACACTACGGCGAAACGGCGGCGACCGTCGAGGCCGTACTTCCCTCGCTGCTCGCGGTCGTCGAAGACGTTGGCGACCCCCACCAACTCGGCCGGATCGAGCGCCGGATGCGCGCGGAGATCGAAGACAACCCGGCTGCCCGGTGTTCGGTGAGTATCGCCCTGCACGACCTCGTCGGAAAGCGCCTCGACGTCCCGCTGTATCGCTACTGGGGACTCGATCCGACCGAGACCGTCACCTCATCCTACACCATCGGTATCGACGACACCGAGCGGATGCGCGAGAAGACAGAGATCGCGCTCGATCGCGGCCACGACACGCTGAAGGTCAAACTCGGGACCGACAGAGACGTCGAGATCGTCGAGACCATCCGCGACGTCGCGCCCGACGTCCGCCTCTACGTCGACGCGAACGAGGCCTGGACGCCGAAGGAGGCCGTCCGCACGATCGAACGGCTCGCCGCCTACGATCTGGCGTTCGTCGAACAACCCGTGCCTGCCGAGAACCCGGAGGGCCTTCGATACGTCTCCGAACACAGCCCACTCCCGATCGCGGCCGACGAGTCGCTCATCACGGCCGACGACGTCCCCCGGGTCGCCGATCGCTGCGACGTCGCGAACCTGAAGCTAATGAAGTGCGGCGGCCTCCGGGAGGCGAAGCGAATCGTCCACGCCGCCCGCGCCCACGGGCTCCAGGTGATGTGCGGGTGCATGACCGAGTCGAACGCCTCGATCGCCGCGGCCTGTCACTTCGCGCCGCTGCTCGACTACGCCGACCTGGACGGCTCGCTCCTGCTCGACGACGATCCCTACGACGGCGTCCCGCTGCCCGGTGGTCGGATCGACCTCGAAGCGATGGATCGACCGGGGACCGGCGTCGGGACGCAGTAGGCCAGTTTCGGCGTCGATCTTCCAACTGCGACCGCGCACTGGGACACCACACCGTGCCACCAAGTTCGACACGGCACGATGACACCGCAGAGCGACACCACACAGTACCACCACGTGCGACACCGCACCGTGCCACCACAGTACGACATCGTCGCGCGACACCGCACCGTGCCACCACAGTACGACATCGTCGCGCGACACCGCATTTTATGCCGACGCAGGCGGAACCTGGTCGCTGATGAGTGATCTCACAGCCGACCTGCGATCTGCCTACGAAGCCGCCGGCTACGACGTCAGCGAGGTAACCACGAACCGCGACCTCGTCAGGATCGTCCTCGCCGAGGACGCGGGCGCCGAGGCGGTTCGGTCGATCGTCACGAAGACACTCGACGAGGAACCACGGTTCGGCGTCGACGTCGCCACGGAGTCCGTCGACGGCCAGGACGGCGTGTCGACGGTCGTCTCGTTCCGGGACCGGTAGGGCGTCGTCCGCCGATCAGTTGGTCTGTTCCGACTCGCGAAGGATGAACGGCCCCATCGCGAGTGTTCGCTTGGCGACCGTGACGATGCGAACGATGAACGTGATGAAGATGACGAACGGCGAAACCCCGACCACGACGCCGGCGCTGACGACCCAGACCAGGTGGGAAATGCCAAGCGTCGATCCGACGAACGTGCCCGCGTCGACGTACATGATGAACATCGCCATCACCGCAAGCGCCGGAATCGAGGCGTACAACAGCGCGCGCGAGAGGTTGATCAACTCCCACTGGAAGTAAAGCGTCTTGAAGTGCTCGCGAGTCGGCCCGAAGAACGTCAACAGGTCGACGGCGGCATCGATTTCGGCGTCGACGTCGTCGGGCAGTTCGTGTTCGTCACGGAGCGACCGCCCCTGGTGGATCAGCCGCGAGTACTCGAAGTGCATCATCACCCAGATGACGTCGAACGTGCCGAACTGTGCGGAGTCTAACATTTCGTGTACCTGGTCGGCCACGTCGCGCAGCGTCGTCGCGTAGGCGTCGATGTCGTCACGGGCGTCCGCATCCGCGCTCGAACCAACCGCCTGAAGCGTCTCGGCCTGATCGCTGATCCCGGCGAGGAGTTCCCTGACGAAGACCGACGGCTCCGGTTCGGTGATGGCGATCCCGATCGCCTCCTCGACGTCCCGCTGAAACGTCATCGCCGCGTCCATCCGGTCGCGCTGATCGCCGACCGCGCCGAGTTCCTGCGAGAGGACCAGCTGATTGATCGTGACGACGATGGACGTGCCGGTGATGATCGCCCCGATAAACGCGGTGAAGAAGTAACCCATCCCACCCTGGGCCTCGTTGATCTGCCGGAGCGGCGTGACGCCGAGGCGACTCGTCAGCACGAGTGCCGCGTAGACGAGGAGGAGAATTACGGCCGAGAGGAGCCAGCGATTCATCCGAAGCAACAGGTACTCTCTGAGCGCGCGCAGGCGGCCGCCGTTCCGATCCTCAGCAGTCGAGACCATGGTCAGTACGAGGATACCGGCGTGCCGGCCGGTCCCCTCTGGATACGACGGCTACGATCAAAATACCCGGACCCGACGTGCGTGGCACCGTACTCACCGTCGTATGCGCCACTGGCCATATCACCAACAAAACATCCACACACCTACCGTGGATCCGTCGGTTCGACTCCGTAGCGCTCTTGCACTCGTTCGACGACAACCTCGTGGAAGGCGACGAGGATCGCGACCGAGACGACGATGACGACGACCGAGATCGGCGACGACATGAGCCCCAGGGCGACGATGAGCGTCGTCGCGCAGGCGGCCGGATGGTTGGTATTCGACCAGAGCATGCCGATCGTCGTCAGTACCATCGCGACGAGCCCCGAGAGGACCAGCCGCCCCACGGCTGGTGAGAACGGCGTCCCCGCTTCGAACGCGTCCACTGAGACGAGGCCATCGGCGATGACGACGTACGTGGCCAGGCCGGCGACCGCCGCGATGGCGTGACCCCCGACGACGTGATAGGCACCCTCCGCTCGCGGGTTCTCGCCCGTCGCGAGCAGGTAGGCCGACGGACCCAGACTCGGAAAGAGGATCGGCTGCCCGGTCACCCATGCCAGTCCGCCGAGCATCGTGAAGTGTAGCGCGACGTTGATTCCCGCGCTGACGTCGTCTCTGAGCCCCATCCGGCGCGTCGACGACACGCGACAGGAAAAGTAGGGAGTGGGTACGCACCGCACTCAGAGCCGATCACCGTCCGATACGGACACTCGGCCGTCCTCCGAATCGGTCACGTCGAAGGGGCCCTCCTCCGCCGCCTTCGTCGGCAGCATCGGCCCCGTCGAAGCGGTTCGGCGCGTGATCGTCGCCGTCCGCAGGATGTAGGCGGCCAGCAGCGCCACCGGCGCGATGGCGATCGTCACGATGACGCTCACGACCGCCGGCAGCGCGGTGTAAGAGAGGGTCGGCCCCGCCGCGTCGGCGTACGTGACGCCGAGAAACACGGCGGCGAGGATCGACGGGACACCGAAGCCGATCGTCAACTGGGAGAATCGCGTCAGTTCTCGCTGGAGGTACGTCGTCTTGAAGTGTTCCCTGGCGACGGCGAACAGTCGCAACGCCGAGCGCACGTCTTCGAGGGCGGCCGTCGCCCCTGGTTCGAGGGACTCCTCGTGTGCGTTCAGCAGGTGTTCCCCCGCGTACCGGTACCAGTCGTCGTCGAAGCGGGCGGCGAGCGACAGCGTGTCGAACGCGTCGAACGAGGTCGCGTCCAGCGCATCGTCGAGTCGGGCCGTGTCCCGCTGTACCTCCACAGCGTACCGCTGAACCGGTGTCTTCACCGACGCGTCGCCCGAGCCGACGGCGGATTCGAGCGCCACCGCCCGACGGTTCATCGTCTCGGCCAGGACCTCGAGGAGCGCCGCAGGCGCCGCCGGGGCCGCGGGGACGTCGGCGAGGTCGGCGATGTCGGTGCGGACGGACTCGACGCCCTCGAGCCGGTCTTCGGCTGTCCCTGCGGCGACGAACTCCCGCGAAAGGATCAACTGGTTGATCGAGACGACGACCGTCACGAGCGAGAACGTCCCGGCTATCAGCCCGCTCGCGACCCGCGTCATCGAACTCGGGCTGGTGAACGAAATGACCCCGGTCGTCTCGAGGACGAGCGTCGCCAGGAAGACGACGAGGACGAACACCGTCGCGACCACGAGGCGGTTTCCCTCTAGCACCACCCACTCCAGGGACCGATCGAACGGGTTCGCGCCGTCGGCGAGCGACGAATCGGCGCCGATCGTCCGGTCGGTCGACTCGCCATCGTCAGCGTCCGCTGCCATCGACGGACGCTTCGGTGGACGGCCGCAAAAGGGTCGGCGTTGCGATTCGCGCAGTCGCCGGCTATCGACCCGGACGCGGGTCGTCCGGCGGGGGCAGGCTATAGAGTGAAATGGAACCGCGACGTCGACGGCGTATGCCCAACGGGGAGTCGTCGATATCCGCGGGGGAGTCGCCGATGTCCACGGAGGAGTCGTGGCGACCCGGGAGACGTCGCTGGCTGTCCGCCGTCGGCGGAAGCGTCGTCGGGGCCGCACTCGCAGGGTGCCTCGGTACCGGCGGTCCCGCGTACGAATCCGGGTCGATTCCGGCCGTCAACGGGAGTACTCGAACCGCCCGCCAACAGGCCGCAGCGGCGACGGGCGCGATCACGAGCACCGCCGATGGCGTCTCGCCGCTCGAATCGCTCTCGCTCACCGACCACTCGTTCGTCTACGAGGGCGGCTATCAGGGAGCGACGGTACAGGGAACCGCCAGGAACGGTGGGGACAGACCGGTTCAACTCGTCGAGGTCCGCACCAGAGTGTACGACGACGCGGGCGCCCAGCTCGGGCAGTATATGGCCCGAACCGGCGATCTCGCCGGCGATACGTCCTGGTCGTTCACCGTCATCGTCCTGGAGCGTCCGTCGACGCTCGCTCGCTACGACATCACCGTCCTCGGGGTTCCCGGGTGATCGTCACCACCGTTTCTGGATGAGTCGGTAGCGGGCGGGAAATATCGCGAGAAGCTGACGCCGTCAGTTTGAGACGGCGTTACTCCGTAACGGTTACTTCGAGTGTGTCAGTGTGGATACTTGACTCGAGATCGTTGTGGAGGTCGTATGGCCCGTAGTCACTCGGAAGCGTTCCTCTGACACCTCCCTTTACCGCATAGGTGCCGGGTTCGTCGAACGACGTTTCAAACGTCGGTTCGAGCTCGCCCCACTGAGGGTCACCATCCACAAACCAGCTGTAGAAGGTGATATCACCGTATTCCATGGTAGACGAGTGAAGATCGAACGTTACGGATTCCCCCGACCGTACCCTCGTAGGCCCGGAAACGACCGGTTCCGGTAACGCTCCGATCGAACCATCATCGACGAAGAAGTTACGATACGCAGAGACCCCGGGACCAGTTTCGGGCATGGCCCACCCGCGCAGGCGATAGAACCCGGGTTCATCGTACGAACGATCCCACACGTAATCTTCCTTCCAAACGTTGACTCTCTCTGGATCGGTACACTCCCAGTCACTCACACCATCACACCGTTCGAGTTTGATCACCGCCTCGTCGTAATCGTCTCCCGATGCCGACAGTATAAAGTCAGTCTTCTCCCCCGAAGCGAGTAACGACGGCTCGGCAGCGAAATAGTCGATCTCGACATCCTTTTCACTCCCCTGACTAGCCGTGCGGCCTGCTGAACCGGACACACCGCCAGCGATCGCGCCGATAGATACGGCACCGGCGCCAACTCGTCTGAGCACGGTTCGTCTCGTCGATCGGTCGCTGTCGTGCGACATCAGCAGATCGTTCAAACGGATTGATAATAACTGTGGCCGCCACAATCAACGTAAGATAATAAAAGAAAACTATAATTAAATAGTTCAGTTAGCTGTGTCAGCAAGTGGTTGTATCGAACAAAATGGCAATCAGCGATAGCAGCGACAAAGTATCTAACCGACGGTCAGGTACTATCCATCCTCGTCCTGCATCTCTGAGAGCTCCGCCTCGACGTCGGGATCGACCGCTTCGGTCGATTCGGACTCAGTCGCCGATTCTGCGCTCGTCGACGTGGTGCCCGACGACTCGCCGTCCACTTCGGACTTCAGCGTCTCCAGTTCCGCTTCGACGCCGCTGTCGGTCGCCAGGTCGTCCAGCTCCTGGTCGATCTGGTCCTTGTCGGTGAGAACGTCCTCGAACGCACCCGTCTCGCGGAGTTCGTCCATCGCGGCCGAGCGCGCCTCCATGTCCTGCGTGCGCTCTTCGGCCCGTTCGATCGCGCGGCCGACGTCCTCGAACTCCTCGCCGGTCGCCGTCATAGCCTCGTTGACCGTCGTACTCGCCTCGGCGGCCGAGTATCGGGCCTTCATCGTCTCCTTCTTCGTGCGGAACTCCTCGATGCGCGTCTGGAGGGTGTCCTTCTGCTCCACCAGCTGGTCCTGCTGGTTCTGCAGGTTCGAGATCTGGCGGTCGAGTTCCTCGATCTGGTTCATCTTGGCCTTCTTCTTCTCTAAGGCCTTGCGCGCTAGATCCTCGCGGTCCTGCTTGACGGCGGTTCGCGCCTGTTCGTTGTGCTTCTCGACGTTCTCCTCGAGGCGACGTTTCTGCATCTCCAGGCGCTTTTTCTGCGTCGTCAGGTCCGCGATGCCGCGTTTGACCTGCTGGAGCTGATCGCGCATCTGCTCGTAGGAGTAATCGAGCGTCTCGGTCGGATCCTCGGCCCGATTGAGGATCGAGTTGAGCTTCGACTTTATGATGTAGGATGTCCGCGAGAGGATGCCCATACACGTACCTGTTGTTCCCGTTACTTAAAAACATCTCACACGCTACAGGCGCGCTGGCACTTCGAGCGGCGCCACGTTCCACCCGTGACGAGTACCCAGTACAATGGGTTCCGCCGGGACGACGAACGACCGGTGAGACCTGACGGTGACGCGGCGGTCAGCGGGCTCGCGAACCCGAGCCGTCGGTTCGCCGAGTAGCGGGGTGTCGAACACGAACGACCGGATTCAAGGCGACGAGTGACCGAGCGGGGGTATGAGCGATGCACCGTCGACGTCGACGACCGACGTACTGATTCCGGGCGCACGAGACGTTCGTGGAAGCCTCGACGGGCCGGACGACGGCGATCGGCTCGTCGTCGCCTGCCCGCCACACCCCCAGCACGGCGGGTCGCGCACCGATACGCGGCTGCGAGCGGCCTCGACAGCGCTGGCCGACCGCGGCGTCAGCTGTGTTCGCATCGATTACGGCCCGTGGGACGAGGGGTACGGCGAGCGCGAGGACGTGCGCAACGCGCTCCGATGGGCGCACGAACGGGCCGCGACCGTCGCCTGCTTCGGGTTCAGCTTCGGCGCCTCGGAGGCGATCCTGGCGAGTGCGTCCGTCGACGTGCCCGTCGATCGCGTCTCCGCGCTGGCTCCGGCCGCGAGACTCGCCCCCGATCTCGACGTGCCGGACGCGGTCACGTCGCTCGGCGACGTCCCGCTACAGGTCGTCTACGGCACCCGCGACGACACCGCCGACTGGGAACCCGTCCGCGACGCCGCGGCCGATAGGGGTGCAGCGGTGATCGAGTGGTCGGCCGACCACTTCTTCGTCGGGCAGGAGGAGGCGGTCGCCACCGAAGTCGCGGACTTCCTCACGGGTGTGTGACCGATCGGGTCGACCGAACCGGAATCGCGCCCGACGTCGATAGGCCCGTCTGCCCGACCCTGCTTCGGATCGGTCTCCCGTACTTCGACGCACGGATTCGAACCGGTCACCCCACCGTCGTCAGGGATCCGGCCGGCGCCGCGCTCGTCGGTCCGTGAGGACACGCGTGATCCGCTTGCCGGGACCGCCCTCGATCGGCCAGTCCCGCGACCGCCAGGCCGGCGGCTCTGGTTCGAAGTGCGGGCAATCGCCGGCACACTCCCGTGCCGTCTGCTGGCGATCCTTCGCCCGACAGTATGGCAGGAGCTGCCCGTCGGTACGGGGTTCGAAGTGCCTGCAGTCGGGACGCATCGTGTCGATCCACGACCGCCAGCCGCGCTCGTAGGCGCGTTCGGCGATCTCTAGCCGTCCGGCACGTTTCTCGTCCGCCTCCACGTAGGCGAATCTGGCGGCCGACGCATCGCGGTCGCCGCCGTCCGGACGCTCGACGATCTGCGTCCCCGGTCGATCGACGGCCAGTGCACGTGGGTACCACGCCACCTCGGCCGAGAGCGCGTCCGGATCGACCTCGAGGATCCCGACCTCCACCGGGACGTCCTCGAAGAGGGCCGCCGAAACGTGATCGTCGCCGCATTCGGTCGCGATCCAGACCTCGTCTGCAATCCCGAGGGCCACGTCCCGCTCTACCTGGTCCGATAGCGCACGAGCGGCGCTCGCGTCGAGATCGGGTTTGTTCTCGACGGCGACGAGTCGATCGACCCAGTCCGGATACGGCCACCGACGACGGATCTCGATTCGGTTTCCCGTCCGGCGCGTCTCGAGGATCCCTCTCTCGTCGGCCCGGTGGATGGACTCGCGAACGTAGCGCCACGGGTAGCCCGGATCCGGGAGCGCATCGCGGTAGTACGCCCACTCCGCGGGTGCGTACCTGAGTACGTCCAGCAAGTCGCCGTCTAGCCGTTCCGCGCCGAATCGGGCTCGCCGACGGAGTCCCACCGGATCACACTCCACGACGATGGTGTCCCAGCGACGGCCCGCGGTCCCGAGTTGCCGAGCCACGAGGATCGGACCCGCGGTCTCGCCGTCGGGCGGCCAGTGACGCTCCGCCCACCGGCACACCCGCAACTCGAACGCGAACTCGCTCGTCTCGTCGACCACGCCCACGCTTCGAACCCGACAGCGAAAGGCTTGCGGGTGTCACGAAACAGTGACTCCCGAGAGAGTGAGTAAGTGAGTGAGTAAGAGAGTGTGAGAGAACGTTAGAGCCAGGAGACGGTTCGGTCGTCGATCGACTCGACCACGGCCGGATCCAGCGCGCGGTCGACGGCGTAGGCGTAGCGTCGCGTCGCGACGACGGTCGCCAGGAAGACGACGGCCGGGACGAGGACGAGCCCGAACACCGTGACGAGCAGCATGAGCGTCGTCGCACCGGCCGTGAACGCGAAGAGGATCGCCTGCAGCGTCGCGACGACGTAGTCGCGGCTGGATGCGATCGTCGCCATGGCGCTCACGCGAGCGGACACTCGGTGACCGGGAGCCGACGACTGAGGCAACCGCCTCCGGGCGTCGGTGTGGTCTGTCGAGTCCGCGTCCACGCGCGGTCGTGATCGACCGCTTACAGCCAGCGTCGCCGGCGTCAGGTACAGGCCGGCCGCGAGCACGACTGCGGCGATCGTCGCCGCGATCAGTTCGGAGACGGCTGGCGAAAATGGACTCGCCTCCGCCCACAGGGCGGCGACGACGCTACCCCCAGGAATGACGACGAGCAACGTCACGACCGACGCGCCGACCGCAGCCGACTGGACCAGTGGGACCACGTCACCCGGTGATGGAAGGGAAGGCTCCCCGACAGAGGCCAGGAGGATACGGCGTCCGTAGCCGACGAGTAGTAGCACGCCGAGGACGCCGATGGGAACAGCCAGCGTCGGGTCGATGGCGACCCCAATCGCGATGGACGCGACGAACGGAAGCGCGAGAAACCACCCGACGGTGGTTCGGTGCTCCCAGTCCTCGTCGAGGGCGTCGAAGACGCTGGCCTCTAGCATTCACGTTCGAGAAGGACCAACGGAAGTAAAGTCCTTACGAGGTCGTCGGCGTGCCCGGTCGACGGCCCGATTCGAACGGTTTCGAGGATCGAGACTGCGGCGACGCGGCAGTCTCGTCACTCGACAAATCTCGCCACTCGACGCTCGTCGGGTCGAGGAGGCGAATCGGCCGATTCAGAATCGATAGCGGAGTCGATCGATCGACGCGTCGCTTCGGAGCCACGGTGGCGGGGCGGGCGCCGCGAGGTCAGTGTTCCTGTTCTTCTTCCAGTTGGTCGATGTGTTCGTGTGCTCGCTCCAGGATCTCGCGCGGGCCGTCTTGCGTGACGGTGTTGATCGCCTGCTCGTAATCGCGCCACTGGAGATCGCGGTGCTCGTTCGACAGCTCCGCGCTCGCTTCGAACGAACGCGCGATGAACAGGTGGACCGTCTTGTGGATGGTGTTCCCGTTCGCCTCGAAGACGTAACTGTAGTCCTCGCGAAAACCGTCGAGTAGTCTGAACTCCTCTATCCCTGCCTCTTCTTTGACTTCGCGGATCGCCGTCTGCTGTAGTTCTTCGTCTCCCTCGACGCCGCCCTTTGGAAACTCCCAGTCACCCGGGCGACTCTTGAGCAGAAGATACTCGCGCCGGCCCCGCGTGTCGCGGAAGAGGATCGCGCCTGCGCTCGTAGCTTCGACTGCCATTGTGGGCTGTACCGGCCGAGCCGTAATGAGAATATCGGACGAGCGATCGATTTCGAGCCCCACCGATCGAGCGGTCGGGTGAGAACACCTATCGGCCGAGGGATCGCTCCGAGACACTACCAGCCGAACGAACGCAGTCGGGTTCGATCGGTCATCCGGCCGACGCGTCCGGTCGGCGAGCCGCCCGCGATTCCATCTCGGGAGATATTTAGGCGCACCCGGCGGACTAGGCGAGTATCTATGACCTTCGTCACCTCTCTCACGCTACAAAGCGGTGATCGGGCCGCCCTCGACGGCGTGGTCGGCGACATCAAGCGCACCGCCGAACGGAAGGGCGTCGCACTGAAGGGGCCACACACGCACCCACCCGAACGATTCTCGATCCCGCAGTACCAGCGCCTCCACGCGGACGACGATCGCCGGCTGGAACCCTGGTCCTACACGGTATTCACCCGGGAACTCGAGATCCACGGCTACCAGGAATTCGCCCGTTCCGTCGCCGGACGCTCGCTCCCCGACTCGGTCCACGTCGAAATCGAGATCGAACAGATTCACGGCGCTGGACGGTAGCGTCGGGGCGCGACGGAGAGAGACTACCCGCACCCGCTGTCGACCGTCTCGATCTATCGATCCCTTCGCCGGAGTCGGCACGATTTTACGCGCCTCGCTCGTCGGTACCGGTATGACCACGATCGATCCAGTCAGCCTTCGCCGCGAACTCCACCGTCACCCGGAACCGGCCTGGCGCGAGTTCGAGACGACCGCCCGCATCGTCGACCGCCTCCAGGACGTCGATCTCGACGCGCTGTACGTCGGACCCGACGCGATCGACGGGGAGAGCCGCCTCGCCGTCCCCGACGACGCCGAACTCGATCGGTGGTTCGACCGCGCTCGCGACGCCGGCGCCGATCCCGACGTCCTCGATCAGCTCGAGGGAGGCTACACGGGCGCCGTCGCGGTGGTCGAACGTGGCGACGGGCCGACGGTCGGGCTCCGCGTCGACGTCGACGGGCTCCCGCGCGAGGAATCCGACGCCGACGATCACCTGCCCGCCGCCGAGGGCTTTCGCTCCGAAACTGGCGAGTCGATGCACGCCTGCGGCCACGACGCCCACGCCGCGATCGGCGTCGGCGTGGCCGAAGCGATCGCCGAGAGCGACGACTTCCGGGGCACGCTGAAGGTCTTCTTCCAGCCCGCCGAGGAGGTCATCGGCGGCGGGAAGTCGATGGCCAAGAGTGAGCACATTCGGGACGTCGACTACCTGCTCGCGACGCACGTCGGACTCGACCACCCCACCGGCACCGTCGTCGCCGGCGTCGAGGACTTCCTCGCCGTGCGCCACCTCGAGGCGACGTTCACCGGCGAGCCAGCCCACGCGGGTGCGGAACCGGAAGCGGGTCGCAACGCCATCCAGGCACTCGGCGCCGCGATTCAGAACGCCTACGCGATCCCGCGTCACTCCGACGGCCCGACGCGAGTCAACATCGGCGTCGTCGAGGGCGGGACCGCGGCCAACATCGTCGCCGAGGAGGTCAGACTCGTCGCCGAAGTGCGCGGCCAGACGACCGACCTCATGCACTACATGAGCGACAGCGTCGAGCGTGTCTTCCACTCGGCCGCCGACATGCACGACTGCGAGGTCGAGATCGAGGTCGGCGCCGAAGCCCCCAGCGCGGAGAGCGACGACGAACTCCGCGAGATCGTCGGGTCGGTCGCCGAGACGGTCGAGGGCGTCGACCGCGTCGTCGACGAGGCCGGTCTCGGCGGCAGCGAGGACGCCACCTTCCTCATGAAAGAGGTCCAGGAAAACGGCGGCCTCGCCGCCTACGTCGGCGTCGGTACCGACCACCCCGGCGGCCACCACACCGCGACCTTCGACGTGGACGAACCCACGATCGAACACGGGATCGACACGCTGGCTGGGGCGATCGAAGAGATCGCAACACGGAACGTCTGACTGTCACGGAATCCGTGGCTGGTGTGTGACTCGAAACCGCTTTTCACGCCGCGATGCTGAGCTGTGATGATGCCGATCGCCCGTCCCGCCTTCGACCGACTCGCCGCCGGGTACGACCGCATCGGCGACACGAAACCGTCCAACGCGTCTCTCGAACGCCCGGCGACCACCTCGATGCTTTCCGATGTCGACGACGAGTTCGTCCTCGACGCCGGGTGCGGAGTTGGACACCTCACCGAGGAGTTGATCGGGCGTGGCGCGCGCGTCATTGGCCTGGACGTAAGCGTCGAAATGCTCGAATACGCCAGAGATCGAGCGCCAGCAGCCGACTTCGTCGCGGCGGATCTGGGAACGACGCTCCCGTTCACGCCGAACTCCTTCGACGGCGTAGCGAGTTCGCTCGCGTTCCACTACGTCGAGGAGTGGGACCCGCTCTTTCGCGAACTGGCGCGGGTGCTCCGCCCGGACGGCTGGCTCGTGTTCTCGGTGCAGCACCCGCATGCAGACTTCGAGGAGTACGACGACGCGACGAATTATCACGAGGGAGAACGAGTCTCGGCGACGTGGGACTCATTTGGGACGACGGTCGACGTGCCGACGTACCGCCGTCCGCTTTCAGCAGTCCTTTCTCCCGCGCTTGGCGCCGGGTTCACCCTCGAGCAATCGCTCGAACCCACGCCGACGGAGGAGTACCGTCGGGCGAACCCCGAGCGATACGCCTACGAAGCGACACACCCGAACTTCCTGTGCCTCCGCTTTACAGCCCAGGAGTAATCCTGCTCACGAGTACGTCCGATTCGCCTCGAACCAGTCGACCGCGAAGTCGACCAGCGCTCGCTGGGAGAGTCGTTTCGCCTCGCCGACGCCGACGGTCCCGGTTTCGAACGCGTCCGGCCGTTTGCGCTCGAACGCCGCTCCACAGTCGGGGAAGTCCTCGTCGGTGACATCTCTGTCCGTCCACTCGACCCACTCGCGCTCGCCGTCCCGGAGAATCGCACTCTGTGACGTCGCGGTCCCGAGATCGAGATCGGCACGGTACTCCGCGAGGTGCAGTGACGTGTTCGTCGCGTGGGTCGTCCCGAGAAACAGGACGTCGCCGTCGAGCTCGTAGACCCGTGCCAGCGGGGAGTTCTCGCCGAGCGAGATCTCTAAGGCGTGATCGTCGGTTACGTATTCGGCCTCCGCGCCCCACGCGGCGAAGGAGTGTTGCGGGTGGTCGCTGCGCAGGACGTCGGGATAGTTTCGGAAGCACTCTGCAATCGCGCCCATCCCCTGCGTCGGTGTCGATTCGGGTCGGTACGGCGGCATCTGCTCGCGGATCGTCTCGTACCACGACTCGGGGACCGGCGGACTCCCCATGTTGGCCGGGTTCATGTTCCCCGGCGAGTGCGTCGGCATCACGATCGTGCCGTCCTCGCCAACGACGCGCTGGAGGGCGTCGACGACGGCCTGCGGGCCGCCACAGACCCAGCCGAGTTCCGAGAGGGAGCCGTGGACGAGTATCGTTTTGCCCACCTGGACACCCAGTTCCTGGAGGTCCGCCGCCATCGACTCGACGGTGATCGGCTCCGGGGAACGATCTTCGGGGAGCGTCTCGTTCATGTCGTCGGGTTGGTGATACCGGGCATAAACCTGGTGAATTCGGGGGATGGACAGGGTCGAACCCGATTGTCGTTGGACCCGTGAAACCGGCGAGCAGTACCGACGCCATTTCCCCGTCAGGTGTCGGCTCTCACCCGCCGGAGCACCAGAACTCCCAGCCGGAGTGCGAGCGTCGCGACCCCGGCCGCGATGAACAGACGCCGATATCCGGTCTGGGTGGCCAGTCCGGTGAACAGAATCGGCCCGGAGGCTCGCCCCAGGCCGGTCGCGCTGTTGCGCAGGCTCATCGCACTCGCGTCATGAGGGTCCCGAAGACGACCGTCTCCGCGAGGATCGTCGCCCCGTACAGTCCGGTCGTGCGCCGAACGGAGAGTTCTCCGATCGCACGTCGAATTGTCGCCGGTTCGGGCGATACGTCCCCACCCGCCGATTCCTCGAACGTCCGCGCGACGAACAGGGCGGTGCCGACGGCGAGCAGGTAACACGCGAACGGCACCTTCCACCCGTACAACGCGAGCGTCCCGCCGAGGACGGGATACAGGGTGCGTCCGGTCGAGAGGATCGCGACGTTGATTCCGAAGACGGTGTTACGCTGTGGGCCTTCGAAGGCGTCCGCGACGATCGTCACGGTCGTCACGAAGATGCCCGCGGCGGCCACACCCTGCCCGAGTCGCGCTCCCAGGACGAGCGTGAAGTCGCCGAGAAACGGGACGAGCGCACCGACGACCCCGAACGAGACGAGACTACCGAGGAGGACGGGACGACGTCCGACACGGTCCAGCAGGCGTCCGATCAGCGGCGAGAGGACGATCCCCGGGAGGAAGTAGATGCTGAGCACCTAACCAGCTCGCACGTCCGACACCGCGAACGCGTCCCGCACGAGCGGCAACAGCGAACTCACGAGCGCCACGCCCAGCGGAACGACGACGGTGCTCGCGAGCACCGTCCAGAACACCCGTGACCGCCACGGAACGCCGCTTCGCTCGCGACCGGCCGACGGGTCCATCTGTTGGGAGTACGCGAAGCTGGATCGTATAACCTGACACGGCGAGTCGTACCGGACGTTCCAACATTGCCCCAGTGCCCGCTCGCGCCGAGCACCCCGCTCGCCGTTACCCTGCGAGGAAGATCGGGGCGATGCCGGAGACGAAGAGGAAGACGGGAAGTGAGACGGCGGCGACGACGATACCTTTCGCGAGCGCTTTCACCAGGCCGTGCTTGCGCTCGGCGAGGATCGTTTCGGGCACCTTGTTCGAGAGGAACGGCTCCGGGGCGTCCGCTCCGGCTGCGACGCGCTTTCTGGCGTGATAGTCGGTCGGTCGGTTTCCCTCCGGCGTCGCCGCCGTCGTGTCGGGTTCGACGCGCCCGTATAGGTAGATCTCGTCCCCCGGTTCGATCCAGCTGAGTTCGTACGTCCGGTCGAACGTCATCCCGCGAGACGGCAGGTTCCGATCGCGTTCGAACCTCGCGACGGGAGCTGGCGACTCCTCGAAGCTCTTGACTTCCAGGTCCCGCTGGCGATCGACGGTGAGATCGACGTCCGCCTCGACCATGGCGTCTGCGGTCACACGAACTGTGTCTGACTCGTCCCGAAGTGCGAACGAGACGTGCCGTCGTTCTTCGCAGGGCGTTCGGGTCGAGCCGGCGCCCGCGTCGGAGACCGTCAGCTCGTACGCGACGCACGGCCGTTCGACGATCGGCACGACGAGCGGTCGACTGGTCGGCTCCACCGTACCGCTGACGGCCGCCGGGCCCGTCGCGACCGAGTCGAGTTTCGAGGCCGGCGTGTCTGCGATCAGGACCGCCTGCCGGTAGCGTTTGAACCCGTTCAGGACGACGACGATCCCGTAGAAGATGCCGAGGAACGAGAAGACGAGGATCGCCACGTAGACGAAGATGCCGAGAATCACGACCGGTCACCCTGAGTCGGGGTCGTCGGCGTTCGACGGTGATTCGTCCGAATCGACTGGCTGCCTGTCGGGGGTGGACTCGTCACCGTCACCTGCCGTCGCGCGTGGCTGGATCGACACGTCGAAGCGATCGCGGATGTCGACGCGCTCGTGTGCCCGGTCGGACGCGCGGAACGGTTCGCGCGGTTCGAGTCCGTGGCGCGACGCGGCGAAGCGTTCCGGAAACCGGGCGATCCGCACGTTGTAGGCGGCGACCGCCTCGTTGTAGTGCTCGCGGCGATTCTCGAGGCGGCGCTCGATCGAGGTGAGGCTGTCGCGAATCTCGTCGAATCGATCGGCCGACTGTAACGATGGGACCGCGTCGGCCGTCGAGAACAGTTCGGCGAGTGCCTCCCGGACCTCGATGCTCGCGTCGGCGGCTTCGGCGGGTTGCTGGGCCTCGAGGGCGCGTTCGCGCGCGTCGAGTACCTGCTGGAGCACGGCCTGTTCGTGTCCTGCGTGTTCGGCGGCGAGGTCAACCAGCGAGCCAACTTCGTCGGCGCGCCGTTCGAGGAGGACTTCGACGTTCGCCCACGCCCGCTCGCAGCGCTCGTCGGCTTCGAGAACGTGTTGCTCGACGTGGCCCGCGTACCTGACGCCGCTGTAGGCCACGATGAGTCCCACGAATCCACCGACAATCGTCGTCAATCCCACCATTACTTCCACTGGTTCAGCCGAACTAGTTAGTAATATCGAAATTCTTCCCGCCAGTAGTTTTAGAAATAACGATCTCCGACGGCCACCAGCAGACCGGTTCCGGAAGCCGACGACCGGACCGGGCGGACCCTACGACCGGGCCAGGACGCTGCGCCCGCGTCTCACCCACCGACGCGCCGTCCGCTGGCCGTAGTACCCGATTATGGCGGCGCCGACGAGCATCCCCCAGATGACGGCGGTCGACGGCTCTGACCCCACCAGACGAACGTATAGCTCCAGTTCGACCAGAAGGCCGAGGAGGGCGAAGCTGGCGAAACAGAGGATCAACGCCCAGACGCGGGCGTACCTGTAGATGCCGTGGACCGGACGGCGAAGGGCGTCCGGAAGTCGCGAATCGGGTGCCACCGACTGACCGGCGGACGATCGGCGTCGGTCGACGGTCGCGGACTGCCGGCGGTCGGGCGCCGAGGCACCGACCTCGGTACGGTCGTCTATCACGGCCGCCATCTCCTCGTCAGTCACGGGTGTAGCGGATTCGTCGACCTCGATCGCCGCAGATTCGTCAGTCGTCGGTGCCGTCCTCTCTTCGGTTTCGTTTGCGGAAACGGTGGGGGCGTCACCGCCCGCGATCTCGCGATACGCGTGGGTGTCCCTGACGAACCAGTCCGGCGACTTCGGGCTGGTCGCAGGGTTCGTGAGCCGATCGCGACACGACTCACAGAACGTCGGCGGCGTCTCGTCGAGACCGAAGACGGTCGACGTCTCCGCGAAGACGCACCCCTCGTGTGTAGCCTCGATGCCGAACAGGTGTCCGAGTTGCTTCGTCACCTGCTTTTCGACCCGGGAGTCGAAACGATCGTCGTCTCCGGTCAACGGATCGCTCGTAATCACCGACGCGGTGTCGCCGACGAGCGCGACCCCGAAGATCCCGGGCGTCCCGTCGAGGACGAGCGGCTCGGCCACGAGCCCGATCTCCCGATCGGCCTCGCTCGCGTCCGTCGTTGGGTCCAGAAGCGCCTCGACGGGAAAGTACGTCGGCTCGTCCCAGCAGACCACCGGTTCCGCGTAGTGGTCGACGGATTCTACCCGTCGCACGCCGGGATCGATGCCGAACCGATCGTTGAGCGTTCGGCGGGCGATCGGCACCATCTCGGCCGGTTCGTCGCCGAAGACGACGAGATCGACCGTCGGACGACGCGTCGGCGGGAAAATAGTCATTGGACGGGGCGTCAGTACTTGGGGTCCGCACCGGTCGTCTCGTAGACCGACTCCATGAGTCGGTCGCGTTCTCGTTGCCAGGCGTCGAACGCGGCCGGCGAGTCGGGGTACTCCTCGTAGTGGGCGAGGAGTTCGTCGGCGCGCTGTTTGGTCTTGTAGAGGTTCCAGACGGTGCCGTAGTGGCCGCGGGCTTTGAGGAGCGCCTTGATCTTTAAGCCCCAGCCGAGGTTCGCGCTGCCGGAGTAGAGCGCTTCGGCGATCTGCTCGCCGGGCATGGCCGCGAGCAGACCCATGAGTTCGTCGATGTCGACGGCGGTCGAGAGGATGTTGTAGACGTCGAGGGCGGCGTAGCGCGCGCCGAAGTGGTCCATGACGCGCTCGTTGTACCGCCAGAGGACGTCCTCGTCGACGGTTCCCTGCTCCATCGCCTCGATCGCCTGCTCGGCGGCGTACGTGCCGGCGTAGGCGGCGCCGGCGATGCCGCCGCCGGTCGTCGGGTTGACGTGGCCCGCGGCGTCGCCGACGGCGACGAAGCCGGGGTGGACGGCCGAGTCGTAGGGGCGGCGCGTCGGGAGGGCGGCGCCGAGTTTGTCCTCGACGCGAGCGCCCTCGAACTCGGCCCGATTGCGAAGGTCCCGTTTGAGGTCCTCGACCAGGTGCATCGGCTCCTCGGTCATCTGAAAGCCCAGTCCGGCGTTGATCTCGGTCTCGGTGCGCGGGAAGTACCAGAGGTAGCCCGCGGCGCGCTCGGTCGGTTTGAAGACGAGTGCGTCTGACCACTCGACGGGTTCGTCGACGTGGACGATCTCGCGGTACGCCGAACAGAACTGCGAGTAGGTGACGTTGGTGTCGAACGTCGAGTCGGCGAGGTCGGCCTTGTCCTGGAGGATCGAGAGCGAGCCGGCCCCGTCGACGACGATCTCGGCGTCGTAGGTCTGTGGATCACCCTTCCGGATCGCGTCGACGCCGATCACCGTGCCGTCGTCGCCCTGACGGACGTCCTGCACGACGGTGTCGTAGTGGAACGTCGCACCGGCGTTCGCCGCACCCTCGATCACCTTCCGGCCGTACTCCCAGCGATCGACGACCGCCAGCTCGCCGGGGACGGGGATCTCGAGCACGGTATCCTCCTGAGGAATCTCGAAGCGGCCGTGGTCGACGCCAGTGTTCGTAAACGCCGATTCGAGCTGCGATTTGGGGATCGCGTCGGGGAACGCGTTCGCGCCCTTCAACGCGTCGCCGCAGGCGATGTGACCCGCTTCCTCGGGCGATTTTCGCTCGAGGATGACCACGTCGTAGCCCGCGTTCGCGATCGTCGCCGCGGCGTAACAGCCGGCCGTGCCGGCACCCACGACCACCACGTCCCAGTCACCCCGGCCGAGTTCGGCCGCGCCGACCCCGGCGGCCTCCTGTGTACTCATACCGACTCGTCGTCAGCGCGGGTAGAAAACGTTTTTCGTGCGACTCGGCAGGGTGATCCGGCAGATCGAGGGGGACGGAGTATCGACCGGACGCCCGGGGTAGCGTCGATGCGGCCCCCGACCTGACGCTCGTACTCGAGGGACCGACCCCGACAAGCGAAGTATTTTGAGGGACTCATCCGTACGCGCCGGTATGACCGAGTACACCGTCGAGTTCGTGGGGACGGGTGAGACGATCACCTGTTCCGACAAAGAGACGATCTTGAGCCGCTGTCTCGAGGAGGGTATCGCCCAGGAGTACTCCTGTCGGGTAGGGATGTGCCTCGCCTGCTCCGCAGAGATCGTCGAGGGGGAGGTGACCCAGCCAGCCGCCCGCGCGTTTACCGAGGAAGAGGCGGAGAACTACGCGCTGACCTGCATGGCCCGACCGCAGTCGGATCTCAAACTCGAGCGCGGGACGTACCCGCCGAGCATCGAAGGCGATGCGACGACGACGGCCGGCGAGGCGTTCGCCGACGACTGATCGACTCGCACAACTGGATCGACGGGAACCGGACCGATCGAACGACGTGAACCGATCGACCCACGGGGATCGACCGATCGGACTCGATTTCGAGTGCGTGACAGGTCGACGTCGAGGGGACGAACGTGCGAGCCGCCAATTTTGGCTCGCACGCACTGGTTCGAATCCGACGGGATCGGGTGTCGGTCACGAACTGTTCACCAGCGGCTCCGGTCTACGCGTTAGCGATTCTGACGCCGCCACGCCGCGAGCGCTATCGCGAGGATGGCCGCGAGGAGCCCGAAGCCAGGGATACTGTCCGATCCGTCGGCCGCGGATTCGTCGCCGCCGGGTCCGGTGTTCTCGCCGTCGGTGCCGGAACCGGCAGTCGAATCGTCACCATCACCGCCCGGTTCGTCGTCCGGGTCGTCACCCCCCGACGCCTCCGGGAGGACCTCGACGACCGACTCGTAGGGTCCCGCAGCGACCGTGTAGGTCCCTGGTTCGTCGAACGCGTAGGGCGTGGTGAACGTCGCAGTCGCGCCAGCCTCGACGGTGATGGGCTCCGATACGATCTCGTCGTCGCCGATCGCCAGGTCGACGGTGTGGTCGCCGCTTCCCGCGCCCGTGTTTTCGAGGTGGACTGTGACTGTCACCGGCTCACCCGGTTCCACGGTCGACGGCTCGACCGAGAGATCGGACACCGATATGTCTGCGGACGGGGGTGGCGGCAGCGTCGGTGAGCCACCGCCAGTCTCCTCGCCTATCGAGAAGTCGATCGTCTCGGCGTGGACGTTCCCCGCGACGTCGGCGAGGACGACCTCGAAGGAGTGACTGGAGCCGTCCGTCAACCCGGTCGCTTCGTATTCGACGAACTCGCTCGTGATCGTCGCGGCGTCGTCGAACGTGACGAGCGTGTCGTCGAAGATGATCACGGTTTCGCTCGCATCCACGCCGCTTCCCGCGTCTTCGAACTCCATCCGGAGCGTCGCCGCAGACGTGCCGGCCGCAAACTCGTTCCCGGCAGTCGGGTTCGTCTCGGTGACGCCTGGCGGCGTCGCGTCCGTCGCGATCGCGCCGTACGTCGAGAAGTGCGTCACGTTCGCCACCCAGTAGTCGCCGATCGTTCCGTCGGGAAGCGTGACGTTCTCGACGGTGGTCGGGACGGCAGACCACGTGTTGGTGTCGTCGTCGAAGTGCCGGATGGTCACGTCGTCGGCGTCGGTCCCCGACCCGAGAACCGCCCGATCGACCGGGACGCCGACGACGGCGTGGCTGAGGTTGTCGGCGAGACGGTTTTCGAGCGCCGCGTTCAGGAAGTTCACGCCCAGCTGGTCGGAATCCAGCGGCTTGAGTGGTGTCGTGCTCTCCGTCATCGTGACGGACGTGTCGGTCACTGGCTGGTCCGTCGTGAACTCGACGAACAGCCCCGACGGCACCATCTTCAACAGTATAGTGTCGTTCCCGTCCGTCTCACCGGTCAGGAACCGGGCCGTGGCTTCGTCGGTCGCGCGATTCCCCGCGAGATCCAGCGCGGTCGCGGTGACGTTGTACTGGCCGTCTTCGGGCAGGGCGAAGGTCCCGGTCCAGGCATCGTTCGATCCGGTCACGGCGACCGTCTCGTTCGTTCCGTCGGGCCGTTCGAGCACGACAGACAGCGTGCCGTCCCGGAGCGGTTCGCTCGCGTCGACGGTGACGTTGCCGGTGGTCGCGTCCACGCGGTCGACGATCGCTGCGAGTTGAGGCGCGATCCGATCGACGACGACCTCGTCCGCCGCTGCGACCGTCACACGGTTGCCGCTGTCGTCGACCGCCTCGACCGAGACGTCGTACCGGCCGTCGGCGGCGATCGCGCCCGGGTCGAACGACGCGGTCCAGGTACCGCTGGTCGCGTCGAACAGCGCGGTCTCGGTCCGCCGGGCCGGCGAAGCCCGTGCGTCCAGTTCGACCCGGACGGACTGGACCGATCCGAGCGCGTCGGTGACGGTCACCGAGACGTCGACGTCGGTCGTGCCGTTCGCGTAGACCGTCGCCCCGTCGCGTGCGGAACTCGCGACGTCGATCGCGTCGACGGTCGGCGCGTCGTCGTCGGAGCCGGAGCCGGCGAGCGACACGTCGACTGTCGGCTCGTCAGGGTCGTCGGAGTGGACCGTCACGGTGGCGTTCGCCGTCCCGAGTGCGGTCGGCGTGTACGCGACCGTGAAACCCTCGGTTTCGCCGTAGCCGAGTTCGGCCGTCCCGTTTCCGGCCGTGATCGCGAAGGCGTCCGCCTCGGGTCCGGCGAGCGTCACGTCCGAGAGCGTCAGATTCCGGTCGCCCACGTTGGCGACCGTGATCGTCTTCGTCCGGGTGCTTCCCACCGGCGTCGTCCCGAAGTCGAGCGTCCCCGGCGTCACCGAGATCTCCGCACCGACGGTGATGTCGGCGTCGACGACGGTGACCGTCACCGTCGAGTAGTCGGAGTAGGTTCCGTGTTCGTCGCGGATGCGGTAGTCGAAACTGTCGACACCGACGAACCCGGGGTCGGGCGTGTAGGTGACGCTCCCGTCCACAACACCGCTGGTCGTTCCGTGGGCGGGACTCCCGGTGTTCGTCGTGATGAGATCGTCCCCGTCGAGATCGTAGTCGTTCGCGAGGCGACCGGGCGCGGCGACGTCGAGTGACTCACCCTGGAGCACTGCGAAGTGGTCCGGAACAGCGACCGGCGCCCGGTTGGGGTCCGGCGACACCTCGACAGTGACGGTCCCGTACGAGGAGTACGCACCGTGTTCGTCCCGCATCAGGTAGACGAAACTGTCCGTTCCCGCGAAGTCTGGATCGGGCGTGTAGGTGAAGCTCCCGTCCACCACGCCGCTGACCGTGCCGTTGTCGGGACTGCCGGTGTTCGTCGTGGTTATCACGTCCCCGTCCGGATCGCGGTCGTTGGCGAGCCGTCCCGGCGCGTCGACGGTGAGCGTCTCTCCCTGGACCATCGAGTAGTAGTCGTCGACGGCGACCGGCGCCCGGTTTCCGTCCACGACCTCGACGGTGACGGTCCCGTACGTGGAGTACGTCCCCTGATCGTCGCGGATGAGGTACCGGAAGCTGTCGGTGCCGACGAATCCTGGATCGGGCGTGTAAGTGAAGCTCCCGTCCACCACGCCGCTCACCGTCCCGTTGTCGGGGCTGCCGGTGTTCGTCGTGGTGATGTCGTCCCCGTCGGGATCGTGATCGTTCGCGAGCCGTCCCGGCGCGTCGACGGTGAGCGCCTGTCCCTCGATCGTCGTGTAGTGGTCGTCGACGGCGATCGGTGCCTGGTTCGGGTCGGGGAATACCTCGACGGTGACGGTCCCGTACGAGGAGTACGTCCCGTGTTCGTCTCGAATGATGTAGTCGAACGAGTCGGTTCCCGTGAACCCGGGGTCGGGCGTGTAGGTGAAGCTCCCGTCCACCACGCCAGAGACAGTGCCGTTGTCGGGACTGCCGGTGTTCGTCGTGGTGATGTCGTCTCCCTCGGGATCGTAGTCGTTGGCCAACCGCCCGGGGGCATCGACGGTGAGCGCCTGTCCCTCGATCGTCGTGAAGTGGTCGTCGACGGCGACCGGTGCCGTCCCGTTCGTGTCGAAGACCTCGACGGTGACGGTCCCGTACGAGGAGTACGTCTCGTGTTCGTCGCGGATGAGGTACCGGAAGCTATCGGTGCCGACGAATCCGGGGTCGGGTCTGTAGGTGAAGCTCCCGTCCACCACGCCGGAGACCGTCCCGTTGTCGGGACTGCCGGTGTTCGTCGTGGTGAGATCGTCCCCGTCTGGGTCGTAGTCGTTCGCAAGGCGACCGGGCGCGCTGACGGTCAGGTTCTCGCCTTTCGCGATCGAGTAGTAGTCGTCGACAGCGACCGGCGCCCGGTTTCCGTCGACGACTTCGACGATGACGGTCCCGTAGGAGGAGTACGCACCGTGTTCGTCCCGAATCAGGTATCGGAAGCTGTCCGTTCCCGCAAAGTCCGGGTCGGGTCTGTAGGTGAAGCTCCCGTCGACCACGCCACTGACCGTCCCGTTGTCGGGACTCCCGGTGTTCGTCGTGGTGATCGCATCACCGTCTGGGTCGTAGTCGTTCGCGAGGCGACCGGGCGCGCTGACGGTCAGATTCTCGCCTTTCGCGATCGAGTAGTGATCGTCGACCGCGATCGGTGCCTGGTTAGGGTCGGGGAGTACCTCGACGGTGACGGTCCCGTAGGAGGAATACGTCCCCTGATCGTCCCGAATGAGGTATCGGAAGCTGTCCGTTCCCGTGAACCCTGAATCGGGCGTGTAGGTGAAGCTCCCGTCCACCACGCCGCTGACCGTCCCGTTGTCGGGGCTCCCCGTGTTCGTCGTGGTGATCGCATCACCGTCGGGATCGTAGTCGTTTGCCAGTCGACCGGGGGCGCTCACGTGGAGTGTCTCCCCCTCGTAGACGGAGTAGCTGTCCTGAACGGCGACCGGCGCCCGGTTTCCGTCCACGACCTCGACGGTGACGGTCCCGTACGAGGAGTACGTCCCGTGTTCGTCGCGGATGAGGTACCGGAAGCTGTCGGTCCCGACGAATCCGGGATCGGGCGTGTAGGTGAAGCTCCCGTCGACCACGCTGGAAACCGTGCCGTTGTCGGGACTACCGGTGTTCGTCGTGGTTATCGCGTCCCCCTCGGGGTCGAGGTCGTTAGCGAGCCGCCCCGGCGCGTCGACGGTGAGCGTCTCTCCCACGCCCGTCGTGTAGTGATCGGCGACCGCGATCGGCGCGCGGTTCTGCGTCGTGATGGTCCCGTTCCCCGCCAGCGCGACGTCCACCGTCGGTTCGTCGGCGTCGTCGCTCGAGAGTGTAAGCGTCGCGTCAAGCTGACCGGTGGCCGCCGGCTCGAACTCGACGGTGACGTCGTGGGACCCTCCCGCCGCGATGCTCGTCGCCCCACCCCCGCTCGTGACGGTGTAGGCGCCCGCGTCGGCGCCGGTTAGCTGTGCGCCGTCGAAGGAGAGCGGTCCACCGCCGACGTTCGAGACGGCGATGGTGGTCGTCGCGTTCTCACCGACCTCGACGTCGCCGAAGTCGTGGTTCATCGGTGAGACGTCTATCTCCGGCGGTCCGACGACCTCGGCCGTCAACGAGACGTTGAAGCGGGGTTCGTCGGGATCGTCGCTCTGGACCTGCAGTGTCGCCGTCTTCGTACCGGCCGTCGTCGGTGCGGTGGAGACCCTGACGTAGCCCGAACCGCCCGGTGGGAGGTAGTCGTATTTGTTGGAATCGTCGGACGTGATGTCGAATTCGTCGGCATCAGGGCCGACCAGCACGGAGTCCGTCCAATCGAGGTCCGCGGTCCCGACGTTGGAGACCTCGAAATCGGTGTAGGTCCACTCGCCGACGTCGACAGTGCCGTAGTCCCAGCTTCCGGGTGCGACATCGACGTCTGGCTCGGGCCCGGTCACGGTCACGGCGGTCGACGGCAGATCCGCGATCGAGACGTCGTACGTTCCGGTCGCCGAGAACGTGTGGGTGAATGCCACCTCGGTCGTCGCACCCGACGATATCGTCCCGGTGTCGGTGTCCTCGACGACGCCGTCGATCACGAGGTCTGCCGTGTAGCCACACGCGGCGTCCCCGTTGTTCTTCGCGTTCGCGGTGATCGTCACGTCCTCACCCGTGGTGGGATCAGTCGGCGAGACGTCGAGTCCCCCGAAGTCGATCATGGACGTCGGCTCGGCGGTCGTGCCGCCCGAGAGTGCGACGAGCGAGTGAACGTACTCGGCGTTCTCCAGGCCCGTCGTGTAGAGTAGACCGTCGACGATGGCCGGCGTGAACGCGTACTCGTCGTATCCCTCGTAGCGCCACACCAGGTCGCCGGTGTCGGCGTCGTAGGTCCGGACGGTGCTATCGGCCATCGGGACGAAGACGTAGCCGTCGGCGTAGACCGGCGAGTGCCTGGCGGCCACACAGGTCGACGTGCTCCAGCGATCCGTACCGGTCGTCGCGTCCACCGCACGAAGCGACCCGTCCGCGGTGAAATATAACGTATCGTTCGCGAGTGCCGGCGAGGAGCCGGTGTACCCGTCCACGTTCGCCGGGGCGCTCCAGATGGTGTGCCCGTCGGACGGGTCCAGCGCGTAGACGTTCGCGTCGGTACTGCTGTAGGTCGTATCGTCCACGTAGACCACGCCGTCCGCCACGACGGGAGAGTGAAGCCGCGAACTCGCGCCTGCTATGGGGACGCTCCAGACCGTCTCGCCGGACGCGACGTCGATGGCGTACGTCGCCTGACTGTCGTGCGTGACGTACACCGTGCCGTTCTCGACGGCCGGCTTCGACAGTCCGTAGCCCGACGAGGACCTGGTGAACGTCCACAGGACCTCCCGGGTCGTCGCGTTCAGTGCGAAGACCGCATCGTCGGTCCCGCTCTCACCGGCGACGAAGACGACGTCGTCGACGACTGTGAGCCCACTATCGTCGCCCGCGTCGAACGTCCAGAGGCGCTCGCCGGTCGTCGCGTTCAGCTGGTAGAGTCGGTCGTCGGCGGCGAGTGCGTAGAGGTACCCGCCCGCGTACACCGGTGGCACCTCGACGCCGTTCGACGAGATCGTGGCGTGTTCCCACCTGAGCGAGCCATCGGTGGCGTTGACCGCGAGTACCGCCCGATCGCCACCGCTGTCGCGACCGCCGACGAAGATCGTGTCCCCGACGACGGTCGGTCCGCTGTCCCACGCAGTCGACTGATTTGCCAGCCAGGTCACGGTGTCGTCTCCGACCGCCGTCGGTGCGCCGGTCCCGGTGTAGTTTCCGGTGTTACCCGCGTCGAAGCTCTCCGTCGGCCAGGAGCCGGGACCGGATGCCAGATCGCGCGGCCCGCCGAGATCCACGACTGTACCGTCGCGATCGTCCCCCACGTGGACCGTGACGCTTCCGGCCCGGTCGATCTCGGAGTGGTCGAGGGCGTTGGTTTCAGCGCCGGGCTGGAGGAAGAACACGAAGTCGCCGCGCTCGTCGAGTCGGACCGACCAGGTGATCGTCTCGCTCTCACCGGGCGCGAGCGTCCCCTCCCGACTGCGGGAATTCCAGAAGTGGTGGTCCGAGTAGTCGTCCGGTGCGAGATCGAGGTTCAGCGCGTACGTCCTCGGGAGGGCGCCGACGTTTGTCGCCGTCGCGGTGACGGTGACGTTCTCGTGCTCGCCGACGGTGTGCGTATCGACCGAGAGGTTCGTAAACTCGACGACGCCGCCCTCGACGACGGCCTCCATTCGGTCGTCCTCCGGTTCGTAGGTGAGTACCGTCCCGTTCGCGACGGCGACCGAGATACGACCCTCGGAGTCCCCGTGTTTCTCGCCGGTCTCGGCGTCGTAGAGGCGGATGTGCCCGGTCGAAAATTCCGTCTCTCCGCCGTAGATGACGCCGTCGGCGACCTGGAGGTGCTGAAGGTAGTTCGTACTCCGGTTCCAGACGGCGTCTCCGGTCTCCGCGTCGATGCGGTGGATGCGCGAGTACGTACCGTCGGAGTAGGCACGCTGACGGACGAATAGCGACCCGTCGGAGACGGCCGGCTTCGTGAGCCGCCAGCCGTCGTCGTCGCCACCGTAGGAGTTCGGGATGTTCGACGGCGTGAAACGCCACTCCTCCGCACCGGTCGAGACGTTGATCGCGACGAGTTCCTCTCCCGGTTCGCCGGTGACGGAGTCCGACTCGTTGACGACGAAGACGAGGCCGTCAGCGACGACCGGCGTCTCCTGGTGGTCGACGACGAGGTTCAGCGCGGACGTGGTCCAGTCGAGCGACCCCGAGGCAGCGTCGTACGCGTAGAGTTCCTCCTCGTACTCCGAGGAGTACGCTTCGACCTGGTCTCGTGCCGTCACGAACAGGTGGCCCGCGTCCGCCGCGTACGTTCCGTAGCCCTCGTGTTCCCAGCGGTCGGCGAACCCGTTCGACCAGGCGACGCCGCCGGTCTCAGCGTCGAGAGCGACGACCGACGCGTTCTCGTAATTCTTGTTCGGCTCCCAGACGGTTCCGGCGACGTAGACGAGACCGTTCGCCACGACCGGGCCGTGTTCGTAGGATGTGTGACTCTCGTTGATCGTCGTCGCGGTGGTCCAGTCCACCGCCCCCGTGTTCGCGTCGAAGGCGTACACCGTGCCGCGCTCTATCGAGCCGCCGCCGTCGAAGAAGTGAAACGGCCTGGTGGCGACGTAGACGGTGTCGTTCACGACCGCCGGAGAGCCGGCAGGCCGTCGGTTATCGGCGGTGAAGTTGTACGCCCACCGCTGGTCGCCGGTCGTTTCGTCGCGGGCCGAGACGGCGTGAACGTCCGCGAGCCCGTCGTACCGGTTCTGGTGACGGACGTGGTAGACGGTACCGTCGTCGATGACCGGCGTGGTGTCCTCGTCGACACCACTTACGTTCCAGGCCTGCTGGAAGTACTGAGACGGCCCATCGGTGTTCGAATTGGCGTCGGTTCGGTGTGCGTCGGACCCGGCCATCGCCCACCGGTCGTCCGGTGTCGGGTGAACGACATCGACCGTCACCGGGTCGATCGCGGACTCGGTTTCGAGGAGCCGATGAACGGAGAGGTTCCACGAGGCGGCGCTGTCGAGTGCAGTCGTGAACGCCAGTGAGGTCGTCGCGCCCGATGCAATCGTCCCGTTCTTCCAGCCCAGAACCGGTTCTCCGTCCGGGTACGGCAGGTCCGCTCGAAGCGAGAGGTTGTAGTCCCGGGTCTCGTCGTCGACGTTCTCGACGGTCACGTCGACGGTGAACGCCTCGCCGGGCGCAACCGTCGTCTTCGAGGGCGAAAGACCGGAGAACTCGAACGGTGTCTCTTCCAGCGCGTAGACCCTGGTGTAGTCGGTATTCGTTTCGGTTCCGTCGGTCGTGTGGACGTATATCCGGTCGTCGGCGATCACCGGCGCCGTTGCAGATCCCTCGAATCGGTAGCGAGAGAGCTCGGTTCCGGTCGCGCCGTCGAGGGCCACCAGGTGACCGCGGTCGTTCGCCGCGTAGACGACGCCGTCGGCGACGGCGGGTGGGAGCGCGTCGATCCGGCCGTAGTGCAATCCGTAGGTGATGCTGCCGGGAAGGCGATGGCGCCACTGCAGTTCACCCGTCACCACGTCGAGCGCGCGGACGGTGTTCCCCGACGAGAGGTAGACGGAACCGTCCGCGACGGCTGCCCCGTTCGGCCGGGTGTTCGCGTCGAAGAGCCACTCGACGTGACCGTCGGTCGCGTTCAACCGGTAAAATTTCGGATCGTAGACGCCGTCGGTCTGGTCCCGCGGCTCGGAACCGGCCCCGACGTACACGGAACCGTCGACGACCACCGGGTGCATCGAGACCAGTCCGTCCATCTCGAAGCGCCAGCGTTCGCTCCCGTCGGTGGCGTTCAGCGCGAAGACGGCGGAGAACGCTGGATCGCTTGCCGAGACCAGTCCGGTCGCGTAGATCGTCTCGCCCGTCGCCGAGAGACCGTTCGAGATGTCCTCGTTGAGATCGTACGACCACAGTTCGGTGCCGGTCTGGAGGTCAAACGCGTGGAGGTACTCCCCGCGACTGACGTAGAACGTATCGTCCAGGATGACCGACGCACCAGCGTCGAAGGACGTCCGGTTCCACCGTTCGGCGCCGTCGACAGTGTCGTAGGCGTGGATCTCGCCACCGGATCCGCCCTCGGTGGTGACCACGACGCCGTTCGCCGCCGAGAGCTCGTCGTAATTGTCGCCGACACTGACGTTCCAGGCGACCTCGCCGGTGTCGGTGTCCACCGCCCGGAGCGTCTCGTACCCGGCCACGAACGCGAGGGCTCCCGAGGCGACCGCGGACACGTCCCAGTCGTCGTTCGCGAACTCGTAGATCCAGCGGGCGTCGGGATTCGTCTTCGGCCCGGAGGCGTTCGGGTTGTGTCCGGACCGCCCAGGATCACGTCCGGCGACGCCCCAGTCGCCAGCGTCCAGTTCCGGCCAGCCGGTCTGTGCGACGGACCCATCGACGCCCGGCGTTCCAGTCACGCCGTTTCGAGAGTCACCGGCCAGGTGCACCGGTTGGGCCGGATCAGCGGCCGGGGGCGCGGCCGCAGTCGACGATGGACCCGCCGGCCCCGCTCCCAGCGAGGCGCCGACGGGGCCAGCGATGACCGAGAAGACGACGAGCGCCGTGACGAAGACGGTGAACGCACGCTCACGACCGGTTCGCATCCGATGATTTTCAAATCCACCCATGATGGTCGGTATCTACTTAGACATCTAAAATATAGGTGCCGATAGAATTTGATTCATTAAGTGTAACCGGTTTCATATTCAGGAATGCGTTCCATAGAGCGGAACGATTATCGTCGTTGGCCCCAGTCGTCGGGTCGATGATAGCGGGGGGACTCCGATGACCGGCGTGACGACCGACGAGGCGGACGCCCGGCTCGCCGTCGAGGCGATCAAACGGGCCGACGCGCTGGCAGTGCTCGCCGACGGGGCTGTAACCAGAAGCGAACTGATGGACGCACTCGGCGTCTCCCGGACGACGGTCCACCGTCTCGTACGAGATCTGGAAGCGTCCGAGTTCGTGGTCGACGACGGGGGCACGTACGTCCTCACGGGCCTCGGTCGCACCGTCCAGCAGGCGACGGCCACCTACCGGGAGACGGTCGCGGCGTCGAGACACCTCGAACCGCTGCTCACAGCCCTCGAAGACTGCGACGTCGACCTCGACGTGACCGCGTTCGCGGACGCGCGAGTGACCGTCCCCCACAGCAGGGATCCGTACGCACCCGTCCACCGCTTCAGCGAGTTGCTCGGCGACACCGACTCGCTCCGCGGGTTCGACACCACGTCGATCGCCCCGACGTACGCAGACGCGCTCCGGGACCAGCTCGATGACGGGTTGTCGATCGAGTTGATCTACGAACCGGTCGTTCTCGAACTGCTGGTCGACCAGTACGCGGACCTCGCGGCGGTCGCGTTCGACCAGGAATCGATCGCCGTCCACGTCCACGAGGCGATTCCGTTCGGCCTCGCCCTCTTCGACGACCACGTCGGCGTCGGTGCCTACGACGAAGAAACCGGGCAACTGCTCGTGTTCGTCGACAGCGACGATCCCGACGCCATCGCGTGGGGAGAGACGCTCTTCGAGCAGTTCCGCGACGAAGCGATCGCGCGGTAGGACCACTCGCTGTAGCGCGGCGACTCGTCGATTTCGTCCGCACCGTCACCGGTCCCGACCGACGAACGCACCCGTCGAAACCGAACCGTCGCTCCGGCCGATCGATGCCGGTCGCACTCAGTTCGTCGAGAAGTCGACGAGTTCCATCGAGACGGTAGTCTCGCCCGCTTCGTAGTAGGCCACGTACGGCGCCAATCCGACCTCGGGCGAGATGCAACTCTCGTGGACGACCGCGCCGTCGACTTCGATCGATCCGGTGTAACACTCGACGCCAGCGTACGCGTCGATACCAGTCACCGCGGTCCGCATGGAGCCGTCCGGCGTCTGGACGGACCACTCGTTTCCGACCGCGAGCGTCTCGCCCTCGAAGTACCCGATCGTCGGCGAGAACAGCGAGACCATCAGGAACGCGCCCGCCGGCGAGAACGCGAGTTGACTCTGGATATCCGTCGTGGCGCCGGTCACCGTCGTCTCGTAGGAGGTCTCGCCGACGTCGTACGAGAGCGAGACGGTCGCCTCGTCGGCCGTCACGTCGGAGACGTCCCAGACGATCGTGCCATCCCCGTCTCCCTCCATGTATACGTCGTACGTGTAGGTGGCAGCCCGATCGTACTCAAACGCCTGCCACTCGGCTTCGGCGAGATCGTCCGCCGAGCCGCCGTTCGAACCCGGGTCGGTCGTGTCGCTTTCGTCGCCCCCGGGCGATGCGGCACCGTCGATCCCGGCGTTCGTACAGCCCGCCAGGAGAACCAGGCTGGCGAGACCGATCACGACGAGGAGTCGTCGCTTCGAGACGGAACGGTGCATACGATATCCCGGACCCCGGCGGCTAAATACGCACCTGCCGGAATTCGTTTCGCCACCCGAACGACGTTTCGGGATCCGAACGACGGGACACCCGACGGCTCCGCGTCATCCTCGCCGATCACCGGAGTGGTGAGCCACGTGGTCGTAGCCGACACGATACGGACGGTCACGCACAGGGATCTTCGCATACGTCACACTTCGTCTGCGGCCGACGGCGTAACCGCTCACGAGTGCACCGCCGATACCGAGACGACGTTCGATCCGATTGAGGCGAGATGTACGTCTCTCCAGAACGACGTTCACGGCGTGAACACGAATCGGCGTGCGTATCGGGAGCGACTGTATCGACAGCCGTGACCGCATCTGACAGCCATAGACGGGGATCCGCTCGTCGGCCAGGCCTCGTCGTGTGGGAACTGGTCCATGGAGTGGCGCCACTGGAGAGGGACGACACGTGAACCGGAGCGGGAATCAGAACTGGCACAGCGATGCCCAATAGACGCCACCGTCGATTGGAACCGAACCGCGAAGAATCGTCGTAGCGAAGTGTGACGAGCAGTACTCAGCCGACGAAGTCGATGTCGTCGTCATCCTCGACGTCGACATCGGAGTGTCCGCCTGCGTTCTGTCCACTGGGGGCACCCTGCCCACCCGCGGGCGGCTGACCGCCGGCCCCGCCGCCGACGCCCTGGGGCTGGACAGCCTCGCCGTCGGGCCGGCCGTAGATCTGCGGGGACGTGACGCCCGTGACGACGATCATGGTGCGCATGCTCCCTTCGAGCGTCTCGTCGATCGAGGTGCCCCAGATGATGCGCGCGTCGGGATCGATCCGATCGTAGATCTCCTCGACGACGCCCTCTGCCTCCTCGATGGACATGTCGTTGCCACCGGTGACGTTGACGAGCGCGGAGCTCGCACCGGAGATGTCCACGTCCAGCAGGGGCGAGCGGAGGGCCGTCTTGACGGAGTCCTCGGCCTTCGCTTCTGAGTCGGACTCACCGAGGCCGATCATCGCGACGCCACCTTTCTCCATGACGGTGCGGACGTCGGCGAAGTCCAGATTGACGAGGCCGGGTTTCGTGATGAGTTCCGTGATCCCCTTCACGGAGCGCATCAGGACCTCGTCGCTCACCTTGAACGCCTGGCGGACGGGGAGCTTGCCCACGGAGTCGAGCAGACGGTCGTTGGGGACGACGATGACGGTGTCGGAGACGTCGCGGAGGCGTTCGAGGCCGGCCTCGGCGTTCGTCCGGCGGACCTCGCCCTCGGCGGTGAAGGGCGTGGTGACGATGGAAATGGTCAGCGCGCCCGATTCACGAGCCGCCTTGGCGACCACGGGAGCCGAACCCGTCCCGGTGCCGCCGCCGAGGCCAGCGGTGACGAAGACCATATCCGAGCCCTCGATGGCGTCGTAGATGTCTTCCTGGCTCTCGAGAGCGGCCTCCTCGCCGACCTGCGGGAGCGACCCGGCGCCGCGGCCGGACGTCTTCTGTTCGCCCATGAGGATCTTGGTGTCCGCCTCGATTTCCACCAGGTGCTGGACGTCCGTGTTCGCGGCGACCAGTTTCGCCCCGTGGATGCCCTCCTCTTCCATCCGGTGGACCGTGTTCCCGCCGGCACCCCCGCAGCCGACGACCGTGATGTCCGTCTGGAGGTCCTGGAGGACGTCTTCGAGTTCTTCGTCCGTCATCGTACCCGACGTGTTCGCCCCGTCCGACACGGGTTCGGGGTCGTCCGAAACGGGGTCCCCCCGCGACTCGGGCGCCCCCGATTCGGCCTCGTCGATGGCATCTTCGACTATCGAATCCATTCTTGAAACGGTCTTACGAGCCAATCATTATCATCGTTTCCCCCAACGTCATGCACGCGTCTGACGCCAACCCGTACCGCCCACTGTCGTTCAATTATCGACACTGGCCTGTTAGCTCAGCCGTAGCCACCAGCAAACCGTATTCGTCGCGAGACCGTCGATGCACAGTCGGTGCAGCGCTCCCGTTCGAGGCGCGTACCACCGTCCGTTCGGTCACAGGACCGCTCGGTCACAGCCGAAACCGGCGGGTCGTCCGCTCGTGGACGGCCTCCGGTTCGATCTCCTCGCCGTCGACGGTCACCGATTCGCCGGCCGCCAGCCGTCCGTACAGCGGCCCCTCGGGGACGCCCAGATCGCGAGCGTGCGACGGATCGAACGTCACCGCCTCCACCTCGACGACGGCGTCGTCGACGGCGACGCGCTCGTACCCAGGGCGAAGGATAGCAGCGAGATCGTCGACGATATCCCGTGGCAACCCGCCCGGCGTTCGTCCCCCATCGATCCCGGTCGGGATCGCCGCACGGTCGCCGAGGCGGCTGCCGCCGTTGGATGTCTCGACCGCCACGACGTTGCCCGCGACGACGTCCCACGTCCGGTCGGGATCGATTCCCTCCGCCGTCGCGACGAGGTCCGTCGGCAAGGAAACGACGTCGAACGCGTCGGTCTCCCGGTCGCCGAATCGAACGCCGTCTGCGATCGGTCCCAGGTCGGCTTCGACGGCGTCGACCAGCGACAGCGGTCGGTCGCCGACCTCGCGCACCCAGGCCTCGCTGACGGCCCGGAATCCCAGGTCCTCGATCGTCTCCCGGAGATCGGGCTTCGTCCCCTCGACGACGGCGACCTCGGAGTCGGTGGCCGCGAACGCGTCGCGAACGACGGACTCCACCGCGCCCCCGTCGTCGATTTCGTCGAGCCCCCAGTCGGCCGCAATGTGGCCGACGGCCCACGGCGTCTCCCGGACGATGCGTTCGAATCGCGGGACGTAGTGGCCGCCGCCGAACCCGACGAGCTGACGCGGCCGCTCGGTCACCGGGTCCGTTCGGTGCGGGTCGACGCCCCGCAGATCGAGGATGGCGCGAGCCACCGCCTCGGCGCCGGCCGGGTCGTCCCACTGTTCGTCGTCGCTCCCCAGTTCGGCGAACACCGACGGACACCCGACGTCGGTCGGACCGTGGTGGGTACACTCCATTCCGACGTCGTACCCGGGCGGCGCGTGCCGGTCGTACGCGCCAATCAGCTCCGCGAGGGCGTTCGGTGCGGCGTCGGCGAACGCGTTCGGTTCGCCGCCGAACTCCGCGGGACCGACGTTACCAGTGAAGTGGGCCGTCAGGAGCGGTCCCGTCTCGCCGGAGTGGCGCGAGGCGAAGACGAGGAGGTCGGGCTCCTCGCTGAACGCCGCGGCCGGCTCGACGAGGTCGAGGTGGAGCGCCTCGAACGAGCGGAGTTCGAATCCGTCCGTTCGATAGTACGCCCCGCCGCCGTCGGCGTCGGGGCGCGTCTCGTCCTCGTGAGCGTCCCACGCAACGAGAGCTCGAAGCTGGTCACAGATGTGCACCGACGCCCGATCGGCGCGGCTCTCGACGATCGCGATCACGTGTGTACCTGTGAGTGGACTCACCGAATACTCGTCGGTTCGGCGACGATCGTCACACCTGTAGGGGCGCCCCCTCGGATCGTCCCCTTCCTGTCGTCCGGGATTTCTCCCCGATCCGAGAGTGTCGACACCGACCCTGTTAACTGCGACCCGTGCCCACTCGACGTATGGACGTCTACGGCCTTCTGGGAAACCCCGTCGGCCACTCGCTCTCGCCGCCGATGCACGAGGCGGCGTACGAGGCCCACGAGATGGACGCGACCTACGTCACGTTCGAACCCGATCAGGACGCGCTCGACGGCGCGATCCAGGGCGCCACTGCGCTCGGAATTGCTGGACTGAACGTCACGATTCCGTTCAAGGAAGAGGCGATCGACCACGTCGAGCCGGACGATCTGGCGACCCGTATCGGGGCTGTCAACACGATCGCGTTCCCCGAAGGCGACTCGGCGGGAGCCGACGACCGGGACGCGGTCGCCCGGCCGATCGGACACAACACCGACGCGACCGGTGCCGTCCGCGCCCTTCGCGAGCGAGGGTTCGCCGACCGCCAAGACTCACTCGACGGTGCCACAGCGGTCGTCGTCGGTGCGGGCGGCGCCGGCCGGGCGATCGCGTTCGGTCTCGCAGACGCCGGCGCGACCGTCCGCGTGGCCAACCGGACCGTCGAGCGGGCGACGACGCTCGCGAGCGAGGTGCCCGGGGCGTCCGGCCGCGGCCTCGACGATCTCTCGTCCATCGTCGACGATGCCTCGGTCCTGGTCAACGCGACCAGCGTCGGGATGGAGTCCGACGAGTCGATCGTCCCCCGATCGGCGTTGCACGACGAGCTGGTCGTGATGGACGCCGTCTATCGCCCGCTCGAGACTCGCCTCGTCCGGGACGCCGACGCGGTCGGCGCGACGACCGTCGACGGTAGCTGGATGCTCCTCTACCAGGGGGCAGCGGCGTTCGAACGCTGGACTGGACTGGCTGCCCCGGTCGACGCGATGCGACGCGCACTCCGGAGTGCGCTGTGACGTGATTCCCCCGGCAGGGATCGGGATGGGACGGCCTCGGACGGCTCGCTACCGTAATCGAACGATTTTAGCCGACCACCCGTGTACCGTCACGATATGGCACTCCTGGAGAAGCTGAAGTCCCTGTTTGGTGTGGGGGGCGGCGGGTCCGATCGACCCGATCGGGACGGTGGTCGATCCACCGGGTCCGGGTCGACGGCGTCAGACTCGACGCGACGCACCGGACGCGAGGCACCGCCACCGATGAGTAGCCGCGAGCGCGACGAGTCGACCGGCGACGAGTCGGCCGAACCGACCACCGACGACGGCGAGTCCGACGAGGAGGGTGGTGACGCCGCCGCGGCCAAGAGCGAGTCGACGGGCGTCGACAGCGACGCCGGAACGACCGACGAGGAGACGGATACCGACGACAGCGTCGGCGATGACGGCGATACGGGCGGGGACGCCGAGGACGGCGACGAAGACGATACGGGCAGCGGCGAAGACGACAGCGTCGGCGGCGAGGAGGCCGACGGTGAAGACGATACGGGCGACGGCGAGGGAGCCGTCACGGAGGCGATCGAAGAGGCCGAACCGGACGACCGGTCCGATGGCGCAGACGCCGCGGGTGTCGCCGCAGGAACCGACGCTAGCGGGTCGACCGGGACGATCTCGCGCGTTCCCGACGAGGACGAGGGTGCCGCCGAACCGGGTGAAGCCGTCAGCCCCGACGAAACCGACGCTGCGCCCACGACCGAGAAGACGACCGACGCCGAACCGGAGCCGATGGAAGTCGAGAGCGAGCCAGTGACCGAGATCAAGGGCATCGGTCCGGCGTACGGCGACCGCCTCGCCGACGCCGGCGTCGACTCGACGCTCGACCTGGCCGAGAGCGATGCCGACGAACTCGCCGCGGAGACGGACATCGCCGCCTCGCGCATCGAGGAGTGGATCGATCGCGCGAACGACCGGTAACGCGAAACGGTGCCTCGGTAGTGTACCGACCGGTACCGCGAAGACAATACCCGGTCGTGCGAACGACTCGTTCTCCGGTCGCTCGTCCCGAACGAGCGCCGCTTGCGCCCCTGTATTCGTCGCGGGTCCGCGGCCGACGACCGCGACGACGGCCGTTCGAGGCCTGAATCGGGCGTCACAGCGCAGACGGTCGGTGTCGGCGGAGCGGAGAGCTGTCCATCACGGCCGGTACCGTAAGAGGATTGACCCGGGTGTCCGTCTGTGCCCGTATGACTGAGCCGCGCGTGGTCACGACGCTCGAGGCGGTCAGAGCGGCCGCAGCGGCCGCGTCGCCTGGGACGCGAATCCCCGTGGAGGTACGCCTCACCGTCGACGACCCGTTCGACGCCTATCGTCGCGCCCGGGACGGCCCCGGTGGGGCGTTCCTCGAGACGACGGGCGGGCAGGCCGGCTGGGGATACTTCGGCGTCGAACCGGTCGAACGCCTGACCGTACGCGATCCGGCGGAGCCGATCGAGCCGTCGGCCGACTCACCGACACTGGCGGCGCTCGACGGCGTTCTCGGCGGTGAATCGCTGGCCCGGCCGCCGGAGGATGACTCCGTTCCCTACCCGTGCGGGGCGATCGGCTGGCTCTCCTACGACGTCGCGCTCGAACTCGAAGCGCTGCCGAACGACGCGGTCGACGACCGCGGCCTCCCGCGGCTCGAACTCGCCGTCTTCGATCGACTGGCCGCGTGGACGGCGCCGGTCGACGGCCCCGTCACGCTGCGCATCTCTGCCTGTCCGCGGCTCGAGCGGGAGGAACCGTCCGCCGGCGGAGCGGAGACGGCACCCGCGACGAGGGATACCGCCCCGGACGGAGATCCCGCGGCGACACTCTTCGAACGCGGGCGCGAGCGGGCGCTCGAACTCGCGACGGCCATCCGAGACGGGGATCCGGGTATCGAGCCGCCGCCGGTCGACGCGACCGACGCCACGTTCGAGAGCGAGTGCGGACGGAGCGCGTTCGCCGATCGGGTCCGTCGGATAAAGGCGTCCGTCCGCGACGGTGAGACGTTCCAGGCGAACGTCTCGCAACGCCTCACGGCCCCCGCTTCCGTCCACCCCGTCGCGGCGTACGACGCGGTCCGTCGCGTCAACCCGGCACCGTACTCGGGGTTACTCGAGTATCGATCGGCCGACCTCGTGAGCGCGAGCCCGGAACTCCTGCTAGAGCGCGACGGCGACCTCGTTCGAACCGAGCCGATCGCCGGCACTCGTCCGCGAGGCCGGACGACCGCCGAGGACGAGGCACTTTCGGCCGAGTTGCGGACAGACGAGAAAGAGCGCGCAGAACACGCCATGCTCGTCGATCTCGAGCGCAACGACCTCGGAAAGATCTGCGAGTACGGGTCCGTCGAGGTCGCCGAGTACCGTCGAATCGACCGCTACGCCGAGGTGATGCACCTCGTCTCCGACGTCCGCGGCCGCCTCCGCGCCGACGCGACGCTCGCAGACGCCATCGCGGCGACGTTTCCCGGCGGGACGATCACCGGCGCGCCCAAACCCCGGACGATGGCCATCGTCGACGAGGTGGAGGCGACGCGGCGCGGACCCTACACCGGTAGCGTCGGTCTGTTCGGGTTCGACGGCCGGGCGACGTGCAACATCGTCATCCGGACGCTCGTCCGGCAGGCCGATGCGTACCACCTCCGCGTCGGCGCCGGCATCGTCCACGACTCCGACCCGGAACGTGAGTACGACGAGACGCTCGACAAAGCACGCGCGCTCCTGACCGCGATGGACGAGGCGCTCGGCGAACGGGCTGCGGTGACCGTCGACGCCCGCGACCGGGGGTCGACCGATCGGACAGGACGGGCGGACGGAGGTGCGTCCGAGTGACTGGGGCCGCCGGTGCGTCCGGAGCTGACCGCCCGTCACCGGGTCGAATCCTGGTCGTCGACAACTACGACTCGTTCGTCTACAACCTGGTGCAGTACGTCGGGGAACTCGCCGACGACGTACTCGTCCGACGAAACGACGACCTCACACTCGCCGACGTAGCGCGGCTGGATCCGGACGGGATCGTCGTCTCCCCGGGGCCGGGAACGCCTGCGGACGCGGGGATCTCGATCCCGCTGTTCGCCGAGACCACCTACCCGATCCTCGGCGTCTGTCTCGGCCACCAGGCGCTGTGTGCGGCTCACGGAGGCGCGGTCGGCCACGCTCCCGACGTCGTCCACGGCAAACCATCAGTGGTCACCCACGACGGCGACGGCATCTTCGCCGGCCTCCCCGAACGCTTCCAGGTCGGACGCTACCACTCGCTGGCCGTCGATCGAGCCGACGTACCGGCGCCGTTGATCGAGACGGCGACGACGGACGAGGAGTGCGGTGTCGTGATGGCCGTCCGCCACCGCGACAGACCGCACGTCGGCGTGCAATTTCACCCGGAGAGTATCCTGACACGCAAGACGACCGGCGACGAGGGGCGCGGGGCCGTCGCGTCGCACGGCGAGACGGGGAGCGGCACCGAACCGGACGGGACCAGGGCGATTTCGCTGTCGATCGGTAGACGCCTCGTCGCCAACTTCTGTGCGATGGCCACCGCGAACCGGGCGGGGGAGCGACCGTGACCGGAACTTCGGGGTCCGACACGATCCTGTACCACGTCGACGGCGAGCTCGTCCCCGTCGACGAGGCGACGGTCAGCGTCGACGACCGGGGATTTCGCTACGGCGACGCGGCCTTCGAAACGCTGCGCGCCTACGGGGGCACGGTCTTCGAGTGGGACGCCCACGCCGACCGATTGGACCGAACCTGTGAGACGCTCGGTATCGACCACGGCCTGGATCGGGGCGACCTGCGGGCGCGCGTCGACGAGACGCTCGCGGCGAACGGCCTCGCGGACGCGTACGTTCGCCTCTCGATCACGCGCGGCGTCCAGCCAGGGAAACTGACGCCGCACCGAGCCGTCGACCCGACCGTCGTCATCTGGGTGAAACCGCTCCCGCGGGGCGGCGTCGGCGGTAGCGACGTCTGGGACGGCCCCGCGACCGTCCAGACGGTCGAGACCCGCCGGATTCCGAACGACGCGCTCCCGGCGGCCGCGAAGACCCACAATTACCTGAACGGCATCCTCGCCCGGCTGGAACTCCGGGGAACGGGCGCCGACGAGGCGCTGTTGCTCGACGGGGACGGCCACCTCACCGAGGGGGCGACGTCCAACCTCTTCTTCGTCGACGGTGGCGTACTCAAAACGCCCGCGACCGACGGCCCGGTGCTGCCGGGAATCACCCGTCGCGTCGTTCTCGACCTCGCCGGGGACCTGGGCGTTCCGACGGCCGTCGGCGCGTACGGACGGTCCGCCGTCGAAGCGGCGGACGAGGTGTTCCTGACCAACTCGACGTGGGAACTCAGGCCGGTCGCACGAGTCGACGGCACGCCCGTCGGCGAGGCGGACGGATGTGGTGGACCGGCACAGGACCCGACCGATCGCGTGGACCACGAGGTCGTCGACCCCGGGCCGGTGACCGGTCGACTCCAGTCCGCGTTCGATCGACTGGTCGAGGAGTGCTGTTACTGAGCGGAGTCGTGTGGGTCGGTCGGCGATCGACGGACGGGTCGGGTCACGGCTCGCCGGTGTCGGGAGACCCGTCGTCGAACGCGGGAACGACGAGATCGCGCTCCTGATCGTACACGAGGAGTCCGGCGTCGACGAGGCGCGGGAGGTGGTCGTGATAGATCGAGATGTAGATCTCGGTGACTCGCTCCGGACTGATCTCCGGGAGCGGTCGTCCGTGCTCCCGAACGGCCACCTCGTCGGCGACGTCGGGCAGCGTGATGGCTTCCCCCTGCTCACGGACGACGCGGAGGACGTGACGCCGGCGCTCGTTCGAGAGGATATCGAGGGTCTGCGAGGTGGGGGCTTCGGGAGCGCCGTCCGGAAGCGTATCGAGCAGGGCTCGCGTCAGATCGATCGTGTCGGGTACCTGAGTCGTCATAGCTCGTGGGGGTCCGACGAGGTCGTCACTCCGGGTCGATAGCGGCGCCGGTAACCTCCGCCGGGTTCGTGCGTGGAGACTCCGCGGCCACTGATATGAGTGTCGGTAACGATCCGTTCGAAGAACCGGACACTCGGTCTACAGCGACGGCGGGTTCCGAGTACTGCGATCGGATACGGGTCCGGCGACAGGATGTCCAGTCTACGCCGAGCCCACTCGGTCGACGACGATCGTCGGTTCGGAGACGCCCTCGTGTTTACACGATGGACACCGAGACGGTCGATTGAGGAGGTCGTCGAAGTCCTCGAACCCACACTCAGAACACGTCGGTGGTGCGACGAGCAGCCGTTCGTCGGTGTGTTCGAGACTTTTCGAGAGGTGCTCGGCGTGTGTGAGGACGGTCGACGGCGAGAGGGAGAATTCGCGACCGAGTTCGGTGGGCGTCCCCGGTTCCTCTCGAAGGCGGTCGGCGAGTCGACCACGCGTCGTCGCTTCGGTCTCGACCATGCGAGCCGAACGGAGCGGACGGGCTTACGCGTTTCCGTCGTCCGGCCAGGCGAGGCCGAAGCGATCGACCCCGGAGCAGACGCGCGTCCAACCCCCGGAGCAAACACGCGTCCGACACCACGGAGGAGACGCGCGTCCGACCCCCGGAGCAGACACGCTTTTCAGCGTCCGTCGCTTAGGCCGGATCAGATGGACTCCGCGGCCCTGCTCAACCTGCTCGGGAACGAGAACCGCCGGCGGATCCTTCGGCTTCTCTCGCGGAAACCGTGCTACGTGACCGAGATCTCCGAGTACCTGGGCGTGAGCCCCAAGGCTGTGATCGAACACCTCCGAAAGCTAGAGGAGGCGGGCCTCGTCGAGAGTCGAACCGACGACCAGCGGCGCAAGTACTTCCACATCGCCCGCAACGTTCGTCTCGAGGTCAATCTCTCGCCGTACGGCTTCGCAAGCAAGAGTGCGTATCCCGAGGGGACGAACGTCGACATCACGAGCTGTCGCCACCTCAGCCTCGACGTGGATCGCGAGGACGACGACGCGCTCTCCAGCCTGCTCGCCACGTTAGAGCGACTCGAGCGACTCGAGAACGAACTCTCACTGGCACAGCGGTGGGTGCAGGGCCAGCTCTGTGAGGTCCTCGACGAGATCTCCGAGGCGGTCGGCTCCAACGGAGATAGCCGAGTCTACGCGGATCTCCTCGCGAGTATCCGCCGCGAACCCAAGAGCGTCAGCGCGATCAGCGACGACCTGGACGCTCCGAGAGACGTCGTCGCCGAACTCCTGGAAGCCATGGCCGACCAGGGCCTCGTGCGGCGGACCAAACGGGGCTGGGAACTGACACAGCAATCGACCATCGCGTGACCGGGTATCCCGACGACGAGTGAACGATCCCGTCATCGGGCGAACGGACCGGAAAACCACTTCTGTCGATCCGCACGACTCACGGCTCACACCTCTCGCGAGAGACCGTCGCGAAGGTCGCGCCCGAAGTAGTACCCGATCAGACAGGCGAGCACGCTGGCCCCGACGCCGACCAGCACGATTCGATCGCCGACACCGCCCAGAACGAGCGGGAGGTAACTCGCCAGTGCCGTCAGCGCGCCGACCGCGCTGCCCGCGGCCGTCATCTCCGTGTACCGTCGTTTCGACGTCGCGACGCCGATGACGAAGGCGACGACGAACAGGCCGAGCAGTGACCCACCGAACGGGATCGGCACCATCCCGCCGCCGACGTACCCGACGCCGAGGGCGACGAGGAGGCCGACGAACGCGCGTGGCGAAAAGTACGAAGAGAGACCGACGGTCGGAACCGACGGCCGGAGACGAGAGAGCCACGACCGATCGGTCGTGGCCGCTCCGGTCGACGGCGAGGCGTCAGCCGATCGACCCGCGTCGGGATCGGTCGACGTCCGTCCGTCGCCGGTGTCGCGGGACCGACCCGCATGGGAGTCGGCCCTACCGCTCGCCCCGGCTCCGGACGCTCCGCCCGTCTCGGAGAGCAGATCCTCCGTCTCCGCGAGGAGTTCCTCCGTCGATCGCGACTCCGAGATCGTCTCCTCGGACTCTCCGGCCATGCCGGTACGTTCGTCCCCGGACGGGATGTTTGTTTCTCTTCACGCGACCGTCCGATCCGCTCGCAGCGTCGGGTCGGGTTGTGCCGGACCGGAACGGTCCACGTACCGCCACAATGTGTCGATTGGGGCCCACCGCTACACCGTCGAGTGCTGTCCACCGGTAGATCGATCGGTGAGTATAGGGGCGCGTGCGCCGGTGGTGGAGACATGGAGTGGGTGTTCGCTGTCGTGATCGGCCTCGTCGGCTACGCGAGTGCCGTGGTCGCGGGCGGACTCGCCCTGACCATGGAGCGCGGGCCCGAAACCGACGGGGCGCTGTTCGGCGCGGTTCGGCTCGTCGGCCTCGTGATCGCGCTCCTCGGAGCCGTGTTCGGGACGGTTCTTCTCGGCTACGGACTCCTCGCGCCTCTCTGAGTCTCGGTCGCTGTCTGCCACCCGCCGGTGGCGGCCAGTCGAAGAGGTGGGTTCAAGTCCGCGCGTCGACAAGCGACGGGTATGAATCCAGGCGACCGAATCCGCGTCGAAGGATCGGATCGCACCGTCGAGGGCGTCTGTCTCCCCTCGAGTACGCCCGAGCACCTCGTCGTCAAACTCGACGGTGGGTACAACGTCGGCATCGAGCGCGAGTCGGCACGCGTCGAGGTGCTCGACACCGACGTCCACGCCGTGGGACGCACCGAGAGCGACGACGTCGACGACGGAGACGAACCGGCCTCCGAGGTCGCGTTCGACGACTCGCTCCCGACGATCGCACTGCTCTCGACCGGCGGCACCATCGCCTCGACCGTCGACTACCGGACCGGCGCCGTGACGGCCCAGTTCGACGCCGAGGACGTACTTCGCGCCGTGCCCGAACTCGCCGGGCGGGCGAACTACCGCGGGCGTGTCGTCTCGAACATCCTCTCAGAGAACATGGAGCCGTCGATCTGGCAGGACCTCGCTCGGGCCGTCCACGAGGAGATCGACGCCGGCGCCGACGGCGTCGTCGTGATGCACGGCACCGACACCATGCAGTACACCGCCGCCGCGCTCTCGTTCATGCTCGAGACGCCGGTTCCGATCGTCTTCACGGGTTCGCAGCGCTCGGCCGACCGCCCCTCCTCTGACAACGTCATGAACGCCGTCTGCGCGGTCGAAGCGGCCAAGTCCGACTGTGCCGAGGTCCTCGTCTGCATGCACGCGACCGAGTCCGACGACGGCTGCGCGCTCCACCGCGGCACGCGCGTTCGAAAGAATCACACCTCACGCCGGGACGCCTTCGAGACCGTCGGAGCCGACCCCCTCGGCACCGTCGACTACGAGACGGGCGAGGTCTCGCTCGACGGCGAGTACCGGGCGCGAGACGCCATCGAGCCGGAACTCGCCGAGGGACTCGACGCCGAGGTCGACCTGCTGAAATTCGCCCCGGGGATGGATCCGGCGTTCCTCGACGTCGCCGAGGGGAACGCGGGACTCGTCCTCGAAGGCACCGGCCTCGGACACGTCCACACGGACCTCGTCCCCCGCATCGAGGCGCTCGTAGACGACGGAACGACCGTCGTCATGACCAGCCAGTGCCTCGACGGGCGCGTCTGCGACCGCGTCTACGACACCGGCCGCGACCTGCTAGACGCCGGTGTGGTCGAAGCCGGCGACACCCTGCCGGAGACCGCACTCGTCAAACTCATGTGGGCGCTCGAAAACGCCGACGACGTCGCCGAGTGCATGCGCGACTCCGTCGCCGGGGAACTCCAGGAGCGGTCGGTCCCCTGGACCTGAGCGCCCGCGGTCTGCCGTCCGCGTTCCCAACGCGCCATGGCGGTCCCACCCGATCGGTACGCGGGCGCGAACGGTATCGACCGACTCGCCACCACACTCGACTCACCGGCGTTCCACACACACACACACATATCCGAAGGACGGACGTCCCACCATGACCCGAACCACCGACATCGAAATCCGACGCGCAACGCACGACGACTACGAGGGCGTCGCCGCCGTCACCCGCGACCTCTGGGACGACCGCGGCGGCGACTACCTCCACCACGTCTACCACGACTGGCTGGAAGACGAGGGTGACGACACCAAGCGAACGTTCCTCGCGACCGTCGGCGACGACGTCGCAGGGATCGTCCAGGCGGTCATGCTCTCGCCGGACGAAGCCTGGTTCCAGGGCATGCGGGTCAACCCCGCGTACCGCCGACAGGGCGTCAGCCGCCGGCTCAACGAGGCCAGCTTCGACTGGGCGGTCGAACGGGGCGCGACCGTCGGGCGACTGATGACGTTCTCCTGGAACGTCGCCGCCCTCGGCGCCGCCCGTGCCGGCGGGTTCGCCCCCGAAACGGAGTTCCGCTTCGCCCAGCCAGCTCCGGATCCCGACGCCGACGGCCCGCACGTCGTCTCGACGGATCCGGACGCAGCCTGGCGCTTCTGGACGACGAGCGACGCCCGGACCCACCTTCGCGGACTCGCCCTCGATACCGACGAATCCTGGGCAATGTGCGAACTCACCCACGACGACCTCGTCACCCTCGCCGACGACACTGCCGTCTTCGCCGTCGACGGCGACACCGGCGTCTCGGGAATGGCCTACCGCAGCCGCGACTACGAGCGCGAGACCGACGACGGCGAGACGATCCGCTGGGCGGAGTACGGCGTCGGCGCCTGGGCCGACGTGCCCGCCGCGAAGTCGCTCTTCGCCGCCATCGCCCGCGACGCCGCCTCGATCGGCGCCGACAGGACGCGCGTCCTGATCCCCGAGACCGTCACCGCCGTCAGCGACGCCTCCTACGCCGGCGCCGACCTCTCCGACGAACCAGACTTCGTCCTCGGCATCGACCTCACGGGCCGCTAACCGACCTTTCCCACTGCGACCTTTTACCCTGTCGTTCGGAAGACGTGGAGCATCTTCCGTGATGACGAGAGTCGCGAAGCGCCTCTCGAACCACGTTCGTACCCCGCCGGGAGCGCGACAGCGCTCCACGGCGGGTTGACACCCGGTAAAAGGTCGATCAAAAGCACTCCTCCTTCCTCGCCGCTCGCTTCGCTCGTGTCTCACGGTTTCACCGTTCGACTTCTCGCGGCGCATTCGCGCCGCGCTTTCTGAGTCAGTCGTCGGCCCGCTCGCTCACTGCGTTCGCTCGCGGAACGGATGACTATACCGCACACAGAAACTAGGCGCGTCGCGAATTCGCAGCCATTCGAGACTCAGCATCCAGCGGATCACGGCTCAACCGATTCAGAACCCGTCCGCCGAACGAACTACCCGCCGCTGACCGGCGGAAACATCGCGAGTTCGTCGCCGTCTTCGAGCGTCGTCTCCAGCCCGTCCTCCCGGGTGTGGATTTCGGCGCCGTTGCGGAGGACATTTATCCCGTCACCGAGCTGGCCATCCTCGTCGAGGACGCGCTCGCGAAGGTCGTCACGACCGTCGAGGAGTGCGTCTAGCGCGTCCTCGACTGACTCCCCGGGTTCGACGTCGACGGCCACGTGTCTGTCGCCGGCGCGTTCGGCCAGGTCGGCGAACAGCTTCCACTCCATACCGCGCCTTCCGTCCGGGAAGAAAAGTACTTACCGTTCTCGTGTGGCGATTGTTCGCTCGATCGGTCACCGAACGGAGCCACATTCGACCACGACGCGACGGCGACGCGAGACGGCCGCCTTTTTGTGGTGGACGACGAATCCGCGGCTATGACACAGCCACACCTGCTGGTCGACGAGGGAGACGTCCACGATCTCGCGCTCGTACCCGGCGATCCAGGACGGGTCGACCGCATCGCGAGTCACTGTGACGAGGCCGAGACGATCGCCGAGAACCGCGAGTACCGGGTCGTCAACGCGACCTACGAGGGTCGCGACCTCACCATCTGTTCGACGGGGATCGGCTCGCCGTCGGCCGCGATCGCGATCGAAGAACTCGCCGCCGTCGGTGTCGAGACGGTCGTCCGGGTCGGAACGACGGGCGCCCTCCAGGCGGACCTCGAGATCGGCGATATGATCGTCGCGAACGGCGCGGCGAAGGACGAGGGCACGACCAAGCGCTACGAGGACGAGACGATCCCGGCCGTTCCCGACTACGAGGTCCTCTCAGCGGTCGTCGACGCCGCCGAGGCCGAATCGGAGGACGTTCAGGTCGGTCCCGTCGCCACGGACGACGCGTTCTACGCCGAGACGGACGCGTACGTCACCGCCTGGGAAGAGGCGGGTATGCTCGCCGTCGAGATGGAAGCGGCGGCCATCTTCACGCTCGCCCGCCGGAAGGGCCTGCGCGCCGGGGCCATCTGCACCGTCGACGGCAACCTCGTCGAGGGAACGCAGAAGGGCTCCGACACCGAAGACGAAGAGCTCCCGGAAAAGGCGAAGAACAACGTCGCCCGCGCCATCGACATCAGTCTGGACGCGGCGACGCGGTTGTAGCGTCCCGGGTCGACCCCACAGATCGACGTCGAGTCGCTCGCGCTCGACGTGACGACGAGGTCGCCAACGGAATCCGGGCGGCGGTAGCGAGCTGTGACCGCGGCCCCGCTACGTTCGCGACGCCAGATATCCGGCTCTGCTCTCCGTCACCAGGTAGCCGAGCGCTGTGAGTGCGATCACGCCGAGGGCGATCGTCCTGACGGAGAGCGGACCGACGGCCGAACCACCGACGAGGGCGATAGCGGTCGCCGACAGCAGGACGACGGTGAGTGCTCCGACGTAGCGCCACCGGGATTGGACGGGAACGAGACCGTCGTCGTGACGAACGGCGAGATAGAGGTGGGCCCCGCCGAGCGCGACGCCGTACACGGCGACGGCGAAGACGATCCCGTTTTCATCGTCCAGCGGGACGTCCGCGTACCCGGCGGTCAGGAGCGCACCGATGGCGAGCACGACTGCCGCGAACTGAACGCGCGTATCGCGAGAGACCATACGTCACCGTTCAGCCCACAGCCACTAATCATTACTGGTCATACACGAAAGTTCCGGAATTATGGGGCAGGACGAACTCGCGGCAGAAGACACGACTGGGATCCTACACGACCAGCGACAGCATGTAGAGGTTGACGATGGCCGCCGCGCCCCACGGGAGCGCGAGCGCGGCGGGCACGATCGATCGGTACGCCGGTGCGACGAGGCCCCGACAGGCGACGGCGATGGCGACTGCCCCGGCTTTCAACGCCAGCATGCCGACGACCCCCCAGCCGTCGATGGCCGATCTGGCGATGGGATTCGACTCGGAGAGCCCGAGGTGGAGGCCGACGATCGTCGTCACGACGTCGCCGACCAGGACGACGACGACCACGCCCCACAGGACGCGCTCCGTGTCGGACGCGGTCGGCATCGCCGGCCAGTCGAGAGCGTGCTGCGTACGACTGCTCATGGCAGACACCTCGTCGGACTCGAACCGATCGCCGGGTCCACGACGGCACGCTCGGGTCGCGGAGCCGAGCCGGGTCCACCGCTACCCCGAAGTGACTCGTCCGAGCGGGCCACACCTCGTCGGATAGTTATCCCAGTGATACGGCCGCAACGGCGGCGCTAGTCGGTGCGTACGAGATGAGCGTCGAGCCGCGGGACTCGGTAGGAGGGAGTTACCCGTTGTGCAACCGGGAGCGGAGTCACCCCTACGGAGGTAGCTCCAGAAAGACGTGGAAAACGGTGTCGCGTGGACGGATCGGGACGGGACAGTGAGTTGGGTCGGACGGAGTGTGGGTGCCGGCTACAGGACCGTCCCGTGTTTCTTGCTCGGGAGTTCCTTCTCGACGTCTTCGTAGAAGGCGAATCGGTTGGCGAGTTCGATCCGCAGTTCGCTCGGCGGGACGATCTCGTCGATGACGACCTCGCTGGCCATCCGGTGGATGTCGATGTCCTCGCGGTACTCCTCGCGAAGTTCGGCCTCCATCTCGGCGCGCTCATCGGCGTCGTCGATCTCGGAGAGTTTTCGGGCGTAGACGGCGTTGATCGCGGCTTCGGGCCCCATGATCGCGATCTCGCCGGAGGGGAGGCCGATGACACTCTCGGGTTCGTAGGCCGGGCCGCCCATGGCGTAGATGCCGGCGCCGTAGGCCTTGCGCACGACGACCGTCTGCTGGGGCACCGTCGCCGAGGAGGTGGCGTAGATGAACTTCTTGCCCTTCTCCAAGATCGCGTCCTTCTCGACCTGCGAACCAGCCATGAATCCCGGCGTGTCACAGAGATAGAGGATCGGGACGTTGAACGCGTCCGACTTCCAGATGAACTCGGCGGCCTTCTCGGCGGCGTCGGGGAAGATCGCGCCCGCGCGGTGGTTCGGCTGGTTGGCCACGATGCCGACCGGCCGGCCGTCGATCCGGGCGTAGGCCGTGATGATCTCCTTGCCGTAGTCCGGGCTGAGTTCGAAGTACGACCCCTGGTCGACGACGCGGTCGATCAGGTCGACCATGTCGTAGCCGCGATTCGGTTCCTGCGGGACGATCGAGTCGATCCCCGCCGGCGACGCGGCCGGCCCTCGACCGGGCGTCTTTGGTGGTTGCTCGTCGGCGTTGTCCGGCAGGTAGGTGATCAGCTGGGAGACGAGTTCGCGGGCGTGTTCTTCGTCGCGGGCCACGAGGTCGGCGCTGCCCGACTGGCGGGCGTGCACCGACGCGCCGCCCAGTTCCTGCATGCTGATCTCCTCGCCGGTGACCATCTGGACCATCCGCGGCGAGGCGATTGCCATCGCGGACATCCCCTCGACCATGATCGTGAAGTCGGCGAAGACCGGCGTGTACGCGGCGCCGGCGATACACGGGCCGTAGAGCACGCAGATCTGCGGGACGCGCCCCGAGAGCATCGAGTGGTTGTAGTAGTACTTGCCGATACCCTCCCGATTGGCGAAAAAGCCCGTCTGCTGGTCGATCCGGCCGCCCGAGGAGTCCATCAGGTACAGCACCGGCTGGCCGGTCTTCAGCGCGCGCTGTTGCATCCGGAGGAACTTCTCGACGCCCTTGGCGGCCATCGACCCGCGCTTGACCGTGTAGTCGTTGGCCATGAAGTGGACGTCCCGGTCCTCGAACGTCGCTGCGCCGGTGATGAGGCCGTCCGCGGGCAGTTTGTCGTCGGCATCGAACTCGGCGAACCGGCCGTCCTCGAAGAGGAAGTCGTTGCCGTCGCCGGTGAACCAGAGGTCGATCCGATCGCGGACGAACAGTTTGTCCTCCTCGGGCAGTTGCTCCTTGTACTTCTCCGGGCCGCCCGCGAGGATCTCGGCGATCTCTTCGCGAAGGGTCTCTTCGCGGTCCGTCGGCCCCAGATCGTCCGCCGGCGGGGTGACCGTACCGGTCGTCCCGCCTGTCCCAGGTGGCGAGTCGGTGTCACCAGCGGCGTCCTCGACCGCGGCCGGCTCGGCGTCGTCACCGACGTAGACCGAGACCTCACCGCCGACGTGCTCGGCCATCGCCGACGCGATTGCTTCGGCCTCGTCGGCCGACGCGTCCGCCCCGATGCGTACTTTCATGTCGCCATCTGCGGGGGTCGACGCCAAACCGTTTTCCATTCGTGCTGGTCACGGCTGGAGGGATTTCACCGCCCGCGCTGTAGCCCGGTGGCCCGCACCTCGCAAGCACAACTGCCACCGAGTCGGCCATCCTCTCCCCGCCGACCCGATAGCCCGGGCTGGAACCGATGACCGACCGAGAGCCACCCGACGAACGGGACCGCCAGTCACCCGACGAACCGACCACCGCGACCGATCGCGACGGCGATCCGTCGAGTGAGTCGACGGCACGTGCCGCAGGTCGGTTCGCCTCCCGGCGCTCGGTCCTCGCGTCCGTGGGGAGCGTCGCCGGTGCACTCGGCCTGACGCGAGTCCTCGGCGTGGACCGAGTCCTCGATCCGCCGGAGGGGACCGTCTCGGTCGAGACCGCTCTCGTCCACCCTGGGTCTGGCGACGGCAGGATCGATCCATCGGCGATCCAGTACCGGACCCGGACGGTGCCCGCCGACTGGCGAGCGCGCGTCGAGGTAGCCTTCGACCTCCACGACCGGCTGCTCGCGACGCGCCTTCCGGGCTATCTGAACAGCGCCGTCGTCCCCGGTCCCTACGAGGACGGAACCGCCCGGATCTCGATCCACGCCAACCCCGGCGAGCTCGGCGCGATTCCGCGGACGATCGGTGAACTGGTGTCGACGCTCGACATCGAGTGGCACGGGCTCTTCGAGGGAATCGGCGTGCGAGTCGAGCGGACCGAGGTGATCGACGACATTCGAGACGCCGACGTCGAACGCGAGGCTCACCTCGCGCTCGCTCGGTCGATCGACCCGGTTCCCGGCGGCGTTCGCTGCCAGACCGGGGACCACGCGGCGACGCTCACGCCAGCACTGTACGATGCGGACGGACACCCGACCTTCGGGACAGCCTTCCACGCCTTTCGAGACGAGGAGCGATTTCACGGGACGGCGATCACGGTGCCGATCGACGGGCCCTCGGAGCCGGAGACCGTCGGCCACGCGTCGGCGGCGCTCGCAGACAGCGACGTCGCGATCGGGACACCAACGAACGGCCACACGCCGGGAAGCGTGCTGGGCAATCGAGGCCAACTGACGATCCGCGGTCAGCTCACGCGCTGGGGACTAGCAGACCGCGTCGCCCGTTGCGTCACCCTCGCGAAAGTCGGCGGTTCGACCGGCTACACGAGCGGCCCGATTCACGGCATCGACGCCGCCACCTGTGTGACGGCCGACGGTTGCCGACTGGGACAGGTGACCTGGGGGACCGAATCCACCCTCGGAAATGGCGACAGCGGCTCCGTCACCGTCGATCCGGATCCGGCCGGTGTCGACGGCGCACTCGTCGCCTCGGTCAACAGCGCCCGAACCTGGTGGCCGGGACAGAACCACTGCTGGGGGATCGCGGCCCACGCACTCACCAGCGCCCACGGTTATCACTTCTGAGACAATGTCCGACGCCCTGTCGCTCCGGCGGATCGGCGTCGCGCTCTGGCGACTCGCGTGGCTCGCACTGACGGTGACCGGCTGGGTGGTCGGGCTCACCCTGCTGTTCGTCTCGACCGGTTGGCCCCGCTGGGCGTTCTACGTCGCGGTGATCGGCGGGACCATCGCCTTCGCGAGCCTCGGGGCGGCGACGGGGAGTGTCACCGGACCCGCGGACAGCTGACCGACCCGGATTTCGAGGGCGGGTAGCGCTTTATCGGCACAGGCGGTGTATCGTGTGCTATGAGGTACCTCGTGGCTGTCGACGACTCCAATCCCGCCGACCGCGCCCTGTCGTACGCCGCCGAGATTAGCGCAGCGATGGACGCCTCACTCACCGTCGTCCACGCGGTCGATCCGGCCGTCTACGACGTCGGCGGTAGCGAACCGATCGCGGCCCTCTCGGACGCCGACCAGCGACTGATCGTCGAGAACATCGCGGACACGGAGACCAGAGGACAGGCCATCCTCGACTCGGCACTCGAAACGATAGACGGGGTCGACGCCGAAGGAGAACTCCTCTACGGCGATCCCGACGTGGTCATCACCGACTTCGCCGACGAACAGGGGTTCGACACTATCTTCGTCGGCCACCAGGGACGGTCACGTCGCGCCGAGGCCATGCTCGGCAGCGTCGCGAAGGCGGTCGTCGAACGGGCGACCGTTCCGGTGACCGTCGTCCGCTGACCGGTCCGTGAGGGGACGGGCCGTCGACGGATGGCTATGGCGACGTGTCGTCACGTTTGCGAGCTACGGTGAGGTGTCGTCGCGCGCGCTGGCGACGGCCTGCTCCAGCGCGAAGCTGGACGAGGAGACGATGTCACCGATGCCGACCGTGCCGGCCGGGTCCGTGACGACGCGGTTCGGACACGCAACGACGGTCGGCGAGCAGAGCGCACCGTCGTCGGTCGGTTCGCCGACGTGCGCGGCGAGTCGGTCGATCGCCTCGCGGCCCGCCGCCGATCGCTCGTAGGTGAGCCCGGTCTCGAGATCACTGGACGAATCGATGTGACCTCGCGCTGCCTTGCTCGCCGCGTTGACCGCGGCGAACGCGAGTCCGCGGCGGACGGCGTCTGGCGACAGATAGTCGTCCATCACGGCGAGGTGGTACTGCATCGCGTGGAGGCGCAGGCAGGCGACGTCGAGTTCGTCGAGCAAGGCCGAGCACATGCGGTAGTGGGCGACGATCTCGGTCGCCTCGAACGGTGGCCCCTCGCTTGGGCGGTCGTCGACCACGTCGAGTCCGGCGTCGTCGGCGAGCATCGACAGTTCGTGCGCGTCGACGCCGACGACGTCCGCTTCGGGAAGGATCCACTCGTAGATGCCCGCTCTGAGAGCGTCGTCGTGGGTCACCGCGTACTCGACGTGGACGGAGACGTCGCCGCCGGTACGGAGTCGGCGGATCACGTCCCGGGCGTGGCGCAGCGTCTCGTCGTAGCCGGCCTCGACGTGGTCGGGCGTGAGGTTGTGGTACCCGGCGAGCAGCGCCCCCTCGACGGCGGCGCCGACCTGATCGATCGCATCGTCCAGATCGCCCGTTACGAGATCGAACTCCGGCGGTCGCGAGGCGGCGATGAAGCGCGTGCCCTCGGTCGCACGCACCCCGAAGAGTTCGTCCCCGGCCCCGAACTCGAACACCCAGTTGATCTTCGTTCGGTCCGCGTCGACGGCCTCGGACAACGGAATCAGGCGAACGCGGTCGTCCTCTACGCGGGGGTACCGGACCCTCTCGGGGTGGTCGAACTGAGACAGCTGTCGCTCCGAGAGCAGGTAGGTGTACGTGACCGGCGCCGCGCCCAGCGCGGTGAGCAGGTTCGTCATGATCCCGGTCTGGCCGCCCATCTGCTGGGAATCGGGGGCCAGTTCGGCTTCGAGCGTCGCGGCGAGGGAGTCGGTCATGGCGACCTCGTCCCCCGTCCCCGTCGCCATCGTGTGCGTGATCGCGGTCGCGAGGTCGCGCGTCGACGCGAGCGGGCTCGGCGGGGCCTCGGTTCCCAGGTCGGCCGGGCGCGGCAAGAACGACGCCAGAGACTCGCCGACGCGAACGATCGCGTCGACGTTGGCGTTGTACGCCACGAACACCGGCACGTTCTCGAGCGCATCGATGTCGGCGTTCAGCTGGGCACGGGCGTCGGCCATCTCGGATTCGACGTCATCGCCTAGCAGGATAACGATGTGCGTCGGTCTCTTCAGCGAGCGACTGATGGATGTCGATCTCTCCAGCGAGGAGACGGCGGGTGTCGGTCCCCCAGCAAGGGGCGGTGTGCGGTAGTCGCGCCGCCAGGGCAACCCGTTGGGACGGGTGAAAGGTTTACCACCGGCGTCGTGGGAGTCGAACGACCGAGAGATCAATGCGACCGGACAACGTCGTCGCGTGGATCCGACCGGAGCGGACGAGTCACGCCTCCGCCACATCGAGCGCCCCGCGGAGGACGGAGCGATGAACGTGATCGTGCTCGCCGGCGGGTACGCCTCGCGGTTGTGGCCGATCACGAGACATCGGCCGAAGATGTTCCTGCCGCTCGGGAAGACGACGGTGATCGACCGGCTCTACGCCGAACTCGAACGGTGCGATCGAATCGAGACGGTGTACGTCAGTACGAACGAGCGATTCGCCGGCGACTTCGAGGCCCACTTGGCCGAGACGGCCTACGACAAACCCCGCCTGTCGATCGAAGCGACGCGAGCGGAAGCCGAGAAGCACGGCGTCGTCGGCGGCCTCGCACGACTCGTCGAGCGCGAATCGATCGACGACGACGTGCTCGTTGTGGCTGCGGACAACGTCTTCGACTTCACGGTCGATGCCTTCATCGAGTTCTTCGACCGCCGGCGAGCGCCGACCGTCGCCGCCTACGACGTCGGCTCGACGGATCGAGCCACCGACTACGGCGTCCTCGCGGTCGACGACGAGCGCGTGGTCGAGTTCGTGGAGAAACCCGACGAGCCCCCGGGGACGCTCGTCTCCGTCGGGTGTTACGCCTTCCCCCGGGAGACGTTGGCGACACTGCGGACGTACCTCGACAGCGGGAACGATCCGGACGAGCCCGGCTGGTTCGTCGAGTGGCTCCACCCCCGCGAACCGACGTACGCGTTCTCGTTCTCGGGAACCTGGTTCGACGTCGGGACGCGGGGGAGCTACCTCGACGCCGTCGACTGGCACCTGGACGGCGGTTCACTGGTCGCCGACTCGGCGTCCGTCGAGAACTCGTCGATCGGCCGCGGCGTTCACGTCATGTCGAACGCGACCCTCGTCGACGCCGACGTCGAACGGGCGGTGGTCTTCCCGGACGCGACGCTCTCCGGGACGACCGTCCGGCGGTCGATCGTCGACGAAGGGGCGTCGCTCGGCGACCTCGACGTCGTCGACGCGATGGTCGGAGCGTACACGCAGCTTCCGGGCGAGAACACGGAAGCGTGACGAGGTGACCGACCCAATTCGATCGGCTATGGCGACGAGGCAGTGACCGGGACGCAAAGTACCGGGACGTCGGCTCCTCTCACGACGTTCTCGGTGATGCTGCCGAGAAACCACTGGCCGACGCCCGTCCGTCCGTGTGTCCCCATGACGATCAGGTCGGCCTCGTGGTCGCTCGCGTACGCGAGGATCGCGTTCGCGGGTGAACCCGTCTCGATCGATTCGGTCACCGCCACGTCGACGGCGTCGGCCCGCTCGCTCGTCGCTTCGATCGCCGCGTCCGCCCGCCGTTCCAGTGCCTCGATCACCGCGTCCGGTTCGTGGTGCGGCGGGGCCGGATCGACCGCGTACAGCGAGTGTACGTCGGACCCGAGGTGATCGGCGAGGGCGACCCCCCACTCGGCGGCGATCTCGGCCCCCTCACTGCCGTCGGTCGGCAGGAGCAGCCGATCGAACGTCACGTCCGCGATCCCGGGTTCGTCGGCGTCCGGCGGGACCGCAAGTACGGGCACCCTGGCCGTTCGGAGGACGTTCTCGGTGACGCTGCCCAGCAAGAATCTGTCGAGTCCCGTCCGGCCCTTCGTGCCCATCGCGATGACGTCGATTTCGTGTCGGTGGGCATACTCCCTGACCGCCTGGAACGGCGTCCCTCGTTCGACCGCGGTGGTGACGTCGATCCCCTCGTCGTAGTCTCTCGCCATGTTCGCGACCGTCTCGACCGCATCCTCCGCTCGCGATTCGAGCGACGCGATCGCGGCGTCGTCGAGATCTGCCCGGCCATCCGGCACCGAAACAACCGAGAAAACGAACACCCGAGCGTCAGTCCGCGAGGCGAGGGCGATCCCACGTCTCGCCCCCGAGAGTGCTCCCTCGCTGTCGTCGGTCGGGATCAGGACTCGCTCGATGAACCGGGTCATGCGTGGGTACTCACCGCCTCACCGGATAATGGTGCAGGGGGCTCGATTCGCATCGGACGGTCACTCCCTTCGGGATGGTGACTCCGGGTGACGACGCTCAGCTGTCGCGATCCAGCACCTCGACGTAGATCGCGAGCTGGTCGGCGAGCTGGCGGGGCAACAGGAACCGCTCACGAACGCGTTCCCGGGCATTCGTCCCGAACGACGTCCGGCGATCCTCGTCCTGCAGGAGCTCGACGACGTGGTCCCCCGCGCCCGCGACGTCGTCCGGTTCGACGAGGTATCCGGTGTTCCCGTCCTCGATCTGGAGGGGAATACCGCCGACGTTCGAGCCGACGACCGGGGTGCGCTTCCAGAGCGCCTCCGAGACCACCAGTCCGAAGCCCTCGCGGATGGACTTCTGGACGACGACGTCGGATCGACGCTGCAAGACGTTCACCGTCTCGTCCGGGAGGTCGGTCAACACGTGGACGTCCGGCTCGGTGACGGCCTCCCTGGCGACCTGTTCGTAGATCTCGAGCCCGTCCGGGTCGTCGCCCGCCATGCTTCCAACCAGCACGAGCTGGAGGGACGGAACCTGCTCCCGGGCGCGACGGAAAATCTCCAGGGTACCGAACTGGTCCTTCCACGGGTCGAAGCGCGATATCTGGGTCACGACCGGCGTGTCGAAAGAGAGAGGGTCGAGTCGATCGCACGCCGCGGCGACGGCGTCGTCGTCCAGAGCGCGGTTCTTCGCCGCGAGCGGGTCGATCGAGGGGTAGACGACGCTCGACGGCGGCGTCTCGATCGGCGCCCCGTACGCTTCCCGGCTGAAGATCGCGTGGTCGACCCGGGTCGTGTACGCAGAGACGAACGAGAGGTGCGCAGGCGACGGGTCTGTCAGGTCGATGTGACACCGCCAGACGATCGGCGCATCCGGCAGCCGGTCACGGAGTCGATCGATCGTCCCGAGCGGCTGCGGGTCGTGGATCACGACGAGGTCGTACTCGCTCTCGATTTCGACCGCATTCCGCTCGTTCACCGCACGGTACGTCGCCTTCATCTCCTCGGTCAGCGGGGAGTCGTCTCCCTGGAGCCCGTTGTGCATCGCCTTGGTCACCGCGAAGAACTCGTCGTCGGCGTCCATGACCAGCCAGTCAGTGTCGACACCGAGGTCGGTACTCACCGGGACGATCGACCGGAGCAGTTCCGCGACGCCGCCGCCGACCGCCGTCGAGTTGACGTGGAGGACCCGAACGTCCGACAGCGCCCCAGCCAGCGACCGAAGCCGATCGAGTCGCTCCCGATCGGTCACGGCGGCGTAAGCGTCGATCGACCGCGCCGGGAGCGTTGGCTGATGCATCGGTGACGTCGTACCACGACGACGCTGGTATCAGTTGTGGGGAGACGGTACGGCGTCGTGACAGAGTGAGGTGAGGCGGTACCGTCGGCCCACACCGGCTCCGGCGCGGGGTCGCCGGTTTGCTGGGTTCCGGTATCGGCGTCACCTGCCGTCGCCGTCGAGACGGCCCGACGGCCATAGTGAGGGACTCTAACCGTCACGGCGATCCACATTTCCGGCAGTCACCACGAGCCAATTGCGGCGGTCACCGCGAGACGATTCTGGATCGCAGAACGAGCGGCGCGTTCCGACCCGCTACTCGAGGGTGGCCTCGAGGCGGTCGATCAACTCGGCGGTGCCCACGTGGAGCGGGACCCGATCGTGCAGCTCGTCCGGTTCGACCGAAAGCAGTGATCGGGAGCCGGCCGACGAACGGCCGCCGGCCGTCTCGATCAGGTGCCCGATCGGATTGCCCTCGAACTGGAGGCGAAGTTTCCCGCGAGGGTTGCCCTCGAGCGCCGGGTAGGCGAAGATGCCGCCGTAGGTCAGGACCTGGTTGACGTCGCCGATCATCGCGCCGCCGTAGCGGAGTTTGTGCGAGGGATCGGATTCGACCGCCCGGGCGAAGTCCGCGAAGTCGTCGGGCCAGTGGGGGACGCGACCGCCGAAGCCGTAGACGAGCGGATCGTCGGGAATGGTGACGTCCTCCTCGACGACGGTCGGTTCGTCGCCCGAGAGTTCGTACTTCGTGACGGTACCGTCACGGGCGAGTGCCATCGTCGTGATCGGACCGTACAGCACCCAGCCCGAGGCGACGATCGACGTTCCGGGGGCAGGCAGCGGCTCGTCGTAGACGGCGAAGACCGTCCCCATCGTGTTGTTCGGTTCGAGGTTCGAGGAGCCGTCGAGCGGATCGACGGCGACGGCGACCGCGTCGGGATCGGCGGCCGACCCGCCGCAGTCGATCACGTCGGCTCGCTCTTCACTCGCGTACTCGGCGACGCCGTCGATCGCCGAGAGACGAGCTTCGAGCAGGTCGTCGGCGTAGACGTCGGCCTCGGCCTGGACCTCGCCGCTCGGGTTCTCGCGGCCGGCCTTCCCGCGGCGGCCGACGAGGCCGCTACGGATGTCCTCGGCCGAATCCGCGACGACGTCGACGATCGCGTCGACCGTGGCGGCGCGGTCTCGGTCGGCGTCGACGGCACCGCCATCGGCGCGCGCATCGCCGAGCGTTCCGTCGGTACGCTCGTCGCCGGTTGGGTCGCCCTCGCCGTCGCGCTCGCTCATTCGTCGAGGGCGGCGTCGGCGGTCGCACCCTCGTAGATGACCGTCTCGAGGGCGTCGAGCAGGTGGGTCGGGTCCTCACGCTGCCAGACGTTGCGGCCGACGGCCAGGCCTTTCGCGCCGGCGTCCATGACGGCCTCAACGGTCGAGAGGAACTCGTAGTCGGAGGTCTTCGAGCCGCCGGACATGACGACCTTCATGTCGCCGGCGCAGTCGACGGCGTGGGCCATCGCCTCCTTGCTGCCGGGGTACTTGACCTTCGCGACGTCGGCGCCGAGTTCGAGCGCCAGCCGGGTCGCGTAGGAGATCGTCGACGGCTTCGTGTCGTTCTTCAATCCCTGGCCGCGCGGGTACGACCACATGACGGTCGGGAGATCGTGATCCCGTCCGGCCTCCTGCACGTCGCGGAACTCCTCGACCATCTCGATCTCGTTGTTCGACCCGCCGTAGACGGTGAAGCCGAGCGCGTCGGCGCCCAGTTCCGCGGCGTAGTCGACCGAGCAGTTGACCGCCGAGTCCGGCTCGCCCATCCAGAGGTTGGAGGTCCCGTTGATCTTCAGCAGCAGGTTGACGTCGTCCTCGTAGCTGGGGTAGTAGCCCTCGGCGATGCCCTTCTGGACGGCCATCGCGGTGACGGCGTCGTGCGTCGCCGTCTCGAAGACCGTCGATGGGTCTAACTTCTCGGGGACGTCCTCGAAGTCGACGGGGCCGTGCTCTAACCCGTGGTCCATCGCGAGAATCAGTACCTTTCCGTCGCGGACGATCGGGGAGTCGTCGATCGGAATCATCTGTGTGAGTGGTGCTACAGACGCGTATTTATCTCTGATGGTCCGGGCCGAAGGAGGACCGTCGGAGGCGGGTCAGTCCGGGGAAATCGATCGGCGGTCGGCACGTCACGCACCCGGTCGCCGGTCGGTACGTCACGCACTCGGTCGACGGCCTGCACGTCGCACACTCGGTCGACGGTTGGTCGTCACGCACTTACTCGGCAGTCGGCACGTCTCGTCGGAGGTCGCGCCACCGGATCGGGTCCACCATCGCGACGTACGTCGTCCCCTCGTAGGTCGCGATCCAGTGAGCGCGGTCGTCGTCACTCGCGAAGGGCTCGTTGTCGAAGAACGTTCGCGCGACGCCTTCGAACGCATCGTCGTCGGTCGAGTCGGCGTAGTAACCGCCCTCGTCGATCGCCTCCTCGACGACGTCCTGCTCGGCGCCGGAGAGCCCGGCGAGGTCGAATCGATGGTCGGCTGCCAGCTCGTCGGCGTAGCGCCCCTCGCTCCCCAGTTCGTCGACCAGCGTGTACTCGTAGGTCGTCAGCGTCGTCTCGACCGGCTCGACCGTAACCCCGATTCGGTCGCCGTCGACGACGAGGACATCGAAGTCCGGGTCGGGGACGAGGTCGGAGTCCGCCCGTTCGGCCTCCGTATAGGACAGGTCGGCGCCAACGGCGTCGTCACCCGACGTGCGGTCCGCGAGCAGCGGCTCGATCCGTTCTGCATCGACCGACGGAAGGTCCGCGAACGATCGCTCGGTGCCGTCCGTTGCGTCGGGATCGAATTCGAGAATCACTCGATAGTCGGTCCGGGTACGCTGGGCGGTGTCGGAGCGAGCGAGTTCGTAGACGGTCCCGTCGTAAGTAACCGGCTGGTCGACCCCGAGCGGCGGTCGCTCGCCGGAGACGGTCGCGGAGCCGTTTTCGATGATCCCCGCCAGCAGTTTACGCCGGTCAGTATCTCCCGGGCCGACACGCACCGTCGCGGGGTCGAGGATTTCGTCCGTCGTGGCCTCGTCCATCTGCAGGACGCCGGCCGCATCGATACAGCCCGCAAGCGTTGCGCAGAGACCGGCCGCCACGGTTCCGAGAACACGACGTCTGGAAGGCATCACTCGTCAGATTCGTGTCACACATAAGTACTTTCTCTGTTCGACGACAGATCGTGCGGAGGTGTCGTCGCGACCGGTGTATCGTCACAGTCGAGAGCCCACGACGTCCGTCTCATCACGGCGGGTTCCTACGTTCGTCTCATCACGGCGGGTTCGCCGTGGCGGTTATCCCCTCGCACGTCGAAACTCGGCTATGGCATCGACGACTCACCGCTGTGTCTGTGGTGCCGAACTCCGCTTCCGGCAGGACCTAGAGAAAGACGATAGCGGCGTCTATCCGACCTGGAAGTGCAAAGAGTGCCTGACGCCAGTCCCCGGAAAGATCGGCGAGCGACTCAAACACCAGCATCCGTCCTGACACGTGCCAGTTCGTCGCTACGTTCGCCATAGCGACTCCGGCGGTCGCTCGATTATCTGAATTGAGGCGCTAAGACCCCTTCCTCAGCGAGCGCCGAAGGCGCGAGCAGGGAGGGGATACAGCGTCCCCAGAAATCGGAGATTTCTGGTGTGCGAACGAGACGCGCAGCGTCTCGTCAACGCCGCACAGTTCTCAAACGTATTAGGTAGCCAACCCACAGGCTCACGTTCCGCAACAATTAACTACATAACTTGTGTAACTTGTGGCGTGGCAAAGCGCAAGAACATCTCGATCCGCGACGACCAAGAGGAGTGGATTCAGGAGAACCACTTGAACCTCTCCCGATTCGTTCAAGATAAACTGGACGACCTCATAGAAGAACGATCGTAGATGCGCTACAACTACCGGTACAGGCTCAATCCGTCAGATGCCCTCCGTGGGACGTTAGACCGACACCGCGACCTGTACCGGCAGGTGTATAACCACTTCCTCCACCGACTCAACCGCATTGACGGGACAACGAAGTACGGCGAGATCAATGAACTCCCGTCGATCAAGAAGTGGTGGTCTGATCTATCCGACCTCTACTCCCGAACGCTTCAGAACGTTGTTGAGAGATTTTACGACAACCTTTCACGCCTCAAAGACGCGAAGGAGAACGGTCGAAAAGTCGGGTCGCTCAAGTGGAAAGCGCCGAATGAATACCGATCGTTCACGTACCGACAGTCCGGCTTCAAACTCAAGAACACGAGTGGTCAAACTGTCCTACGACTCTCAAAGATCGGAGAAATACCCGTTCGGCTCCACCGTAAGCTACCCGACAATGCGGGGATCAAGCAGGTCACGCTCAAGAAGGAACCGACTGGAGAGTGGTTCGCCGTCCTCGGGATCGACACCGACAACAACGCGCCACCGAAGCCCGAGAACCCCGATCGATGCGTCGGGATCGACGTAGGGATTCTGTCATACACTTACGATTCGGACGGTTTCTCGGTCGGCCCACTCAACCTCTCGGATGAACGCGAGCGGTTGGAACGCGCACAGCGAGACCTCTCTCGGAAGGACCACGGCTCGGCGAACTACCGCAAGCAACAGCGCGTCGTCGCCCGGCGGTACGCCGACATGAAGCGAAAGCGCCGCGACTTCCTTCACCGACTATCCGCATACTACGCTCGGGAATACGACCTCGTGGCGGTCGAAGATCTCGACGCAAAAGGGCTGATGGAACTCCCGTCGAACAGCCGCAACCGAGCGTCGGCGTCATGGGGCACATTCCTACGGATGCTTGAATACAAGTGCGACCGGGAAGGAACGCACTTTGTCGCTGTCGATCCGCGAGGGACGACGAAGGAGTGTTCCAACTGCGGCGTTTCGACCGACAAACCGTTGTGGGTCCGCGAGCACTCGTGCCCTTCATGCGGGTTTGAAGCGGACAGAGACGCGAACGCGGCACTGAACATCCTTTCTCGCGGCCTCGATCACGTAGGAGTGGTTCACTCCGAATCAACGCCTGTGGAGACTGCGCTCCCTACGGAAACCAATTCGGTTCCTGCAAAGCGCGTCGTGGAAACAGGAAGCCCTGCCCTCAAGGAGCGAACGGCGCAAGCCGTGAGCGAGTAGGGCAGGGTAGTTCACCGAACCAGCGGCATGTTGTAGCTCGTCTCCAGTTCCATCACCGTCTCCCAGGTCGTCTCGCACTCACAGGAGACCTGCTCGAAGACGGAGGGATCCTGCCTGAGGTCGAAGTCCTTGATCGCTTTCTGGACGAGGTCGTCACACTCTTTGCAATTGTGCGGGCCGCGGTCGGAGCCGTGGCCGACGGGGTCGGAGACGACGATGGCGTCGACCTCGGCAGTCTCCTCGAGGACGTGGGCGACCGACCAGAGCCACGGCGGGCGGTAGCCGTCGTTGAAGTAGAGGTCGTCGACCATCGTATAGCGCTGGACGTTACACGGGTTCATCGAGACGGTGTGACAGCCCTCGACGTCGGCACAGCGTTCGATCGAGGAGATCATGTCTTCGACGGCTTCGGATTCCGCGAGGAAGGGCGGTTTCATCAGGAGGTAGGCCTTGATCCCGGCCGAGGGCGCGCTCTCGGCGTCCGCCTCGGCGCTTGCGTCGGCGTTGACCGCGTCAGCCGCTACGCTCGCCGCGTCGTCCGCCGCGGCGGCCTCGGCGCAGGCTGCCTCGAAGTCGGCGAAGTCGAAGTACTTGTTCACGCAGTCGTGACGAACGCGGTCCGTCGCCGTCTCCAGGCCGATGGCGACGTCGGTGTCGATACCGTACTGGGTGAAGTCGGCGATCTTCTCGCGATCGACGAAGTCCGGCAGGGACTCGACGACGATGCGCTCACGGTCGGCGAACGTCTCGGCGATGGCCCGGCGAGTCTCGGCACCGACCTCGCGTTCGTCTAAGAAGGAGCCGGACGTGTAGATCTTGATCAGGTCGGCGGGGTCGTCGGCGTTTTCTTCTTCGTGATCGAGACAGACGTCGATCTGGTCCATCAGGGCGTCGTGGGAGACGCTCCCGCCGTCGACGCTCTCGGCGACGTAGCCACACATCGTACAGCCACCGGCGCGGGCCCACCGGCAACCGCCCGTATTGAGGATGATCGTCAGACTCTCTTTGACGCCGTCGGGGGTGTTGTCTTCGTCCAGCCAGACGCGCGTGGGCTCGTGGGGATCGTAACTCGCCTCCTTGCGCGAGCGGATCTCACGCATCACCTTGTTGTGGGCGTCCATCCCCTTGCCCTGCTCGTAGACCTCGGGCGTGGGTGTACTCATTACCGGGACAAGCGCCCCGGCGCGTATAGCCGCTTCGTCTCGGGAAGCCACCGGTAGCGCAATTACGTCGCCCAGAAGACGCGGCAAATCGAAGAGTGGAGGTCGCTCACGGAGAGGGACGACTCGGCTCGACGGTGTTAGGCCGGCAGTTTCACTTCGTGGCTGTCGCGAGCGCCGCAGCTACGACACTCGCGCTCGTATCGAACGGTGCGGCCGCTGGCACGGACGGTCCACTCGCTCGCGTCCTCGCTGCCGCACGACGTACACCGCGAGTCGAACTCGTACGTTCGGCGGAGTCGATCGAAGGGACTGATCGCGGCGAACACTGTCATATGCTACCATGAAACGTCATACTAGATAACGCCACTGCTGGCACATCCAGCGAGTGCCGTACGACCGCGCCCAGGACCGGTGGACCGTCGACCGAACGGAGAACGCGGCTGGTACGCACCCATTACTCGTATCACCTGACCGATTAGTCGGCTGAACGGTGTGCATGGCTTAAGTTCGTTTCCGTGGCGGTCCGGCCCATGTTCGAAACCGGTCCACTCCAGCTCGGTGACGGCGGGTTCCTGTACTGGGCGATCATCTTCTTCGTCCTGGCCCTGCTGGCGGCTGCCGTGGGCGCTCGCGGCGTGGCCGGCATCTCGATGGAGATCGCCCGGATATTCGTCCTGCTGTTCATCGTACTCGCCATCGTCGCGCTGTTGCTCTGAGGACGCCCAGTTCACTGATTGACGGCGGCCGGGCCGGCGGATGTCCGACAGCCGATTGCTAACTCATCCGGGTAACAGTACCTGCGTCGCCCGATCAACGTTTCAGACCATCGCCAATTGTGTGCCCCGGTACCGGGCCACAATCGTTTAGGTCGTGCTCGCCCGACAGCGTGAACGAATGTGCCGTGGTGTCTCAGGACTATTTCTCGGCAGCACGGAGACACAGAGCGACCTGCTCGACGCGCTTCGGACGCCGACACGGTCGATAACGGTGGTACCGAGTCCGGAGGCGGTCCGTGAGCGGTTCTCTGATACCGACGTCGACGTCGTCATCACCGGACCGTCCACGTCGGTCAGTGCGATCGACTCGATCCGAAGGGCCGACCCGTCCGTCCCCGTCGTCGCCGTGCTGGACGGAGACACCCGGCCAGACGAGGTACTCGACGCCGGCGCGACCGACTGTCTTCCCCTCACGGACGACCCGGCGACGACTGCGACGCTCCTCGACCGACGCATCGACGCCCTCCCCGACCGAGTCGGCGATGGAGATCGGGACGACGGTAGCGCCGTCCTGCAGGCCCACGTCGGTGCGCTCACCGCCCTCCTCGACGAGGAAGACACGCTACTCGGCGTGTTCGACGCGGAGTACCGTCACGTCACGGTCGTGGGGACTGCGGTGACCGACGACCTCGCCCCCGAGACGCTGGAGGGGCGAACGCTGGTCGGCGCGTGGGTCGATCCGAGTGTCGAACCGTACCTCCGGGCAGCGTACGACGACGCGCTCGCTGGCGAGGAGGGAACCTCGGAGTTCGTGATCGACGGTCGGCCGGTTCGCGTTCAAACGAGGCCGGTACCGGGGACGTCCTACGGGCTCGTCCGGTTCGACCCGATCGTCGGCGTCGATGTGCGGCCGGACGAGCGACCGGGCAACAGAGAACGGATCGAACGACTCAGGTCTATCAGCCGCGAACTCGACGCCCAGGAAGACGTAGCGCACATCTCTGAGTTCGTCGTCGAACGCGTCTCCGAACTGCTCGATTTCGACGCCTGCGTCATCGCCGACGCCGGGGATGAGACGTTCGACGTACTCGCGGCTACTGGCGCCGAGCCCTACACCGATACCGGCCCGCTCACCGTCGACGACGGGATCGCCGGTCGCACGGTCGCCGAGGATCGGACGTTCGTAATCGACGACATCCGAGAGGAGACGGCCGCCGAGCCGACGAGCCCGACCTACCGATCCGCGATCTCGATACCGATGGGTGAAACGGGCGTCTTCCAGGCGCTCGCCGCTGAACCCGGTGCGTACACGGAGATGGATCGCAAACTCGCCGAACTGCTGGTCGTCCACGCCGCGCACGCGATGGCCCGGGTCAGGTTCGAGGAGGCGTTGACGCTCGAACGCGACCGGTTCGCCGCGCTGTTTCAGAACATTCCCGACGCGGCGGTCACGTACGTCATAGCGGCCGGCGAGCCGCAGATCGAGTCGGTCAACTCGGCGTTCGTCCGGCTGTTCGGGTTCGACCCCGAAGACGCCGCCGGCGAGTCGGTCCGGGATCTGCTCGTCCCGCCCGAAGCGGACGAGGACGCCGCATCACTGTACGAGGCCGTCGAAGATGGCGAGCGAGTCGACGCCGAGGTCACCCGTCGGACCGTCGATGGCACCGCCCCGTTCCTGCTCAGGAGCGTGCCGGTCCAGTCCGACGACGACCGCCAGCGTGGCTACTTCATCTACACCGACATCTCGACGCTGGTCGAGCGCGAGCGCGAACTCGAACGCCAGAACGAGCGCCTCGATACGTTCGCATCCATCGTCAGTCACGACCTGCGAAACCCGCTCTCGGTCGCCGAAGGGTACTTAGAGACCGCCGTCGACACCGGCGAGGTCGAGTACTTAGACGTCGTGGGAGAGGAACTCGACCGCATGCGCCGGATGATCGAGGACCTCCTCACCCTGGCGCGAGAAGGAGAGGCGATCGGTGACCGGGAACCGGTCGCTCTCGAAGCGGTCGCCCAGCGGGCGTGGGACGGCATCGACACGGCCGACGGGACGCTCTCCATCGGGTCGTTACCGACCGTCCGAGCCGATCCAGCCCGGGTACGGCAACTCTTCGAGAACCTGTTTCGAAACGCCGTCCTCCACGGCGGCGACACCGTCTCCGTCGACGTCGGGCCGTTCGACGGCGGTGTTTACGTCGACGACGACGGCCCCGGCGTCCCGGACGAGTTGAAAGAAGAGATCCTCGAGATGGGCGTCTCGACAGCGAAGGACGAGGGCGGAACGGGCTTCGGTCTCTCCATCGTGGCACAGGTGGCCGCCGGTCACGGTTGGGACGTCGTGGTCGCCGACAGCGACCGCGGCGGTGCCCGGTTCGAAATTCACTTCGATTCGGACCCGAACGGTTCCACCCGGCCAGATACGCCCGGTCCGAACGACGACGAAAAATCGGCCTCGAACAGCGACGCCGAGACGACAGGGTCTCACCTCGACGATGAATCAAGCGGGTCTCCCTCAAATGAGTCGACGGCGCTGCCCACCGACGACGTATCCGGGTCGGACGAGGGGGCGTCTCCGCCGACGGAGGAACATCGCGACGAGACGGACGGGGGCGAATCGATCCCATGACGAGGCGACCGGGCGGAACCAGCTGAGGCCATCACACGTATACTGGTCCGATCCCATCGATGGGCATGGTCACGATCGAGGTCATCGACACGACGATCCGCGTGACCGACCGCGTCGAGAACGTCGTGGCGGTGGAGACCGTCGGGTGGGACGAAATCGACTCGCGCCACTCCTTCCCGATGCAGGTCGACGGGCAGATTGCCGGCCGCGTGACGTCGCTCACGGGAACTGCCAGCTTCGCGGAGGTCAGCACGTGCGAAGACGGAGTCGTCGGGACTCGGCGCCCGATCATGCCCGACGACACACCGGTCGAGCAGTCGGGGTCGTCGCTGCTGATGGGCGAGGGGTCGATCTCGGTCTCCGTTCGGTTCGATCGACCGGGCCGGATCGAATACGAGGCCGACGGGTCGCTCACCCTCTCGTTCGACCAGCCGACTCCGGTCACGATCGGCTTCGAGAGTCGCGTATCCTACCCCCGCCACACCGTCACCGTCCCGCGGACGACCGACGGCGTGGCGACCGCGATTTCGCACTTCGCGGCCGCCGTTCGTCGGGGCGCACCACAGCGATCGGCGGACCCCAACCGGCGACACCCACCGCGGCTGACGTTCGGGGATCGGTGTGACATCCCGGAGGCAGTCAGCGAGAACGTCCCCGAAAGTGGCCTCGAACTCGTCGTTCCCGATCGCCGCCCGTACCTCTTTCCGGCGGCGCCCCTCTCGTACTATGTCGGGGCTCGCGTCGCAATCGAGGCGTGCGAAACGGCGCGGCTCCGGACGCGCGAGGGAACCGTCCTGGCTGAGCTCGGCTCGCTCCCCGCATATCAGTACGAGGTCGCCCGGCTATTACGACGTGTCTTCCTGGTCGAGTGCCTCGTCAGGTACGACCAGGTGGCGAGTGCCGACCCGGCGGAACTCGCGCTGGTCGATCAGCTCGACGTCGATCCGGCGGCGTACGTCGACGCCACCGACGTCGAGCGGCTGCGAACGTGCCTGGATCTCGACTTCGACCGGGTGGGCCGGGCGCTCCCGGAGTGGCACGCCGTAAGTTACGTCGAGCCGACGTGGGAGAACGCGCGCGGACTGCCGTACCTCGTCCGCGACCTCTCGGCCGTCATGCTCCCCGACGCCGCACCCGGGCGGATGCGCGACGAGCGCCACGAAGCGCTTCGAACGCGTCACGAGTCGGTACCTGCCCGGGCGTTCGACGGCGGTCCGCACGGGAGCGCGCTGGCCTGGCTGAGCGAGGAGGAACCGCCGGACGAGATCCTGTACGTGCCGACCGTCGAGAGTTTCGAATCGGAGGCACGGTACCTCGATCGGCAGGCGGAGACGGAGCGAGCGACCGTCGTCTGTACCGACGATGAGCGGCGCTCGACGGCCCGGCTGGGCGCCGACTTGCTCGACGAACTCGGACCCGAAATGCTCGACGTCGACGTTCGTCACGGGGTCACGCGGGCGGAGCTTCGCGACCTGCTCGATACGGGCGTCGATCTGCTCCACTTCGTCGGCGACGTCGACTGCGGGTTCTCGTGTTCCGACGGCGTACTCGATCCGGCCGAACTCGCGCGCTCGAACGCTCGTGTCGTCTTCCTCGACGGTCCCGCCGGGTTCGAGACGGGACGCGCCTGCGTCCGGAACGGGAGCGTGGCCTGTATCGCCCACGACGGATCGGCTGGACCGGCCGATCCGGCGGCCAGAGAACGCCTCTTCGGGCTGCTCGGACGCAGCTGCACCATCGACGAGGCGGTCAGGTACGCCGCCGGCCCGGGGCCGGGGACACCGTTTCGCGCCCTCGGTGACGCGTTCGTTCAGGTTACGCGGTCGATGCGACTCTACAGTACGCTCGCGACGGTCGAATCCCTGGGCGTCGACCGATATCACGTGACCGCCCACCAGTACATCCCGAAGGCGGGCTTCATCTGGCGACCCTCGGAGGAGGTGACCGCGAAGCTGTGTGCCCAGCCGATCGAATTTACGACGACAGGTCCCGAGTTCGCATCCATCGTCGCGTCCGAAGACGTCATTCCAATTATCGATGGACAGATCCACTGGAACCTGACCGAGACACCGTTCTATCCGTTCGTGTGAGACACGACGTCGGGTCGACTCGCCGTCAGCGAACCGATCGACACCCCGCGGAGTGGCGAGCGGAGGCCGTCGACACCCCGCGAAGTGGCGAGCCAAGGCCGATTCCAGCCCGAGTCGGAGCCGGTAACCGGATACGGTTCGCCACCGGCTAGTCGACGAGGGATCGAAGCGGGTCTTGATCGACGTGCGCGGGCAGTGACTCGATCGCCCGGAGAGCCGTCGTCCGGTGATGCGCCGCGCGTCCGTCACTGGACGCCGAGAGTTCGGTCTTCGAGTCTGCCGACGGACGGATCGGTATCGGTGCCGGACCGGCATCCGCCCTCCCGCGACGATACTGACGACTCGCACTGGCTTCACGACCGATCGTTTCGATCGTGTCGATCGGGGGGTTCTCGACGGGCGCCGAAAGGACTCCGAGCCGGGTTGCGCACTCACCGAGGGTGCCGGCGACCGATGCGACCAGCGTCTCGTGCACCTCGTCGTCCGGATCGGCCGCCGCCAGTCGTCCAGCGTTCCGACCGACCGTCTCGACGATGTCCGTCGTCGCCCGCGTGAGGACCACGACGAGTCGCGATCGCCGCCGATCGCCGACGGGGGAACCGTCGGATCCGACCGTCGCGTACGCCGCGGCGAAGAGGAGATCGCCGGAGAGGATGGCTGCGGAGCCGCCAGGCTCGGCGACGGTGCAGACCGACCGCTCGCCGCGCAAGAGAGCCCAACGGATCGAACAGTACCGGCGGAGGAGTTCGACTGCGGCGGCTGGTCCGTGCGGACGCGCGATCGAATCGATCGTGTCACCGTCCGCTGCGACCGCGTCGAACGTCCGACCGACGAGCTGTCCGAACCAGACGTCGTCGAGGAGGCCCACAGTTGCGCGGGCGGGTTCGAGCGCGTCTCCCGGGGCAGATTCGACCGCGTCGTCGATCGCCGCCTCGATCGCGGTTCGCCGGTCGGAGTGGTCGACACCGTCGGTCATGCTCAATCGTCGTCCGTCGGTGCGGCGTTCGATCCGATCCCGTCGCGCGTCGGACCGCGTTCGGTCAGATTCCCCTCACGCCAGGTTCCGCGCCTGAACCAGAGGTACGCGACGACGCCACCGACGACGTTCGAGATCGGGAACGCGATCCAGAGACCCATCACGTCGAGCGGGCCCGAGGCGATCCAGGCGACCGGGAGACGAACGAAGCCGAGCGTCACGAGCGAGATGACTGCCGCGATCATCGTGTGGCCGGCACCGCGGAAGCCACCGGTGTATGCGCGCATAACGCCGATGAACCCGAACGTCAGCCCGCTCACGCGGAGGAACGTCACGGTGTGGTCGACGACCGCGGGCTGGCCGGGCGCGAAGACGGCGGCGATCGGCCTGGCGGCGAGCACGATCAGGGCGCCGCCTACAGTGAGGAGTGCGAGCATGGAACGCGCTCCGAAGTGGTTCGTCTCGGCGGCGCGATCGATCTCGTCAGCCCCGATGTTCTGGCCGGTCATCGTCTCGATCCCTTGCGAGACGGCGAGCGCCGGCAGGAATATCACCGAGAAGATCCGCGTCCCGATGCCGTAGGCCCCGCTGACCGCGTTCGGGAAGGCCGCCACGACCACCAGCAAGAGCGTGATCGAGAGCGATCGAGCAGCCCCCTCGACGGAGGCCGGCAGGCCGATGCCGACGACGGTCCGCCCGAACGAGCGGTCTGGAACCATCTCCGAGAGGCGAATCTGCACGCCGCGGTTCCCGCGGAACATGATCGCGAGCCCGACGACGAGGGCGAGCGCACGGGACCCGACCGTCGCGATGGCCGCGCCGCCGATCCCCCAGCCGGTAAAGCCGGTCGTCGAAAGTGCCGCGGCTTCGACGCCGCCGAGACCGAGCATCCCGAACAGCGGGTTCGCCTCGAAGCCGAAGATGAGGATCGGGTCGAGGACGATGTTGAGTACCACGGAGCCGGCCATCACGTACATCGGCGTCACCGTGTCGCCGTAGCCGCGCATGAGCGCCATGAAGACGGCGAAGCCGAAGACCGCGAACAGCCCGAGCGCGTAGACCTGCATGTACTCGACGACGAGCGGAGCGACGGTCTCGTTCACGCCGAGGAGTGCGGTGAGATCGTCGACGAAGGCGTAGCCCAGGACGCCCAGGACGACGGAGATGACGGCCGCGTAGGCCATCGTCTGCGAGGCGGCGTAGGCTGCCCGATCCTCGTTTCCGGCGCCGACGTGCTGGGCGACGAGGACACTCCCCGCGACCGAGACGCCAAGCGCGAGCGAGATCATCAGGAAGACGACCGGGAACGCGAACGTGATCGCCGACAGTGCCTCGGTGCTGTGGCGCCCGAGCCAGAAGGTGTCGGCCAGGTTGTACAGCACCTGAAAGAGGTTCTGGACGATGATCGGCAACGAGAGGTAAAACAGCGGCCGGCCGATACCGCCCGAGGTGAGATCCATCCCGTCCGGTCCCCTGAAGAGCGAGTCTATCGACTCTCGGAGACCCATCAGGCGGTCACCTCCGACGCGTCCTCCCGGACGAGATACGTCTCGACGTACGTGCGCGCAGCCTCGTAGGACCGGTCGAGCGGGTGGCGAACGGCGACCCGTCGGGTGTGTGCGCCCTTGATCGCCGTCGTCAGGAGGTCGGCGGCCAGGTCGGGGTCGACGTGCTCGTCGAACTCGCCCGCCTCGACGCCGTCGGCGATCGTCTCGCGGAGCCGGGAGACCAGCGCCTCGTCGAACGTGGAGAGGGTCTCCTGTATCGCCTCGTCGTACGGTGCCTGCGCCCGGACTTCGAGCATCGCGGTCTGAAAGTCGATCCCCGGGTCGGCCGCCTCGTCCGCGAGTTGCATGGTGAGCAACGCGTCGAGTCGATCGCGCGCGGTCTCACCCGACAGGTCGTCGAGCCGTCCCGTGTATCGTTCGTAGAGGTAGTCGAGAAACCGATCGAAGAGGCGCTCCTTGCTGTCGTAGTGGTAGTGGATCGTCGCCTTGCTCAGATCCGACTCGTCCGCGATCCGCTGCATCGTCAGTTCCGCGTAGCCGTGTTCGCAGAGGGCTCGATAGGTCGCATCGAGAATCGTCCGTTCCGATTCGTCCATTAGAGTAGCGGTACTTACTAACCAGTTAGTCAAAAATCTTGGGGACCCGGATGGACGTGGCTGACGTGTCACGTACCGAGACGCTGTCGACCGAACGGAAGTCGACCGACCCAACCGGGCCGTACAAAACCGTTATCCTCGGAGCGCGTCGAGTAGGGGTGATGGCAGACACGCCGGACCGGTCGGGCGAGGACCCCGACGAGGCGATCATGCGCGCGACCTACCGGGCGCTGAGTACGCACGGGTACGCCGACCTCACGATGCAGCGGATCGCAGACGAGTACGGCAAGTCCACGGCGGCAATCCACTACCACTACGACACCAAAGACGATCTGCTCGCGGCGTTTCTCGACTTCGTCCTCGGCCGGTTCAAAGACGCCGTCCACGACGTCGAGACGACCGATCCGGAGGACCGACTGGAACTCCTGCTCGATGGGTTGCTCGTGAAAGCGAGCGAGCACACCGAGTTGCTGGTCGCGATGCTCGAGATGCGGGCGCAAGCGCCGTACAACGACACGTTCGCAGAGCGCTTTCGGGAGAACGACGCCTACGTACGATACTTGCTGGAGACGGTGATCGACCAGGGTATCGACGCGGGCGCCTTCGCCGATGCGGACGCAGAGCACGTCGCCAGGGTGCTCGTGACGATCGTCGACGGTGCGCGGACGCGGGCGGTCGTCCTCGGCGAGGAGACGGCGCTGTCGACGGCGAGACGCGCCGCCACCGAGTACCTCGCGGCGACGCTGGACCATCGGCCGGCGGAGTGACGGTGCCCGTCCGCCGGGAGTGACGCCGGACCCGCTCGCTCTCGTCGGGCACGACGCCGGACCCGCTCGCTCCCGCCGGGGGTGACGCCGGACCCGCTCGCTCACGTCGGGCACGACGCCGGATTCGATCGACTACCGGTCGCTCCCGTCGAGCGGTTCCGTACACCACTGACAGAAGTCGAGTTCCGGGTCGACCGCCTTGCCGCAGTGCGGACAGGACGGCTCGTCGGTCGATTCTTCGCCGCCGAGCGTCGTATCCGCCGTTCCGCGCCGATTGTGAACCATAGCGAGGACGTAGGCGTCGACGGTGCTGAGGACGGCGACGACCAGCGCCGGTGCGAGTTCGATCGCGTCGACCGATTCACCCCGCCACAGCGCCTGCACCGCGTCCGGTTCGACGAACGATCCGGCGAGCAACATGACGAGCAGCCATCCGAGCGCTCGCATCCAGCGACGCAGATACAGGTGTCCCAGCCCGGTCACGAGGACCGCGAGCGCCGCGGCGAGCCACGGCCGCTTGCGGGTCGACTGGTGTTCCATACAGAAACTAACCGGTCAGTCGGGAATAAACCTTTCACCCCCGGCGAATGGACCCCATTCGGTCACCCGCTCGTCGGCGTCGTCGATCGCCAGGCGATACGCCTGACGGCCCCGGACGCGACGGTGGCGATGGCGATCTCCAGGCCACCGGCGACCAGGAACGCGGCGAGGTAGCCGTACCACTCCGTGACGAGTCCGCCGACGAGGAAACCGGAGAACATCCCGAGACTGCCGAAGACGTTGAAGCCGCCCATCGCCGCGCCGCGGCCCGACGACGGGACGATGTCGGTGACCAGCGCCATCGTGGTCGGCGAGACGAGCGCGCCGCAGATCCCGACGACGACCATCAGCCCGGCGGCGAGGAGGTACGTCGGGGCGAGGCCCACCGCGACGATCGCCACGCCGTAGAGCATCGATCCGACGACGACCGGCAGGAATCGACCGACGCGGTCCGAGAGGGAGCCGACGGGGTACTGCAGGACGGCGAACGGAACGAAGAAGAGCGCAAGCGTCAGCCCCGCCTGCCCCGCGTCGATGCCGAAGACGTCACGGAAGTACGCGACGCCGGTCAACGCGAAAAAACCGGCCGTCAGTCGGTCGACGTAGCCGAACGCGAAGGGGACGAGTAGCATCGGTCGGTCGCGAACCCGCGCGACGAGCGTCCCGACGGGGAGGCCGTCCCCGGGTCCGCGGTCGGGGACGGTCGCCGCGAGGATCGCAGCGGCGGCGAGCAGGGCGGCCCCGGCGTACAGCGGAGCGAGCGGGTCCACGGTGGCCAACTGTCCGCCGACGACCGAACCGAGCGCCGCGCCGAGCCCGATCGCGGTCCCGGCCGCACCCATGTTGCGACCGTGCCCGCCGGAGAGATCCATCAGCATCGTGATCGATAGCGAGAACGCACCGATCGTGAACGCGCCGCCGACGACGCGCAGCGCCAGGACGACCCCGAATCCAAGTTCGAGTCCCGGCGACAGCGCGACCGCGAGGTAACTCGCGGCACCGCCCGCGGCACCGAGTACGACCAGCGGTGTTCGCCGACCGAGTGTATCGCTCGCCAGCCCCCACAGCACGGCGCAAGTGACGAACGCACCGAACTCGGCGACGAGGAACCACGTGCCGGCGAGGATGTCGTCGCCGCCGCCCAGGGCGACGACCGTCTCGGAGAGCCCCGGATAGAGGAACACCTGGGAGACGAGGACGCTCCAGACGACGATCGCGAGGCGCGAACGATCGGTCATCGGTCTCGGCTCCAGATGGGGTCCGAGCGTATGTACGTGGTTCGGTCGCGTCCGGAGGCAGGGAACGCACGCCGCCCTCGTCGCAGTGGCGTCTCGACGCGCCCCGATCGAGCGCGACCGCATCGATCGTGCATGTACTAACTATCCAATTAGTCAGTCCTCCGTCTTTCGGTTCGACGACTCCCCGACTCCGCTCTGACCGAAACCGGCACACGACGGGTACAGGAAGACCCGGCGTCGGCACATACCCATCCGGGTGCCGACGCGTCGCTACGGGCGCGTCGACGGCACCGCGCCGGTTCGGTCACCCGGTTGTGATCCGCCCGAACCGGTGCCGTGTACGCCGGTCCGGAAGACGCGACACCGGTGCGTTCGGACGGCGTCGTACCAGTCGGTCCGGTCGCGACGGCAGTGGTCGGTTCCACCGCCGCTGCCTGCCGGGGCCGACACGCACGCACCGCACACCCGATCGATCGAGGGCACCGACAATGGTCGAAACCGTCAGCATCGACATTCTCAGTCTCCTGCTGGTCCTCACCGTCGCGTGGGTCTTCGGGGCGGTCGCCGAGCGGTTCGGCTATCCGACGATGATGGGCGAGTTGTTCGCCGGGGTCGCCTTCGGACCGGCGCTGTTGGGCTTGCTCGAACCGTCGACTCTGCTCTCCGTGTTCGCGGAGTTCGGCGTCTTCCTCCTGATGGTCTACGTCGGCATGGAGGTCGATCTCCGGGAGCTGTTCCGGCTCGGCCCGCCGTCGCTGCTGATCGCGTTCGGCGCGTTCGTCGTCCCGTTCGGACTCGGCTACGCAGCCGGCGTGTGGCTCGGCGTGTCGACCGGCGCGGCGCTCTTTCTCGGGCTCGCGATGGCGGCGACCTCGCTGGCGACGAAGTCGCGAATCTTGGCCGACCTCGACCTGCTCGACACCCGGATCGCGAACGTCCTCCTGGGCGGTGCGCTCGCCTCCGACGTCGGCGTCCTGGTCGTCTTCGCCGGTGTCGACAGCTACGTCACGGCCGGGACGTTAGACCCCGTCGAGGTCGTGACGATCCTCGGGAAGGCGCTCGGCTTCTTCGTCGTCACACTCCTGCTCGGATACCTCTTTCTCCCACGCGCGTGGGCGCTCATCGAGACGCTACGCGAGCGATACGGCTTCGTCGACCAGACGACCGGGGTGACGTTCGCCCTGCTGGTCTCGCTGCTGTTCGCCCAGCTGGCGACGCTCGCCGAGTTGCACATGATCATCGGCGGCTTCGTCGCCGGGCTGTTCCTCCGCCAGTCGGACGTCGAACCGGGCCTGCACGAACACATCCACACGGTGATCTACACGCTCGCGATGGGGGTCTTCGCCCCCGTGTTCTTCGTCACCGTCGGCTTCGACATCACGTTCGACGTCTTCGCCGACTCGGTCGGCATCCTGGTCCTCCTCGTCGCGATCGCCTTCCTGGGTAAGATCCTCGGCTCGTGGCTGTTCGCCCTCCCGACGTCGCTCACCTCGCGCGAGGGTCTCGTCGTCGGCTTCGGGATGAACGGCCGCGGCACCGTCGAGATCATCATCGCCTCGGTCGCGCTCTCCGCGGGCGTCATCGACACCGAACTGTTCTCGATCCTCGTCTTCATCGCCATCTTCACGACCGCGCTCGTCCCCGTAACGGTCACCTGGGGCGTCCGGATGTTAGAACGGGCGGACGAACTGGTGTACGTGGACGGACGCGAGCCCAGCAGTCGCTGATCTCGCGGTCGGCGTTCGAAACCGAAACGGCCGAACGGCGTCCGCAGATGACCACCGATCGGCGGACTCGAACCCCGCCCGGTCGACGGTGTGCTCCGCGACGGTCGACCCGGGGATGGAACGGGTTCGCCGCAGGGGTGATCAGACCGGTGTCGGCCGATCACCTCCAGGGGTGTGCAACCGCCGGCCGGGCGCCGAAACCGAGAGTACCACAATTAATATTATTCTCTTCCACTATTTTCTAGAAGTACACAATACATCACTATCAATAATATATAGTTAGAAATATAGTCCGGCGTGAGATATACCGCAACGGGAATGAACACTGAATCTACTCGACGGCGATTTCTCGAAGCGAGTGGTGCCGCAAGCATCGTCGGTCTCGCGGGCTGTATCGACGACGGTAGCCCAGGATCAGACGGTACCGGCGGTGACGACGGTGGCGACGGAGACGGCGGTGGCGACGCCGAGACGCGCCTCACCTGGGACGCCGGCGGAACCGGCGGAACCTACTACCCGCTCTCGAACGAGATCAAGACCGTCGTCGAGGAGAACACGGACTTCACGCTGACCGTTCGGTCGACGGGTGCCAGCGTCGAGAACGTCGGCAGCCTCTCACAGGGGACCGCCGATTTCGCCCTCATTCAGAACGACATCGCCTCGTTCGCGAAGAACGGGACCGGCATCGAGGCGTTCGAGGACAACCCGATCGAGTCGCTCCGGGGCGTCGCGACGCTGTACCCAGAGACCATCACGCTCGTCACGCTCGCCGAGAACGACATCTCGTCGCTTTCGGACCTGAGCGGGGCGACGATCACGACCGGCGACCTCGGATCGGGCACGCAGGTCAACGCCCTCCAGATCCTCGAGTCGGTCGGTATCTCCGACTTCGAGGAACAGACCGCCGGCTTCTCACAGGCGTCCGAACAGCTCGCAAACGGCGACATCGACGCGGCCTTCGTCGTCGGCGGCTGGCCGGTCGGCGCCATCGAGGATCTCGCCAACACGAACGACGTCGAGATCGTCCCGATAGAGGGCGACGACCGCGAGGCCGTCAAGGAAGACGCGGAGTGGTTCGCCGACGACACCATCCCGGCGGGCACCTACAGCGACGTCGACGAGGACGTCGACACCGTCGCCGTCCAGGCGATGATCGCCACGCACGCGGACGTACCGGCCGACACCGTCGAAACGGTCACCGGAGCCATCTTCGACAACGTCGACTCGCTCTCGATCAAGACCGACTTCATCTCGGCCGACAGCGCACAGGACGGGATGTCCATCGAACTCCACGAGGGCGCCTCGTCGTACCTCGACGCCTGAGACGACTCCGCCGACGGATCGACGGCGAACGAGAGCGGGCACACAGACCTGCCGAATCGAACTGCAATCACGAACGGGCGGCCACGACAGTGTAGCACTCGCCGGGTGGCCGGGAAATCGAGGGGTACATTCGAACGCACCATGGATCACGTCTCCCGTCGCCACGTTCTCGTCGCGCTCTCCCTCGCACTGGGGGCCGGGATAGTCGCCGGCGCCGCCCTGGTGCCGACCGAGACGGTACTCGTCGTCGACGACGCCGAGACGGGCGAGCGATACCTCGCGGAACCGGTCAGTGACGGGAGCACGGTTGGACTCGAGTACACCCACAGCGTGGAGCGATCGCGGGTGTACGACGAGTACCACGTGGCCGATCGGACGCTAGTGAACACGCGAATGGAGTTCGAATCCTACGGGTGGGGATTGCCCGCCCGGGTCGACGTCACGAGCGAGAACGGGACGTTCGTGTACGAACCGTCCCGACCGATCATGGAACTGCGGACGCTGTCCATCTCACCCGGACGAATCGCCGGACACGAGTTGATCGTCGACGGGAGGCGACACGATCTCGTCGCACTGACGAACGCCAGAGACGTCCGTATTCGCGTCGAACGGCGATCGATACTCGATAGATACCTATGACTACCGACGACCACGCTGACAGCGGTACCGACGGACCGACGGCCGACCGAGGCGACGCGGACGAGCCGACCGACGAGGTCTCCCCCGAGGAAGCGGATGACCTGATCGACGAGATCGAACGCCGGCGGTCGCTCTCGAGCGTCGCTACCGTCGTCGTCGCGACGATCGGAATCACGTTTTCGGTCTTTCAACTGATCCTGGCCGCACGAAGTACCTCGTTTTCCGTTCCGCTCGTGACGCTCGACGGCTGGCGGCCCGCGATCACCTCCTGGGACGTCACGCTGCAACTGTTGCAGGCGAACGCGGTGCACGTCTCGTTCGCGCTCGTGCTCACGTTCTTGCTGTTTCCGGGGAGTATGGGGGACGGGGTCGTCGCACGAAACCTGGGCCGAATCGTCCCCGCCGCATCCCGCACGCTCGGCGAAGGCCACCCGATCACGAGACTCCTCGGTCGAGCCAGGGCCGTCGTCCGGTGGCTGTTCGTCGATCCCGATCGGGAGCGGGTGACGCCGTTCGACCTGCTGTGTCTCGGCGCGTCGATACTGCCGCCGATCTTCTTCCTGACGGAGTTCGACGAGATCCAGAACCTGCGCGTGTTCGGGCTCACGGCGGGTCGGCCGGTCACCGAGGTGTACTCGTTCCTGGAGCCCGTTCTCGGGAGCGTCCCGTTCGTCAGCGAGTACTCCTACGCGATGGTCCTCGGCGTGGTCGGTATCTTACTGGTACTCGAGGCGACGCGTCGAACGCTCGGCCTGCCGCTCACGGTCATCGTGGCGTCCTTCATCGTCTACGCGCGCTGGGGCTACCTCATCGACGGGGGGGCGCCCGTCGTCGGCGTCCTCGCGATCCCAGAGTTGACCTGGCCGCAGATCGTCCAGAACCTCTGGTACAACGTCGAGAACGGTGTCTTCGGCATTCCGGTGACGGTCTCGGTGCAGTTCATCTACATATTCATCCTCTTCGGCGCGTTCCTGGAGATGAGCGGCGCGGGCCAGTGGTTCATCGATCTCGCCTACGCGGCGACGGGGAAGCGACGGGGCGGCCCGGCGAAGGCGAGCATCCTCTCGAGCGGCTTCATGGGGACGATCTCGGGCTCCTCGATCGCCAACACGGTCACCACCGGCGCCTTTACCATCCCGCTGATGAAGCGCTCGGGCTACTCGCCGGAGTTCGCCGGCGGCGTCGAGTCCTCGGCCTCTTCGGGTGGGCAGATCCTCCCGCCCGTGATGGGTGCCGCGGCGTTCCTCATGGTCCAGTACACGGGGACGCCGTTCCGGGAGATCATCGTGCTCGCGACGATACCGGCGCTCGTCTTCTTCTTCGGCGTCTGGGTGATGGTCCACCTCAAGGCGATCGAGGAGGGGATCGGCGGCGCGACGCCGGATACCGTCGCGATGGGAACGCACCTCAGAGGGGGCTGGTTCTACCTCGTCCCGATCGTCCTGCTGCTGTACTACCTCATCGTCGCTCGACTCACCGTCGCTCGATCCGCGTGGTTCACGCTCGTCGCTCTCGTCGCACTGATCGCGCTCGTCTCGGCGTACAGCGAGGAGACACGAGTGCGACTCGTCGCGATCCTCGTGGCTGTCGTCGGCGTCGAGCTGGCGAGTTACGTCGCCGCCGGCGTCTCCGTCGCCGGACTCGTCACCGGCGCCGGCGGGGCCGGAATGCCCGTCGGCACGGCGATCGACGTCGTCGGCTCCCGGCTCGGCTGGTACGCGATGCTCGCCGGGGTGGTGACGCTCCTCTCTCGTCCCGACGTCGATCCGCCGCTGCTGGAGCTCGACCCGACGGTCCAGACGACTGTCGATGCGGTCGGCGATCGAATCGATCGGTTGACCGCGTCCACCGAGACGCGGTTCTCCGGTCGGGGCGGCGCCGGTGCCCGGGTCGCGAGCGGCGCCGAGCAAATTCTCGGCGATGTGCGCGCCAATCAGCCGTTCCGCTTCGGGACGTTCGTCTTCAAATCGATGGACGAGGGTGCGCGGACGGCCGTCCCGGTCGTAATCGCCGTCGCCGCAGCCGGGGTCATCCCGGGCGTCATCAGCGTCACCGGCCTCGGCCCGAACCTCACGTCGCTACTACTCACGCTGTCGGGCGGCTCGATCGTGATCATGCTGCTCGTGACCGCCGTCGCTTGCATCGTCCTCGGAATGGGAATGCCGACGACAGTCACCTACATCATCCTCGTCTCGATGCTCGCCTCGCCGCTCGTCGAGTTCGGCATCCCGCTTTTGGCCGCACACCTGTTCATCCTCTACTTCGGCGTCATCGCCGACATCACGCCGCCGGTCGCCGTCGCCGCCTACGCCGCGAGCGGCGTGGCGAAGTCGGATCCCTTCGAGACGGGCGTGAAGGCGTTCTCGCTGTCGCTCAACAAGGCGATGGTCCCCTTCGCGTTCGTCTTCGTCCCCGGGATCGTCCTGCTGCGCGAGAAGGCCAACGCCGCCGAGTTAGACCCCGGCGAACAGTACCGCGTCATCGGGTTCGGCGACCTCGCGGAGCTCTCGTACTCCGTTCCGGAGGTGATTCTCCCCGTTCTCGGCGTTTTCCTCGGGGTCGTCGCCCTCGGCGCGGCCGTCATCGGGACGCTGTACGCGCGCGTCGACCGTCCCGGCCGAGCCGCCTTCGCGCTCAGTTCGATCCTCCTCGTGGCGCCGCAACTGATCTCGTCGTCCGTCTTCGATCTCGTCGCACTCGCCGGCGTGACCGTCTCGGTCGACGCGATCCTGCTCGATCTCACACTCCGCGGCGTCGGGCTCGTCGTGTTCGCGGCCGTCGCGGCCAAAAATCGACGGGAGGCGACGGACCTGCACGACGTGCCCGCTCCGGCGGCGGGATAACCTCGGCAGGCCCAGCCGTCGACCGAGTCGGGCGACCGAGACCGCACGTCGTCTCGCTCGGCGAACCGGGCGGCGGGCGGGCGATGCGTACCCGCGGTCGATCGGCGCACCGGGTTCGATTCACGAATCGCCGATCTCGCACCCGGATCTGTTCCCATCACATCAGCGGACAGAATGTTGTATAAATCATCATGGG